>CAYLYV010000097.1:0-17771 GCA_964387655.1 uncultured Cypionkella sp. | reverse complement strand
CTTAAATTCGCCGCTGTGGCATCCATATCATAGAAACGCGAGCTGGAACCCTCGCGGTGCCTGTTTACTGTCCCTCGTTCCACACCTTGACGTCCGGCCCACGGGTATGTCCTGTGCCCCGGACGTCTTTTTATCTGGAGCCTGCAATGCTGCACAGCACCGATGCCGAAATCCGTGACATCCTGACCCATGTGCAGACCATCGCCGTCGTTGGCTGGTCGCCGAATGCCCACCGGCCCAGTCATGGCGTGGCACGTTTTCTGGCACAGCATGGCTATCGGGTGATTCCGGTCAATCCGGGGCAGGCGGGTCAGATCGCCTTGGGCGAGGTGGTGCGGGCCAGCTTGGCCGAGATCGAAGGCGGCGTCGATATGGTCGATATCTTCCGCCGCTCTGAAGAAGCAGGCGCGGTGGTAGATCAGGCTTTGGCGGCCTTCCCCAAGCTGAAAGCCGTCTGGATGCAGCTTGGCGTCACAGACCCCGAGGCAGCCAAACGCGCCAAAGCCCGTGGGGTGACGGCGATCATGAACCGCTGCCCGGCCATCGAAATTCCCCGCCTCGGCATCGCGCGAAAATCTTAACAAACGGTTAACGAACCACCCATAAGCTATTGATTTTATGTAGGCGCATGCCCTGTCCGCGCGTGGACACCCCGAAGCGCACAGCGCTTGCACCGCCGATATCCGCCCGCCTCGGCCTCATCAGCAGCCGCAAAAATCCGCAAATTCCTCCGCAAAGGCGGGCGCGAGGGGCAGCCGAAATCACAATAAATCCCGGTGCTGGAAACTCCATAGACCCCCGCCCGAGCGACCTTACCCAGCAAATCCTGCCAGTCCTGATCCCCGGCCTCGCGCCCACCCGTCACAGCCATTTCAAAACCCGCCCATCCAAAGCCGCCAACCCCGCCGCGATCAAGCCAAACCCGGCCAACTGCCGCGCCAGGATCGGCTCGCCCAAAAACACCGCTCCCAGCAAGCAGGCTGATACCGGCACCAGAAACGTCACCAACAGCAGATTGCTGGGCCCAGCGGAGGCCAGCAGCCGGAAATAGATCAGATATGCCAGCGCCGTCGAAAACGCCGCAATCGCCAGCACCGCTCCGATCACCTGAGGCCCCGGCACCTCAAGGCTCCACGGCCGATCCACCGCCAGCCAGATCGGAGCCAACATCACCGCAGCCGAGGCCACCTGCCCGAAAGCCGTCGCCAGCGGCGGCACCCCAAGCGCGCGAAACCGCCGCCCCCAAATGCCCGCCAAGCCATAGGAAAACGCAGCGCCCAGACAGGCGAGGCTGGCCCACAGGTCCCCCAAAGCCGCCCCGCCCATCATCACCACCACGCCGGCAAAGCCGCAAGCCAGCCCTGCGGCCTTCGGGACGGTGATCTTTTCCTCGGTCAACAGATGCGCCAGCAACACGCCCCACAAAGGCGTCGTCGCGTTCAGGATCGAGGCCATGCCGCCAGAAATCCGCCCCTGCGCCAGCACGAACAAAGTGAACGGCACCGCATTGTTTAAAAGCCCCATCACCGCCAGCGCCCGCCACACCGCAGTCCCGCGCGGAAATGCCGTCCCCGAAACCCACAAAGCCAGCGCCAGAAACCCGGCGCCCAACCCAACCCGGCCCCAGACCACGCTCAGCGTCGGCAGGCCTTGCAGGGCAATCGCCACGCAGAAAAACGACCCGCCCCAAAGCAGGGACAGGATCGTCAAACGGGTCCAATCTTTACCAGACATCAGCGGCTCCTATTCACGCCGCCAGATAACCCGGGCCGCCCGACAAAGGCGACCCGGTTTATGCTATTTCACACGGGTCCAAGTTTGTTTGGAGCAGATTAATCCGCCTGCCACACATCCTGCCAACTTCAACGAATCGCCGTTAAGGCTGATCGTGCCGTAATAGATTTTATCGTTCGACGGACGCCAGACTTGGCCCTCATATTCGCCATCCCCTTGCGCTGCCATGTCGATCACCAGTGTCTTGCCAAGGTTCTCGGATTTGTATTCCGCGCCCGCCTTAAAGGTGCGGGCGATCTTGCCGCAGAAATTTGGCCCGCATGGCGCCATTTTCACAAAAGCATAAGCGCCATCATCTTCCTGCGTTTGCCAAACCCCCTCAACCGGGTCGGCCAGCGCGACGCTTGCGCCAATGGCCAGCGTGGCGGCGAGTATCAGTGTCTTCAGCATGGTTTCCTCCCTCAAGGTCTTTCACAGGTTTGCGCGCAATCTTGGGCAAATCAACATTGACGTCGGGTCGCGCGGGTCTTGGCAATCGCGGCGCCGCACCCTAAAGCCTGCGGCAACGATGGAGGCGGCAATGATCCTATACCCGGCGATTGATCTGAAAGACGGCCAATGCGTGCGGCTCTTGCGCGGAGAGATGTCAGCGGCGACGGTGTTCGGCGATGATCCGGCGGCGCAGGCGCTGAAGTTTCAGGACGCGGGCTGTGCCTGGCTGCATCTGGTCGATCTGAACGGCGCGTTTGCCGGGGCTCCGGTCAACGCGGCGGCGGTTGAGGCGATTTTGGCGGCGGTGAAGGTTCCGGCACAGCTCGGCGGCGGTATCCGCGACATGGCGACGATTGCGATGTGGCTGGAAAAGGGCCTGTCGCGGGTGATCCTGGGCACGGTGGCGGTGGAGAATCCGGGTCTGGTGCGGGAAGCTGCGAAGGCGTTCCCCGGTCAGGTTGCGGTGGGGATCGATGCGCGCAAGGGCTTCGTCGCCACCAAAGGCTGGGCTACGGAAACGACGGTAAAGGTCACAGACCTTGCCCGCAGCTTTGAAGATGCTGGCGTGGCTGCGATCATCTACACCGACATTGACCGCGACGGCGCGATGCAGGGGCCGAATATTGAGGCGACCGAGGCTTTGGCGCGGGCGGTTTCGATCCCGGTGATCGCTTCGGGCGGCGTATCCCGCATGGAAGATTTGATTGCTTTGCGTGATACCGGCGTGATCGCGGGGGCTATTTCGGGGCGCGCGCTGTATGATGGCGCGATTGATCTCAGCGCGGCGCTGAAAGCCCTGAACTCTTAGGTCATCCTCTCTGCTCAAATATCCTCGGGGTGAGGCGAAGCCGAGGGGGCGAGCCCCCTTTCGCCGCCCCGCCGCACGCGATAAGGTCAAATCATGCTGAAAACCCGCCTGATCCCTTGCCTTGATGTCGCCGATGGCCGTGTGGTCAAGGGCGTGAATTTTGTCTCGTTGCGCGATGCGGGCGATCCGGTTGAGGCCGCGCGGGCCTATGATGCGGCGGGGGCGGATGAGCTGTGTTTTCTCGACATTCACGCCACTCACGAAAATCGCGGCACGATGTTTGATCTGGTGACGCGCACGGCTGAGGCGTGCTTCATGCCGCTGACGGTCGGCGGTGGGGTGCGCACGCATGAGGATGTGCGAGCGCTGTTGTTGGCGGGGGCGGATAAGGTTTCTTTCAACTCGGCCGCTGTCGCAAACCCGGATGTGGTGGCCGAGGCGGCGGATCGGTTCGGAAGCCAGTGCATCGTGGTGGCGATTGATGCCAAGACGGTCGCACCGGGGAAGTGGGAGATTTTCACCCATGGCGGTAGGCGCGCCACCGGGATTGATGCGGTGGAATTTGCAAGGTTAGTGGTCGCCAAGGGGGCGGGGGAGATCCTGCTGACCTCGATGGACCGCGACGGCACGCGGGCGGGGTTCAATCTGGGCCTGACGCGGGCGGTGTCGGATGCGGTGTCGGTGCCGGTGATTGCGAGCGGAGGGGTGGGCACGCTGGAGCATCTGGTGGAGGGCGTCACCAAGGGCGGGGCTTCGGCAGTGCTGGCGGCGTCGATTTTTCACTTTGGCGAGTTTTCGATTGGCGAGGCCAAGCAATATATGGCGGCGGCGGGTATTCCGATGAGGGTAACATGAGCGCGTTGGAGCGGTTGAGCCAGACGGTTTTGGCCCGGAGATCGGCGGACCCGGAAAGTTCATGGACGGCGAAATTGCTGGCCAAGGGGCCGGAGAAATGTGCGGAGAAGTTCGGTGAGGAAGCCATTGAGGCGATCATTGAGGCGGTGAAGGGGGATCGCGTCAAGCTGACCTCAGAGGCCGCCGATGTGGTCTATCATTTGCTGGTGATGTTGGCTTCGCGGGATGTAACGCTTGCGGATGTGGTCGCGGAATTGGAGCGGCGCGAGGGGGTCTCGGGGATTGTTGAGAAGGCGGCCCGGTAGGGTCCCGAGTCGGGACCATAGGGTGTATTGAACAATATCAGTGGGTTGCATTTTCGATTTAAGAGATTTTGAACGATTGCGCTATGTGAGGCGGTGGAGCCTCCGGCGGGGATATTCGAGAACAGATGAAATTGCTTGGGCGCTACGCGGTCTAGCCGAACACCGACCACCCCATGCCGCGCGCGAGTTTTTCCACGGCGATGGAGCCGAGTTTGGAATTGCCATATTCGTTCAGGCCGGGGGACCAGACGGCGATGGAGGCTTTGCCGGGGGCGATAGCGAGGATGCCGCCGCCGACGCCGGATTTGCCGGGCAGGCCGACGCGGTAAGCGAATTCGCCCGAGGCGTCGTAATGGCCGCAGGTCATCATCAGCGCGTTGATGCGGCGGATGCGGGCGATGGAGACCAAGCGCGGGCAGCCAGGGGCGCCGAGCAGAAAGCGGCCAGCGCGGGCGAGTTGGGTTGCGGTCATCTCGACCGCGCATTGGTGAACGTAGGTGCCGATGGCAAGGGCGGTTGGATTGCGCAGATTGCCCATCGCGGCCATGAATTCGGCCAAAGCGATGTTGCGATGCGCGGTGGCTTGTTCGGATTTCGCTACGGCTTGGTTGATGGTGATGGTCTCATCCTCGGCGGCGGCTTGGATGAAGCGGAGGAGTTCGGCCAAAACCTCGCGCGGTTGGCGGCCTTGCAGGATGGCGTCAGTCACAGCGATCGCGCCCGCATTGACGAAGGGATTGCGCGGGATACCGTTTTCCTGCTTGAGTTGCAGGATCGAGTTGAAGGCGAGGCCGGAGGGTTCGCGCCCCACACGCGCCCAGATTTGATCACCCAAGCGGCCCAAGGCGATGGCGAGGGTGAAGACTTTCGAGATCGACTGGATCGAGAACGGGGTTTCGGCATCGCCTGCGGTCAGCACCTCACCCGAGGGCAGGGCCACGGCGATGCCGAAGTGCTGCGGGTCGATTTTCGCCAGTTCGGGGATGTAATCGGCGACTTTACCGCGATCAGTCGCCTCGGCCATCTCGGCTGCGATCTGGTCGAGCAGGTCCTGCATCTAGGGCTTCCAGCGCAGGAAATTGCCGATCAGGCGCAGGCCGGTGGCTTGGGATTTCTCGGGGTGGAACTGCATGCCGAGCATGGTGTCGCGGCCAATGATCGCGGTGATCTCGCCCGCATAATCGACATGGGCGAGGCGTTCGGCGGGGTTTTCGACACGGAAATGGTAGGAATGGACGAAATAGGCATGGTCGCCGGTTTTTATGCCTTCAAGGACGGGGTGGGGGTGATCTATGACCAGATCATTCCAGCCCATATGCGGAACTTTCAGCGTGGGATCGGCGGGGGTGATTTTGACGACCTCGCCGGGTATCCATGCGAAGCCCTTGGTCTCTTCATATTCGCGGCCCCAAGTCGCCATCATCTGCATCCCCACGCAGATGCCAAGGAAGGGGCGGGCGCGGGCGGTGACGGCTTCTTCGATGGCTTCAAACAACCCGCCATAATTGCCCAAGGCGCGACGACAGGCGGGGAAAGCGCCATCGCCGGGCAGCACGATGCGGTCGGCGCGGGCGACATCCTCGGGGCGCGAGGAGACCAAAACTTCGCCCGCATCGGATTCGGCAGCCATGCGTTGAAAGGCCTTTTCAGCCGAGTGCAGGTTGCCGGAATCGTAATCGACGAGGACTGTGAGCATAGTGCGACCTTGCGTTGCTGGATGCGGTGGAGCCTCCGGCGGGGATATTTAAGAACTGATGAAACGCTAGAGCGCGCCTTTGGTCGAAGGCAGCACGCCTGCCATGCGCGGGTCAGGCTCCACCGCTTCACGCAGGGCACGCGCGACGGATTTGAAGGCGGCTTCGGCGATGTGGTGGCTGTTGATGCCATGGATCAGATCGACATGCAGGGTGATGCCGCCGTGGGTGGCGAGAGCTTGGAAAAACTCACGCACCAGTTCGGTGTCGAATGTGCCGATTTTGGCGGCGGTGAACGGGACATTCCAGACCAGAAACGGGCGCGCGGAAAGGTCCAGCGCGCAGGCGACTTGGGTATCATCCATCGCAAGGCGGAAATGGCCATAGCGGCGGATGCCTTTTTTGTCGCCCAAGGCCCGGGTCAGGGCTTGGCCCAAGGCGATGCCGACATCCTCAACCGTGTGGTGATCGTCGATGTGCAGATCGCCCTTGGCCTGAACCATGAGGTCGATCAGTGAGTGGCGGGCGAGTTGATCGAGCATGTGATCGAAGAAGCCGACTCCGGTGGTCATTTCGCTGCGACCGGTGCCGTCGAGGTTGATGGCGACGGCGATTTTGGTCTCATTGGTATCGCGGGTGATCTCGGCTGTGCGCATCGGCGGCTCCGGTGTCAGGGTTGCGGCCTTATAGGGCGGAGGGGGCGGTTTGGAAAGGCTTTGGCTGCTGGACCTTTGCGGTGGGATGCCTATGGTGGCGCGGATATTTGGCGGCAATCTGGTGAGACATGACAACGTATACCTGCTTCAAGGCCTATGACATTCGCGGCAAACTGGGGGATGAGCTGAACGCCGATATTGCCCGGCGCATCGGGTGGGCGTTTGCCGAAGGCTTGGGGGCCAAGCGGGTGGTGCTGGGGCAGGATTGCCGGGCGTCCTCGGCGGAACTGGCGGCGGCGGTGGCGGAAGGGCTGGTCGCGGCAGGCGTCGAGGTGATGGATCTGGGCCTGAGCGGCACCGAGGAGATGTATTTTGCCACCACGGCGCTGGATGCGGATGGCGGGATTGAAGTGACGGCCTCGCATAATCCGATGGATTACAATGGCATGAAGATGGTGCGGCGGGGGTCGGCTCCGTTGGACGCAGGCACCGGGCTGGCGCGGATCAAGGGTCTGGCCGAGAGCGGGGCGTTTGCGCCGGATGTGGCGGGGGGCCGGGTGGTGGATGCGTCGGCGGTGCGGGCGGGGTTTGTCGAACGGGTGCTGTCGTTTGTGGATGTGAGCGCGCTGCGGCCTTTGAAAATCGTGGTGAACGCGGGTAATGGCGCGGCGGGACCGACGTTTGATGCGATTGCCGAGGCTTTGGCTGCGGCGGGGGCTCCGCTGGAGTTTGTGCGGATGCATCATCAGCCGGACGGCAGTTTTCCGAATGGCATCCCGAACCCGCTGTTGCCGGAAAACCAGCCGGTGACGGCTGAGGCTGTGCGGGCTGCCGGGGCGGATATGGGGGTGGCTTGGGACGGCGATTTCGACCGCTGCTTCCTGTTCGATGCGCGCGGTGATTTTGTGGCCGGGGAATATCTGGTCGGGTTGTTGGCGGAAGTGTTTTTGGCGAAAGAGCCGGGGGCTACGATCATCCACGATCCCCGGGTGATCTGGAACACGCAGGATGTGGTGGCCAAGGCCGGGGGGCGGACGGTGGCGGCCCCCACGGGCCATGCGTTTCTAAAGCAGGCGTTGCGCGATACCGGGGCGATTTATGGCGGCGAAATGTCGGCGCATCATTATTTCCGCAATTTCATGGCCTGCGATTCCGGCATGATCCCATGGCTGTTGGTGGCGGAGTTGATGGGGCGGACGGGGCTTTCGCTCGCCGATCTGCTGGCGGCGCGCAGGGCGGCGTTTCCGTCTTCGGGCGAGATCAACTTTCGGGTGAAGGATGCCAAGGCCACGGTGGCGCGGATCGAGGCGGTTTATGCGCCGCAAGCGGTCGGGCGGCAGGATCTCGACGGGCTGTCGCTGGAGTTTGGCGACTGGCGGTTCAATTTGCGCTCGTCGAACACCGAGCCATTGCTGCGGCTGAATGTGGAATCGCGCGGGCGGCTGGACTTGGTGGAAACGGCTGTGGCGGAGATTTCGGCTTTGATCGGCTCGGTGGGCTGAGACGTTGTATGCCTCCGGCGGGGATATTTAAGAACAGATGAAATCAACACTGTTTTGCAGTTTCATCTGTTCTTAAATATCCCCGCCGGAGGCGCTTGCTTGTTACATCACCGCGCCGATTTGCCATGGCACGAACTCGGCACCGCCAAAGCCGAGGTCTTCCGAGAAGGTGCGCTGGCCTGAAGCCACGGCGATGACTTTCTCAAGGATTTCAGCACCTTTCGCGGCGATGCTCACGCCGTTTGTCAGGATGTCACCGCAGTTGATATCCATGTCTTCGGCCATGCGGGCATACATTTCACTGTTGGTCGCAAGCTTGATGCAGGGGCTGGGTTTGTAGCCCGACACCGAGCCGCGCCCGGTCGTGAAGATGATCATCGTGGCCCCAGAGGCGATTTGTCCGGTGACGGAACAGGGGTCGTAGCCGGGGCTGTCCATATAGGTGAAGCCGGGGGTGGTGATCGGTTCGGCGAATTTATAGACGCCGACCAAGGGGGCTGTGCCGCCTTTGGCCACAGCGCCAAGGGATTTTTCCAGGATCGTGGTCAAGCCGCCCTTTTTGTGGCCGGGGGATGGGTTGTTGTCCATCTCGCCGCCATTGCGGGCGGTGTAATCTTCCCACCACTGGATGCGCTCCAGCAGTTTTTCGCCGACCTCGCGCGACACGGCGCGGCGGGTCAGCAGGTGTTCTGCGCCGTAAATCTCGGGCGTTTCCGACAAAATTGTGGTGCCGCCCATCTGCACCAGTAAGTCGGACATATGTCCAAGGGCTGGATTGGCGGTGATGCCGGAGTAGCCGTCCGAGCCGCCGCATTGCAGCCCGATCATCAGCTTGGACACCGGCGCGGGGGCGCGGGCGGTATGCGACGCCACCTCGGCCATCTCGCGCAGAACCTTCAGGCCAGCGGCAATCGTGGCCCTTGTACCCTCCGTTTGCTGGATGGTCATGTAGCGGAAATTGCCATCCGGGCGCAGCCGACCTTGGCCGACCAGATCCGGCACCTGCATGACTTCGCAGCCCAGACCCCCCAGCAGGATGCCGCCGAAATTGGCGTTGCGGGCGTAGCCTTTCAGGGTGCGCATCAGGGTGTCGTAGCCCTCGTTCACCCCCGACATGCCGCAGCCGGTGTTGTGCACGATCGGCACGAAACCGTCGATATTCGGCATCGCCGACAGCACGGGGTCTTTCTCAGCCGCTTCGGCGATGAAGCGGGCGACGGAACCCGAGCAGTTCACGCTGGTCAGAATACCGATGTAATTGCGGGTGCCGACTTGGCCATCGGCGCGGTGATAGCCCATGAATTCACGCGGCGGCAAAGCGGGCAAAGCATGGCTTTCTGTGCCGATGGCGTAATCGTCGGTGTGCGGCCCCATGCCTAAATTGTGGCTGTGGATGTGCGCGCCGGGGGCAATATCGACCAAAGCCTGACCGATGATCTGGCCATAACGGATCACCTGTTCGCCCGCGGCAATCGGACGGGTGGCGATTTTGTGGCCGCGGGGAATCGCTTGCGTGGTGGGCGTGTCGAGCCCGCCCGGCTGTGCGCCAGCAGGCAGATCGACCAAGGCGATCACCAGATTATCGGCTGGATTCAACCGTATCACACTTTGATTGCTTTGTAACATTTCGCTGTCGCCTTTGCTTGATCCCGAGGCTTGGCTCGGCTAACATGTTAGCATGTTACAGCCCGATATCACCTTCCCACAAGACCCGATCGCGGATACTCACCGCTTGCAACCGCTTGAAGCCTTCTCGGGATCGCTGGGCGCGAAGGTCTATCAGACGCTGCGGCAGGCGATTTTATCGCTGAGTTACCGCCCCGGTGAAATCCTGCGCAAGCCTGAGATTTGCGCCGAATTGGGCGTGTCGCGCAGCCCGGTGTCGGATGCGGTGGCGCGGCTGGCCGGCGAAGGGCTGGTCGATGTGGTGCCACAAGCCGGCACCTATGTGGCGCGATTCTCAATGGCCGAGATTCGCGAAGGCGCGTTTCTGCGCGAGGCGATTGAGTTGCAGGCGATTGAGATGGTGGCCGAAAGCATCAGCGATGAGCAGTTGGTGGCGTTGCGGCGCAACATCACCGTGCAGGCGGCGCTGCTGGCGGATGGCGATTTTCCGGGATTTTATCAGTTGGACGGCGAGATGCACGAGTTGATCCGCAGCTTCACCGGCTATCGCAAACTGTCGGCGGTGGCGGAAACTGCTTGGGTGCATGTCGAGCGGGCGCGGCGGTTGGTACTGCCGGTGGATGGAAGGGTGACTGCGACACTCGAGGAACATCGGGCGATTTTGGCGGCGCTGGAGGCGCGCGATCCGGTGGCGGCTCGGGCGGCGATGCGGGTGCATTTGCGCAAGCTGGTGACGTATCTGGAGCCGTTGGAGCGCAGTCACCCGGAGTTGTTTAATCCTTGAGGCGGGGTTTTTCTGGGGAGGTGGGACGGGGGGCACACCCCCGCGCCGCATTGCTGAAGGAGCAATGCGGCTTCCCCCGTGGGATATTTTCGCACAGAGGACGACAATTTTAGACAAAGTTTAGTCAACCGGGGCGTCGGGGTGCAGCAGGCCCTGGGCTTTCAGATCGGCCCAGAGGGCGGGGGGAATCTTGGTTTGTGCGGCGGTTATGTTGCTGTCCATCTCGGCCACGCCCTGACCGCCGGGGATGATCGAGACCACCGCCGGATGGCGCAAAGGGAACTGGAAGGCGGCATCGACGAGGCGGACGCCATGGGCTTGGCAGGCGGTTTGCAGGGCGGTGACGCGGGCGAGGATCGCCTCGGGCGCGGGGTCGTAGTTGTAAAACGCGCCGGGTTTCGGCCCGGTGGCGAGGATACCGGAGTTATAGGGGCCGCCGATGACGATGCCGACGCCACGCTTTGTCGCGAGGGGCAGGAAGCTGGTCAGGGGCGCTTGTTCCAGCAGCGTATAGCGGCCGGCGAGCAGGAACAGGTCGAAATCGCCACGCTCCAGCAGCCATTGGCAGGGTTGCCATTCGTTCACCCCGGCACCGAAGGCCTTGATCACGCCTTGGTCGCGCAATTCGATCAGGGCGCGATAGCCGCCGGACATGAATTCGGAAAGTTTGGCATCGAGGCCGGATTGTGAGCGGTGGTTGGCGATATCAAGATCATGCGCGTAGAGCACGTCGATGCGGTCAAGGCCGGTGCGTTCGAGGGACGAGTCGAGCGAGCGCATCACGCCGTCATAGCTGTAATCGTAGACTTCCTGCCGCGCGGGGACTTCAAACCATTTGCCAATGCCGTCGCGCTGATCGGGTGGGCAGGGGCGCAGGTGGCGGCCGATTTTGGTCGAGAGAATGTAGCTGTCGCGGGGCTTGCCGCGCAGAAAATGGTTCAGCCGGGTTTCGGACAGGCCCAAGCCATATAGGGGCGCGGTGTCGAAATAGCGCACGCCGGCCTCCCAGGCGCGGGTCAGGATGGCTTGGGCATCGCTTTCAGAAATCGCGCGGTAGAGGTTGCCGATCGGGGCGGCGCCAAAGCCCAGTTCGGTGAAGTCCAAGCCGCCATTGCCCAAACGATCCCAGTGTCTGATCCGCATCGTCGTCTCCCTGAATTTCACTGACATGCTAGTATGTTCTGCCTTCCCGGCCAATGGCTTTCGCGCTAGCCTTCGCAAAACGGGAGGTTTTTATGACACGATTTGCGCAGGTGTTTGGGGCGAAGAAGCCGGCGATTGCGATGGTGCATCTGGGGGCGATGCCGGGGACGCCGCTGCATGATCCAGAGGCCGGGGTCGAGGGCATCATCGCCGGGGCTGTGGCGGATTTGGCGGCCCTGCAGGCAGCGGGTTTTGATGCGGTGATGTTTGGCAATGAGAATGACCGGCCCTATGAGTTGCGCGTGGATCAGGCCAGCACCGTGACGATGGGCTATGTGATTGGCCGTTTGCGCCGCCAGATCACCGTGCCGTTTGGAGTGAATGTGTTGTGGGATCCGATGGCGACGATGGCCTTGGCGTCAGCCACCGGGGCGGCGTTTGTGCGCGAGATTTTCACCGGAACCTATGCCTCGGATATGGGGGTTTGGGCCCCGGATGCCGGGGCGGCTTTGCGCTATGGCCAGCGGATTGGCGCAGGCAGTGTGGCGAAATTATACAACGTTTCGGCAGAGTTCGCGGGGTCTTTGGACCCGCGCTCGTTGCCAGATCGGGCGCGCTCGGCAGTGTTTTCTTCAATCCCCGATGCGGTGCTGGTGTCGGGCGCGATCACTGGCGAGGCGGCACGGATGGTTGATCTGGAGGCGGTGAAGCGGGTGCTGCCGACCACGCCGGTGCTGGCGAATACTGGCGTCAAGCATGACACGGTCGCAGAAGTGCTGCGGGTGGCGGATGGCTGCATCGTGGGGTCTGCGTTGAAAGTGGGCGGCGACACTTGGGCTTCGGTGGACCCCGCGCGGGCGCGCGATTTCATGGACCGCGTCCGCGCGGCGCGGGGAGAATGATGCGCGCGCTTTTGACCGAATTGATGCTGATCCCCGGCCTTTCGGGGTATGAGGAGCGGGTGGCGGGCTGCATTGCTGGCCATCTCGATGGATTGGGCATTGCCCATCGCAGCGACCGTCTGGGCAATCTGATCGCCACCCTGCCGGGTGATCCGGCGGTGCCTTCGGTGATGGTGTTCACCCATATGGATCAGTTGGGGTTTATCATCCGCAAGGTGGAAGACAGCGGCTTGATCCGGTTGGAGCGTTTGGGCGGGGTGCCAGAGCGGGCCTTGGCGGCCCAAGCGGTGCTGATCTGCACCGAACAGGGCGATCTGCCGGGGCTGATCGCCAACAAAAGTCACCATGCCACCACGCCGGAGGAGAAATACCGGGTGGTGCCTTATGCCGAGCTTTATATCGATGCGGGTTTCGCCAGCCGTGCTGAGGCTGAGGCGGCAGGGGTGAAGATTGGCTGCCCGGTGGTCTATCTGCCACGCGTGATCGACCTTGCTGGGGATCGGTTGGCGGGGACCTCGGTCGATGACCGTGCGGGCTGCGCGGCGCTGATTGATCTTGGGCGGCGGTTGGTGGGGCGAAAAACTGGCCCGACCGTGCATCTGGTTTGGTCGGTGCAAGAGGAGTACAATCTGCGCGGGGTGCTGCCTGCGGCGACCGCCTGCGCGCCGGATATTGCCGTGCAGATTGACCTGCTGCTGGCCTGCGACACGCCGGATATGACCCGGCGCGGTGAGGTGGCTTTGGGCGGTGGGCCGGGGATTTCACTGTATTCCTTCCACGGGCGCGGCACCTTGAACGGGGTAATTCCGCATCCGGCGCTGGTGCGGTTGTTTGAGGCTGCGGCAGAGGCGCGCGGCCTGCCGCTGCAACGCTCTGCCCATACCGGGGCGCTGACCGATTTGTCCTATATTCAGTTCATGGGGACAGAAGGCGTTGCCTGTTTGGATGTGGGATTTCCGATGCGTTACAGTCACTCCGCCTTGGAGGTGATTGATTTGGCTGATCTTTCGGCGATGGTCGATCTGCTGGAACAAGCTTTGTCGCAGATCGGGCCGGGCTTTGATCTGAGCCGGAGGCCGCGATGAGCTACACCCTCGGCGTTGACATCGGCACGTTTGAAACCAAGGGCGTGCTGGTGGATGCCTTGGGTGCCATCGTCGCGCAAGCGACGCGCTCGCACAAAATGCTGGTGCCGCAATCGGGCTGGGCAGAGCATCGCGCCGAGGAAGATTGGTGGAATGATTTTATATTTGTAACCAAGGTGTTGCTGGCTGAATCTCAAGTAAAACCTGAAGATATTGTGGCGGTGGCCTGCTCGGCCATTGGCCCCTGTATGCTGCCCGTGGACGCGTCAGGCAAGCCTCTGATGAACGGCGTGCTCTACGGCGTGGACACGCGGGCGTCGGCGCAGATCACCGCGTTGACCGAGAAGATCGGCGCTGATCTGATCATGGCGCGCTGTGGCAATGCGCTGACCTCGCAATCGGTGGGGCCGAAGATCTTGTGGCTGAAACAGGAGCGGCCTGAAATTTACGCGCAAACCGCGATGGTCTTGTCAGCCACGCCGTACCTGACATGGAAGCTGACGGGTGATTATGTGATTGACCATTATACGGCGGCGAATTTCTCGCCGCTGTATGATGTGAACCGCTTGGCTTGGACGGATGAACTGGCCGCCGATATTCTGCCGCTGGATCGGCTGCCACGGCTGGCGTGGAGTACGGAGATTGCGGGGCATGTGACGGCGCAAGCGGCGGCGGAAACCGGGCTGGCTGTGGGCACTCCGGTGACGGTCGGCACGATTGATGCGGCGGCAGAGGCGGTGTCGGTGGGGGTGCGCGACCCCGGCGAAATGATGATGATGTATGGCTCGACCATCTTCATCATTCAACTGACCGCCGAACCCGTGCGCGACCCTCGCATGTGGTATGCGCCCTGGCTTTATCCGGGGCAGCATGCCTCGATGGCGGGGTTGGCGACTTCGGGCACGCTGACGCATTGGTTCCGCGATCAGTTCGCGCGCGAGTTGGGCGCGGGGGCGTTTGGGGTCTTGGCGCGGGAGGCTGCGGCCAGTCCGAAGGGCGCAAAGGGGCTGCTGTGCCTGCCGTATTTCTCAGGCGAGCGCACGCCGATCCATGATCCGCAGGCGGTGGGGGCGTTCTTTGGGCTGAACCTGACGCATCAGCGCGGGGACTTGTTTCGCGCAGTGCTGGAGGGCATCGCCTCGGGGACGGCGCATGTGATGGAGGTGTGTCGCGAACTGGGGTCCGAACCTGTGCGGGTGTTGGCGGTCGGCGGCGGCACCAAGAATGCGGTCTGGATGCAGGCGACTTCGGACATTGGCGGGGTGCCGCAGATCGTGGCGGAAAAGACCATCGGCGCGAGTTATGGTGATGCGTTTCTGGCGGCGGTGGCGGTGGGGCAGGTGTTGCCGGAGGAAATCGGTGAGTGGAACCCGGTGGCGCGGGTGGTGCAGCCTGCGTTCGAGGCGGTGTATGCGCGGCAGTATCCTTTGTGGAAGCGGCTCTATCAGCAAACTCGCGATATTGCGCAGGAATTGGGGGGCGGGGTGTGAAAGATCGGATGCTTGGGGCGCTGGCGGACCTGGGGGCGGTGGCGGAGCGGATGGATGCGGCTGCGGTGGAGGCGGCTTGCGCGCGGATATTGGGCGCGCGGCGGGTGATGCTTTATGGCTGCGGGCGTGAAGGGTTGATGATGCGGGCCTTGGCGATGCGGCTCTATCATCTGGGAATCGCGGTCTCGATGCAGGGGGATCTGACCGCGCCGCCGCTGGGAGTGGGGGATCTGTTTTTCGCCGCCTGTGGGCCTGGGGAGCTTTCGACGGTCACGGCTTTGGCCGGGGTGGCGCGGGCTGCGGGGGCGGGGGTTTTGATGGTGACGGCGGAGGCTGCGGGGGCCTCGCTGGCGCTAGCGGATCAGGTTTTGGTTATTCCGGCGCAGACGATGGCCCGGGATGTGGGCGGCGATTCTGTGCTGCCGATGGGGTCGCTGTTTGAGGGGGCGATGTTTCTGGTGTTTGAAATCATGGTGCTGCGGCTGCGGGATTTGAAGGGCGAGGCAGCCGAAGCGATGCGGGCGCGGCATACCAATATGGAGTGATGTCCACGCGTGGACAGATGTAATGTACAAATGAAATCAATTGGTTAATTGGGGTGATTCACCCTTTGTTAACCTGTGCCACCGGGGGCCGATTTCAAATCGGATCGGCCTTGACAGGGGGGGAACCCTCCGTTGGAAAGAGCAAATATCGGTTCTTTGCATTGCTCTTTTTGAAATACTCCCGCCGGAGGCTCCGGCCTGAATGAAGCGATCAGGCGTTTTTCGCGAGGAGCGCGTCGATCTCGGCCCGTGACGGCATCGAGGGGGCGGTGCCGGGGCGGGTGACAGAGATGCCTGCGGTGGCGCAGCCGAAGCGGACGGCGTCTACCACGTCGCGGCCTTCCGACAGCGCCACGGCGAAACCGCCGTTGAAGGCATCGCCTGCGCCGGTGGTTTCCACCACGTTTCCGGCGGACATGACGGGGACGTGGACCGAGCGGCTGCGGTCGCGGTAGAGCGCGCCTTTGTCACCGAGGGTCATCACCACGGCACCAACGCCGCGATTCAGCAATGCGTCGGCGGCGATTTCTGCCTCGGCGATGGTTGTCACGGGCAGGCCGGTGAGGGCTTCGGTTTCGGTCTCATTCGGGGTGACGTAGTCGCAGAGTGCGAGGACATCATCGCCCAAGGTCGCGGCGGGGGCGGGGTTCAGGATGGTGACAACACCTGCGGCGCGGGCGATTTCCAAGGCCCGCTTGGCGGCGGGAATGGGTTGTTCCAACTGCGTCACGAAGATCGCGGCAGAGCGGATCAGATCGGCTTTTTCCTCAACATCCTGCACCGAAACCCGGCCTGCGGCACCGGGGGAGACGATGATGGCGTTGTTGCCGGTGGCTTCTTCGATGAAGATATAGGCCGCACCTGTGTAGCTTTCGGCGTCGATTTTGACCTCGGGGATCACCCCGGCTTTTGCCCAAGTCGAGCGCGCGATTTCGGCGAAGGCATCATCGCCGAGACGGGTGATGAAATGGGTTTTACCGCCTGCCATTGCGGCGGCGACGGATTGGTTGGAGCCTTTGCCGCCCGGCCCCAGCACGAAGGAGTTGCCCAAGATCGTCTCACCCATTTTGGGCTGACGGGCGGCGCGATAGGCGGTGTCGGCGACGAAGATGCCAAGGATGACAATGGGTTTTGCGGTTTTGTTCATGTTATTTGACCTCTGGCGGGATCACGCCTTTGCGGAACATGAAGCAGCCGTAGAAGCGGCGCTCTCCGGTTTGGATCACCGCATAGGCTTCACGCGCCATGTCGTAGAAGGTGAAACGTTCGATCGGGATCATCGGACGGTCGCTGCCTTCGGCGGCGTTGATTACGGCCTGGACCTCGGCTTGCACCGGGGGGATTTCATCGGGGGAGCCTACGACTTCCATGCGGCCTGCGAAATCTGGCACGAACGTGTCCAAAGGATAAACCGACAGGATGGCTTGTGCGGCTTCGGCGCAGGTGAGGTTTTCCATCCGCAGCAATTTGCCCGTCACCGTGGCGCGGGCCACTGAGTCTGAGGGGAAGTTGGTGTCGGCCAAAATCAGCACATCGCCGTGGCCCATCGCGCGCAAGCAATGCAGCACTTCCGCGTTCAAGCGCGGGTCAATTCCTTTGAGCATGGTGCCCTCCCATTTCGCGCAAATTGCGCCGGATTTTATGTGGTGGTCAAGGCGCGATCAGGCCAGCCTTTGCCCGCTGGCCTTGTCGAAGATATGCGATTGGGTGGCGTCTGGGGCGAGGGTGATGGTCTCGCCGGGGCGGAAGCTGACACGCTCGCGGAACACGGCGGTGACTTCGCGGCTTGGCGTGCGGACGACGACATGGGTTTCCGAGCCCGTCGGTTCGACCACGGCGATGGTGCCTGCTAGGCCTTGTGCGCTGGCGGTGAAGGTTTCCGGGCGCACGCCGTAGACCACCTGTTGGCCTTCGGTGGCGGTGGATCCCGGCGGCAGGGCAAGCCGCGCGCCGTCGGTTATCTGGTCGCCAAGGAACTCGACATCCTGGGCCAGCTGCTGTCCGCCCCGCCGAAGCCGGTGGTCGGCGTCCTGGGCGGCGCCAAGGTGTCCGACAAGATCGGCTTCATCAAGAGCCTGCTCAAGCAAGTCGATCGCGTGTTGATCGGCGGAGCGATGAGCTTCACCTTCCTGAAGGCCCAGGGCCGCGGC
>CAYLYV010000096.1:0-17875 GCA_964387655.1 uncultured Cypionkella sp. | reverse complement strand
AACGCCTTCCTGTTGTTGGGATTGGGCGGCATGGTCGGGTTTTTGTCGGGGATGTTTGGCGTGGGCGGCGGCTTTCTGATCACACCGCTGTTGCTGTTTGTCGGCGTGCCGCCCGGCGTGGCGGTGGCGACCGGGGCAAACCAAGTGGTCGCCTCGTCGATCTCGGGCGTGCTGGTGCAGATGAAGCGCAAGGGCGTCGATTTCCGCATGGGGCTGGTGCTGCTGGCGGGCGGTTTTGCGGGCTCGTTCATCGGGGTGAAGGTGTTTGCCTGGATGACGGCTTTGGGGCAGATCGATTTGTTCGTGCAACTCAGCTATGTGCTGTTTCTCGGCCTGATCGGCAGCATGATGTTTGCCGAAAGCACGCGGGCGCTGATCCGAGCGCGTCGGGCGGGGGCGGCCGCGCCGATTCGGCGGGCGCATGTGCATACTTGGGTGCATAAGCTGCCGTTGCAGATGAAATTCCGTGCCTCGGGGCTTTATATCTCGGTGCTGCCGCCGGCAGCGATTGGCGCTGCGGTGGGGTTTCTCTCGGCGATCATGGGGGTGGGCGGCGGTTTCATTCTGGTGCCGGCGATGATTTACCTGTTGGGGATGCCGACGCGGGTGGTGGTCGGCACTTCGCTGTTCCAGATCATTTTCGTCACCGGCTTCACCACGATCATGCATGCGATTAACAGCCAGACCGTCGATATGATGCTGGCGTTTCTGCTGATCATGGGCGGGGTGATTGGCGCGCAGATCGGAGCACGTCTGTCGACCCGGCTGAAGGCGGAACAGTTGCGCATCATGCTGGCGATTCTCGTGCTGACGGTCAGCTTCAAGATCGCGCTGGATCTGTTGCTGCAACCGGCCGAGTTGTTCTCGGTGACGCCGGGGCTGTTGCCATGATCCGGGCGCTGATCCTGCTGCTGGTCCTTGCAGGCCCGGCTTTGGCGAATGAGGCCTTGGTCAGCGGCCTCAGCCAGAACCGGGTGCAGATCACCGCGAATTTCGACGGCTCGGAGATTCTGATCTATGGCGCGGTGAAGCGCGACGCCCCTGCCCCAAACGGCCCACCTTTGGAGGTGATCGTGACGGTCGAAGGCCCCAGCACCGCCCTGATCATCCGCCGTAAGGAACGTGTGGCGGGGATCTGGCTGAACCGCTCCTCGGTCAATGTTGATGCAGCGCCCAGCTTTTATGCGGTGGCGACCACCGACAAGCTGGATAAGATCCTGTCGGGCACCGAGGATCTGCGCCACCATATCACCATCCCGCAGGTGATCCGCGCGGTGGGCATCAGCGATGAGGCCGAGAACGCCCCGGATTTCGTCGCGGCTTTGGAGCGGATAAGGTTGCAGGAAAGCCGCTACCGCATCGCCGAACGCTCGGTGCAACTGGCGGATGAGACGCTGTTTCGCACCGATGTGGCGCTGCCTGCCAATCTGACCGAAGGCAATTACAAGGTGCGGCTGTTCATTCTGCGCGGCGGCGTGGTGCTCGATACCCAAGAACGCCTGATCGCGGTGCGCAAGGCCGGGGTGGAGCGCTTCCTTTACAACCTCGCGCATCAGCAACCACTGCTTTACGGCGTGCTGTCGCTGGTGATGGCGGCGGTGGCGGGCTGGGGGGCGTCGGCGGCGTTCCGGTTCGTGCGCTGATCGCTACCAAACGCACCTCACATTGCTCTTTCTGAAATACTCCCGCGCGGCGCGCTCCACCCGCGCCGCGCGGGCAACGCTGCAAAATCATCCCCCGGTAGCGCCGCCGAGTGGTGCCTCGATGGCACCCGAGGCGGCATCGCTTTCAGGTCACTCCCCCGGCTCTGGCATCAAGCAATGCACCGAGCCCAGCGCGAAGGGGCGGGCGTGGTTGTCTTGCCAAGCCTCGACCTGCACCGAGGCAAAGCGGCGGCCAGAGCGGTTGACTTTCGCCCGGGCATAGCAATCGCGCGGCAGGCCGGCGCGCAGGTAATCGACGGTGAAATCAATGGTTTTCGGCAAGGGCGGCAGTTGCCCCGCAGCCACAAGCGCGGGGTCAATGCGGCCCGCTTCCAGATCGTCCCACAGGCTGGTCCAGGCCAGACCGATCAGGGCGGTGACTTCCAGAAACGAGGCCGTCACCCCGCCATGCAGCGCGGGCAGGCTGGGGTTGCCGATCAGCATCTCGGAATAGGGCAGCCACGCGGTCAGCTCATCCCCGCGGCGGTCAAAGCGGATGCCGAGGAAGTGGATATAGGGCACGGCTCCGACCAGTGCCGCCAAGGCGGTATCGCGGCGGGATTTGACCTGTGCGACAGGTTCGGGCCGCTTCATGGCAAGGATCCCTTCGGTCGCTCTAAGGTGAAAGCCCCGGTGCCCATTGCCACCGGGCGGGTTTCATCCTCATCGCAGGCGGTCACGCGCACGAAGGCGACAGATCGCGTGACGTGGTGACATTCGGCGCGTGCGGTGATCGTCTGGCCGGGGGTGGCGGGGCGCATGTAGTCGATGCGCAGATCGAGCGTCGCGGTGGAGACGGGTGCAGCGGGATGGCTCATCACCGAGGCCCCGGATGCTGTGTCCATCAGCGCCGAGATCGCGCCGCCATGCAATACGCCCGTCGCCGGATCACCGACCAGCCGCGCATCCCACGGCATCGTGATGGTGGCGCTGCCCGCCCCCAGTTCGGTCAGCTCCATCGCCAGCGCGCGGGAAAACGGCAGGGCTTGGATGAATTGGCGGGCGATGGTGAGAATGTCGGTCATGCCGCCATAATCCTTTGCGCGGCGGCAAGTGCAAGGGGCTGCTCACAATTCTTGCGCCTTGCGGTTGCGGCGACTAGTCTGAGGCTGGGAGGCCGCTATGACTGAGACTCGCCTAAGCTTCAAAGAAATGTGCGCGAAGTTCGAGGTCACGCCCCGGACTTTGCGCTATTATGAGTATATCGAGCTGCTCTCACCCGAAAAGGAGGGTCGTGCGCGGTTTTATGGTGCGCGCGAAGTGGCGCGGCTGACGCTGATCCTGCGCGGGCGGCGGTTTGGCTTTTCGCTGGAGGAAATCCGGCAGTGGTTGCTGATTTACCGCCAGAAGGGCACGCAGACTCAGTTGGAGCAGTGGTTGGGGCTGGCGGACCGGCAACTGGCCGATCTGACACGGCAACAGGCCGAGTTGGAAACCTCGATCAGCGATCTGCGGGCGTTGCGCGACACCGCTGCGGCGGAAATCCGCAAATTGACCGAGATTTGACATCACGTCACACGAAACTCTGACGTGACGTTACATTTACGTTAACGTCAAGCACTCTACTATGATGGGTGGAACATCCCCATCTACCCGGCAGTCTTTGCCGAGGAAGTGCCATGACCCTGAGTGAAACCGAAACCCTGTCGATCCGCCAGATGTGCGACGCCTATCAGGTGACCGCGCGCACCTTGCGGTTTTATGAGGCGAAAGAACTGCTGTCGCCGATCCGGGCGGGCAGCCGGCGGCTGTATACCAAGCAGGATCGCGCAAGGTTGCAACTGATCCTGCGCGGCAAGCGTTTTGGCTTCAGCCTGGAAGACATTCGCCAGTTGCTTGATATGTATAACAGAAATGGCAGCAATCAGGCGCAGCTGGCCCGGACATTTGATCTGGGCCAAGACCGTCTGGCGCAGATGAAGGCGCAACGGGACGAGTTGAGCATCGCCATCGCCGAGTTGGAAACCGAATTACAAAGTGCCGGGGCGGCTTTGACCGCCTTCCGCGCTGCGGCCGAATAGAGCCGCGGAACGCCGATCACAGACAGCCGAATTGAGGAGTAAGGCCGATGACCACCTACACAGCCCCGGTGAAAGACATGCAGTTCCTGTTGCATGATGTGCTGGCGGTCAGCGCCTCGGATATTCCGGGCTATGCTGATCTGGATGCGGGTTTTACGGCAGCGGTGCTGGAAGAGGCGGGCAAGCTGGCCTCGGACGTGCTGGAGCCGCTGAATGCGGTGGGGGATCGCGAAGGTTGCGTGTTGGAAAACGGCGTGGTGCGTACGCCCACAGGGTTCAAAGCGGCGTTTGAGGCGGTGAAGGCGGGCGGCTGGACCGCGCTCGACTGTGATCCGGATTATGGCGGACAGGGCTTGCCCTATGTGATGGCGACGGCGGTGGGCGAGATGTTTGTCTCGGCCAATATGGCGTTCAACATGTATCAGGGGCTGACGCATGGGGCCTATTCGGCGATCCATGCGCATGGCACGGCGGAGCAGAAGGCGACCTATCTGCCGAAGATCGTCTCTTGCGATTGGACCGGCACGATGAACCTGACCGAGCCGCATTGCGGCACCGATCTGGGGTTGATGCGCACCAAGGCGGAACCGCAGACGGATGGGTCTTATCGCATCACCGGGACGAAGATTTTCATCTCGGCGGGTGAGCATGATCTGGCTGAGAACATCATTCATCTGGTGCTGGCCAAGGCTCCGGGCGGCGGCGAGGGCACCAAGGGCATTTCGCTGTTCATTGTGCCGAAGTTTCTGGTCAATGCCGATGGGTCTTTGGGCGCGCGCAATGGGGTTTCGGTCGGTAAGGTCGAAGAAAAGATGGGGATTCACGGCAACGCGACTTGCGTGCTGAATTATGACGGCGCGGTGGGCTACCTTTTGGGCGATCTGCACAAGGGGATGCGCGCGATGTTCACCATGATGAACGAGGCGCGGCTGGGCGTGGGCTTGCAGGGCTATGCGGTGGCGGAAGCCGCGTATCAGAACGCTTTGGGCTATGCCAAGGATCGCTTGCAGGGACGCGATGTGACCGGGGCAAAAAATCCCTCGGGGGCTGCCGATCCGCTGATCGTGCATCCCGATATTCGCCGCAGCCTGATGGATCAGAAAAGCTTTGTCGAAGGTGCTAGGGCGTTTACCTATTGGGCGGCCTCGATGATCGACCAATCGGTGCGCTCGGGTGATGAGGATGCTGAAGGGCTGGTTTCCTTGCTGATCCCGGTGCTGAAGGGCTTCCAGACCGACCGTGGCTTTGAGATGGCGGTGCAGGCGCAGCAGATCTGGGGCGGGCATGGCTATATCGAGGACAATGGTGTGAGCCAGTTTGTCCGCGATGCAAGGATCGCGCAGATTTACGAGGGTGCCAATGGCGTGCAGGCCCTGGATCTGGTGGGGCGCAAGCTGGCCACCGATGGTGGCAAGCATGTGATGGCGTTCTTTGCCTTGGTGAAGGGCTTCATCAAGGAAAATGAAGCCGATGCACGGATGGTGCCGTATCTTGATCCGCTGAAAGCGGCGTCGAAAGATGTGCAGGCGGCGGCGATGTTCTTCATGAACAATGCGATGAAAAACCCCAATGCGGCGCTGGCGGGGTCGTATGATTTCATGACCATGATGGGGCACACCTGTCTGGGGCTGATGTGGGCGAAAATCGCCAAAGCCGCTTTTGCGGGGTTGGATGCGGGCGGCGATGCCGAATTCCTGAACGCGAAGCTTGCGACCGGGCGCTATTACATGCAGCGGCAACTTCCCGCGACTGCGCTGCATCTGGCGCGGATTGAAACGGGGGCTGATCCGGTGATGGCGCTGGCGGCTGAGGCGTTCTAAGCTGACGCATAGGTCAACGGAGATAGCCATGCCGAAACGCTTCCGCCTTACCCGCCGCTTTCCGGTCGCCATGACCGAGGATGGTTATCGTCGCCTGAAAACCTTCGCCAAAGAGGCGGGTCTGGATGAGGGCGAGGCACTGTCGTTTCTGTTTGAGAATTACTCATCGGTGATCAACCACGACAATCTGACGCATCGGCTGCGGCTGTTCAACTCTGAGGTCGACGCGCGCAAGACCTGAGGCTTTCATACTGGCTTACATATCCCACGGGGGTGTGGGGGTGTGAAACCCCCACTCCGCCCTGCCCGGAAAGGCACCACGATGACCGCAAAACTGTACTGCTTTGGCGAATCCGGCAATGCCTACAAGGTGGCGCTGGCGCTGACCTTCGCCGATCTCGAATGGGAGCCGGTGTTTGTTGATTTCTTCAACGGTGCCACCCGCACGCCGGAATTTCGCGCGATCAATGAGATGGGCGAAGTGCCGGTGTTGGTGGATGGCGAGACCGTGCTGACGCAATCAGGGGTGATCCTTGACTACATCAGCAGCAAAACTGGCAAGCTGGGGGGCAAGTCTGCGGCAGAGCGGCGCGAGGTGTTGCGCTGGCTGTTTTGGGACAATCACAAGCTTTCCACTCAGGTCGGCACCGCACGGTTTTTGGCGAATTTCGTGCCTGAGGAAAAGCGCCCCGCTGGCGTGATCCCGTTTCTGCACAGCCGTTTGAAGAACGCTTATACCGTGCTGAACGGCCATCTTGAGAACCGCAAATGGGTGGCGGGCGAGGCGATGACCATCGCCGATCTGTCGCTCTGCGGTTATCTGTATTACCCCGAGCCCTTCGGTTTTGACCGCGCCGATTGGCCCCATATCGACGCTTGGCTGAACCGCATTGCGGCGGTGCCGGGCTGGAAACATCCCTATGATCTGATGCCCGGCAAACCGTCTGACCGGGTATAAGGAGTAACTCATGACCGACGCTTTTATCTATGACGCCGTGCGTTCCCCGCGCGGCAAGGGTCGCCCGGATGGGGCTTTGCACGAGCTGACCTCGGTGGCGCTTTCGGCGAAGATTTTGGATGCTGTGCGCGAGCGCAATGGGCTGGTGGGCCATGCGGTTGAGGATGTGATCTGGGGCAATGTCACGCAGGTCGGCGAACAGGGTGGGTGCCTCGCGCGCTCGGCGGTGCTGGCCTCGGGGTTGGATCAGTCGATCCCTGGCCTTGCGATCAACCGGTTCTGTGCTTCGGGCATGGAGGCAGTGAATCTGGCCGCCAACCAGGTGAAGGCGGGCGCGGGGGCGGCTTATATCGCGGGCGGGGTCGAGATGATGGGCCGGGTTGCGATGGGCTCGGACGGGGCAGCGATTGCGGTTGATCCGGGTCTGGCGATGAAGACCTATTTCGTACCACAGGGGATTTCGGCGGATATTATCGCCACCGAATACCGTTTCACCCGCGAGATGGCGGATGCTTTGGCAGTGGAATCGCAGAACCGGGCGGCGATGGCTTGGGCGGAGGATCGGTTTGGGCGTTCGGTGATTGCGATCAAGGATCAGAATGGGCTGACCATTCTGGACCGTGACGAATACATGCGGCCCGGCACGGATATGGCGACGCTGAGCGCGTTGAAACCGGCGTTCAAGGATATGGGCGAGACGATGCCCGGCTTTGATAAGATCGCGCTGATGAAATATCCGCATCTGGAGCGGATCACCCATATTCACCACGCGGGCAATTCCAGCGGAATCGTCGATGGCGCTGCGGCTGTTCTGATTGGCAATGCGGAATTTGGTGCGGCGCATGGCTTGAAGCCGCGGGCGCGCATTCGGGCGACGGCGAAGATCGGCACCGATCCGACGATCATGCTGACCGGGCCGGTGCCGGTGACGGAAAAGATCCTGCACGATGCCGGGATGGCGATTGGCGACATTGATCTGTTTGAGGTCAATGAGGCTTTCGCGGCGGTGGTGCTGCGGTTCCAGCAGGCGTTTGATGTTGATCCGGCTTTGGTCAACGTCAATGGCGGCTCGATTGCTTTGGGGCATCCTTTGGGGGCGACGGGCGCGATCATCATCGGCACTTTGCTGGATGAGTTGGAGCGCAGCGGCAAGACTGTTGGTTTGGCCACGCTGTGCATCGCCTCGGGTATGGGGGCTGCGACCATTATTGAGCGGCTCTGACCATGCCGCGGCAGGTCTTCGCAGCTTTGGGGGAAACGCTGACGCAATCGCTGCTCAGCGGTGATTTCGCGGGTTATGCCAGCGTGATGTCGCTGCCGCTGCGGATCACGCTGCGCGGCGATCCTGCCTATGTGCTGCAGACCGAAGACGAGCTGCGCGCGGATTTTCAGCTGTACCACGACAACCTCAAAGGTCGTGGGGTGACGGATATTTTCCGTCATGTTGTCGAAATCACCGTGGTGGGGGCGTCGCATCTGCGGGTGCGCTGCAACGTGCATATCATGGTGCATGCCCAGCGCATCGTCGATCCGTTTGAGACGCGGTTTCTGTTGGTTGAGCAACCGGATGGCTGGTTGATTTCAGAAGTTGAAAGCGCGCGCGGGCATATTCGCTTCAGCCTTGGGCTGTCGGAAATCAAGGGCGGGGCCTTTACCCCGAAATTCGGGGATGCAGGGGGAGAGAATGGCGAAACTTGATCTGAGCAAAGTGCCAGTGAAAACCGGCTCGATGTACCCCTCACCCTATGCCGAGATGATGGCGGGGCGCAGCAGTTTGCGGCTGGGTGATGCCGGGGGGCTGACGCAGTTTGGCGTCAATCTGGTGATCTTGCAGCCGGGGGCTTTGTCGTCTTTGCGGCATTGGCATCTGGTTGAGGACGAGTTCGTCATGGTGACGCAAGGCGAATGTGTGCTGGTGCAGGATGCGGGCGAAACGGTGATGGTGGCGGGCGATTGTGTGGCGTTTCCGGCGAATGTGCCGGATGGGCATCACTTCCTCAACCGCTCGGGTGAAGTGGCGCAGTTTCTGGTGGTGGGTTCGAAATCCAAGCGCGAGGTGGCGACCTATTCCGATGTCGATCTGGTGCTGACGGTGGAGGCTGGGCAGGCCAGTTTTGCCTATAAAAATGGCAGCACATGGGAGGGGCCGCGATGAGGGTTGATCCCAGCCTTGCCCCCGTGGACAACCGCGAAGGTATCCGCACGTTGCGGCTTTCGGTGGCAGGCGGCCTGACGCAGTTTGGCGCTTATGTTGAGACTTTGGCACCGGAGGCCTGGTCTTCGGATCGTCATTGGCACTCGGCTGAGGACGAGTTTCTGTTTGTGTTGGAAGGGCTTGGCTGCTTGCATGACGATACCGGGATGCAGGATTTGCTGCCCGGTGACGCGGTATGCTGGCGGCATGGTGCGCCGAATGGGCACCGCGTTGGCAACCGTTCGGATACGCTGCTGCGCTATCTGATCGTGGGGACGCGGGTGCTGGGGGATGTGTGTTCCTACCCGGATTCAGGGCGCACGCAGGTGAATACCGCGACGCAATGGCGGGTCGAGGATGCCGATGGCGTGTGCCTGCGTGGCGGCGATCTGCCTGCGGAATTGCTGGGCCTGCCTGCGGTTTGGGGGCAGGATTATGACGGGTCTGCCCGCCCAAATCTGCTGCGTGCGGCGGATCGGGCTTGGGTGTTGGAGCATGGATCTCAACATCCGGTCTTGGGCGGCGATTTGGGCGATTACTGGCATTCTGTGCTGGGCGATGCGGGCGGCCTTTCGCAGTTCGGCGTGCATCTGGAGCGGTTGCCGCCCGGTGCGCGGTCAAGCTTCCGGCATTGGCATGAGGCCGAGGATGAGTTGGTGCTTGTGCTCTCGGGCACTCCGGTGCTGATTGAAGACACCGAAACCCCGCTGAGCCCCGGCGATATGGTGTGTTGGCCTGCGGGTCAGCCTACGGGGCATCAGTTGCAAAACCGCAGCGCGGGCGATGTGGTCTATCTGACCATCGGCACCCGGCTGCCCCGCGATACCATTCACTATCCCGATCACGATCTGATCACCCATAAAGACGGCGCGGCCCGGCGCTATAGCTATGCCGATGGCCGACCCCGCAGTGCAGGAGAGCGCAAATGACCGATTTCACCCTGGCCGTTGATGCCGATGGCGTCGCCACGATCACTTGGGATGTGGCGGCAAAGTCGATGAACGTGATGTCGACGGCGGCTTTCGGGCTGCTGAGTGGGTTGGTGGATCAGGCATTGGCCGACCCCGGCGTGAAGGGGATCATCATCACCTCTGGCAAGAAAGACTTTGCCGGGGGGATGGACCTGAACGTCATCGCTGAGATGCGGGCCGGGGGGGCGCAGGCGATTTTCGACGGCGTGATGACGATGCACAAGGTGTTGCGCAAGATTGAATTGGCCGGGATGGACCCGAAGACCAAGAAGGGCGGCAAGCCGATTGTGGCGGCTTTGCCGGGGACGGCGTTGGGCATCGGGCTGGAACTGCCGCTGTCGTGCCACCGGATCATCGCGGCGGATAATCCGAAGGCGAAGATTGGCTTGCCCGAGATCATGGTGGGGATTTTCCCCGGCGCAGGTGGCACGACCCGGCTGGTGCGCAAGCTGGGCGCGATGATGGCGGCGCCGTTCTTGCTGGAAGGGAAACTGTCTGACCCGAAGGCCGCGAAGGCGGCGGGGTTGATTGATGAGGTGGTGGCCCCCGATCAGCTTTTGGCCCGCGCGAAGGAATGGGTTCTGGCCGCGAAAGATGCCGATCTGGTCAAACCGTGGGACGACAAGGGCTATAAGATGCCCGGCGGCGCGCCCTATCATCCGGCGGGGTTTATGACGTTCGTGGGTGCCAGTGCGATGGTTTTGGGCAAGACGATGGGGGTGTATCCCGCCGCCAAGGCTCTGCTGGGTGCGGTTTATGAGGGTGCTTTGGTGCCGTTCGACGTGGCGTTGCGGATAGAGGCGCGGCAGTTTACGTCCGTGCTGCTGAACCCGTCATCCTCGGCGATGATCCGCAGCCTGTTCATCAACAAAGAGGCGCTGGAGAAGGGCGCGAACCGGCCAGCAGTGGCCGATCAATCGGTGAAAAAGCTCGGGGTGATTGGTGCCGGGATGATGGGGGCTGGCATCGCCTATGTCGCCGCGCTGGCCGGGATCGAGGTGGTGCTGATTGATGCCGCTCAGGATAGCGCGGATCGCGGCAAGGCGCATTCGGCGGATTTGCTCGATAAGGGTATTCAGCGCCGCAAGGTGACGGTGGAGAAAAAGGCCGAAGTGCTGGGGCGGATTACGGCCACGACCGATTACGCGGCGCTGGCCGGGGCTGATCTGGTGGTCGAGGCGGTGTTTGAAGACCCGAAGGTGAAGGCCGAGGTCACGGCCAAGGTCGAAACGGCGGTGGGGGCGGAGTGTATCTATGCCTCGAACACCTCGACCCTACCGATTTCGATGTTGGCGAAGGCGTCGGCGCGGCCGGGTCAGTTCATCGGCATCCATTTCTTCTCGCCCGTCGACAAGATGAACCTGGTCGAGATCATCCGGGGCAAGCAAACCGGGGATCGTGCGGTCGCCAAGGCTTTGGATTTCGTCCGCGCCATTCGCAAAACGCCGATCGTGGTGAACGATGCGCGGTTCTTCTATGCCAACCGCTGCATCATTCCCTATATCAACGAGGGTATTCGGATGGTGGCGGAAGGCGTGGAACCCGCGCTGATCGAGAATGCGGCGAAGCTGGTGGGGATGCCTTTGGGGCCGCTGCAACTGGTCGATGAAACCTCGATTGATCTGGGGGTGAAGATCGCCAAAGCAACGAAGGCCGCGATGGGCGATGCTTACCCCGATGGCGCAGTGGATGCGGTGTTGTTCTGGATGGCGGATCAGGGTCGGATGGGTAAGAAGGCCAATGCAGGCTTCTATGCCTATGATGCGGCAGGCAAACGTGAGGGGCTGTGGGAGGGATTGGCGGCAGAGTATCCGCATAAAGCCGATCCGGAATTGACCACTGTGCAGCACCGTTTGCTGATGGCGCAGGTGCTGGAAGCGGTGCGCGCCCTGCAGGAAGGCGTGTTGACCGACATTCGCGAAGGCGATGTCGGCGCGATCCTTGGCTGGGGCTTTGCGCCGTGGTCGGGCGGGCCGTTCTCGTGGCTGGACATCATCGGGGCAGCGCGTGCGGTCGAGATTTGCGAGCGGTTGGTGGCAGAGTTCGGGCCGCGCTTTGAGGCCCCTGCCCTGCTGCGCGAAATGGCGGCCAAGGGCGAAAGCTTTTACGCGCGGTTTGGCGCGAAACAGGCCGCTTAGTCTGGGTCGAAGCGATAACCAAAGCGGATGATATCCTCGGCGCTGATTTGGGCCACCAGATCAGCGTCGGCATCAGAATAAAATCCGCGCCAATCGCGGGCGCGATCCGAGGCATTGGCTTGCGGCAAAGGCGTCAGGCGGAAGCCGACATGCGCTTCAAACTTGGCCAGATCGGTGTCCAGATGTTCCAGCCGCGCATAGAGGCTGGCACGCTCAAACCCCAGACGGTCACGCATATAGGCGGTGTAGGGCCAGAGGCGGAAGGCCGTGCGGGTTTGGGCATGGTTGAGAAAGCCGCTGAAATCATGCGACTTTGCCAGACCCACGGCGGGATGCGCAAAATTCTGCCCCCGCAGCCAGTGGTAATAGCTGACGGCGCGGTCCCACGGGTTACGCACCAAGGTCAGGGTGAAGAAATCGGCGATCTCCTCGTCCGAGGCGAGGCCCGCGATGTCGGACAGCGTGGAGTGTTTCCACAGCCGCCCCGCCGATTTCACCCCCTGCAACCGTCCCTTGCGGGCACGCGCCTTCGGGGTGTCACCGATCAGAATATCATCCTTCATCGCCCGGTCTTCCAACGCGAGGCTCAGCGCCGTGCCGCCCGTTTTGGGGATATGCACGAAGATGAAGCGCCGCCCGCGGGAGAGGATCATGGCATGACCTGCACAGTGCTGCCGTTCTCGGTGGCATCGAGCCCGCTCCCCCGGCTTTGGTGCCCGGATTTGCTCTTTTGAAAAATACTCCCGCCGGAGGCTTCTGACCTTGGCCTCAGAGCCTCCGGCGGGGATATTTGAGCAGAGAGGATGACCATGGCGCTAGACCCGGTTGGGCAGCGGGTGCCCGTCCAGATAAGCTGTCAGGTTGGCGACGGCCATCATGCCCATCGCGGTGCGGGTTTCCAGAACGGCGGTGCCGAGGTGGGGCAGCAAAGTGACGTTTTCCATCGTCAGCAGGGCGGGGGTGATCTGCGGCTCATGTTCATAGACATCAAGGCCCGCGCCTGCGATTTGGCCCGCTTGCAGCGCAGTGGCGAGGGCGGCTTCGTCAACCACATCGCCGCGCGCGATGTTGATCAGGATGCTGTGCGGCGCCATTTGCGCCAAGGCGTCGGCGTTGATCAGATGGCGGGTGGCGGGGCCACCGGGGACGGCAATCACCACGAAATCGGCTTGCAGGACTTCGGCCAGCGAGACCTGCTGTGCGGGCAGACCTGCATCCGTGGCAGAGCGGTTGTGGTAGATCACCCGCATGTTGAAGCCATAATGGCAGCGTTGTGCGATGGCGCGACCGATGCGGCCCATGCCGATGATGCCAGCGGTTTTGCCTGAGACAGCGGCGCCCAGCATCTGCGTTGGGTGCCAGCCTTGCCACGCACCTTTGCGCAGCATCCGCTCACCCTCGCCTGCGCGCCGCGCCGTCATCAGCAGCAAGGTCAGCGCTATGTCGGCGGTGGCATCGGTGACAGCGCCGGGGGTGTTGGTGACAGCAATGCCTAGCGCTGCGGCGGCTTTGGTGTCGATGTGATTGAAGCCGACACCGAAATTGGCGAGCAATTTCGCCCTTGGGGCAGATACATCGGCGAAGACCTCGGCTTTGAACAGATCGCCCAAAGTTGGCAGCACCACGTCATAATCGGTGAGGGCGGCGCGCAGTTCGACACCATCCAGCGGCAGGGTGCTGGCGCGCGCAGTCACGTCAAAGCGGGCGCGGGCGGCGGCCAGCACGGGATCGGGCAAGGGGCGAGTGATCAGCAGTTTCATCAGAACAGCTTTCCGCCCAAGGGCACATCATGGCCGGGGCCGATCAGCACGACCTCACCTGCCTCGTCCGGTACACCAAGAACCAGCACTTCGGACATCACTTTGCCGATCTGGCGCGGCGGAAAATTCACCACCGCCAACACTTGCCGTCCGATAAGGGATTCTGGCGTATAGTATTTGGTGATCTGCGCCGACGAGCGTTTCTCGCCAAGCCCGGGGCCAAAATCCACCCAGAGCTTGATCGCGGGCTTGCGGGCCTCGGGGAAGGTTTCGGCGCGGGAGATGCGGCCGACGCGGATGTCGACTTTTTCAAAGTCGGCATAGCTGATCTGGGCTGGGGTATCAGTCATTTTCCCAGCTCCCTGCCCCGATCAGCGGCGGCTTTGACGGCGCGTTGCAGCAAAGGGGGGAAGCCTGCGTCCGGGTCCATCAGCACGGCCAAAGCCGCCGCCGTGGTGCCGCCCGGAGAAGTGACGTTGATGCGCAACTGACTGGCGGGTTCAGTCGATTGATAGGCGAGTTCGCCCGCCCCGCAGACGGTGGCGCGCGCCAGTTGCATCGCGATATCCCGCGACAGGCCTTCGGCTTCGCCCGCTGCCGCCATCGCCTCAATCAGATGGAAGACATAAGCGGGGCCCGAGCCAGACACGCCTGTTACAGCATCAATCTGATGTTCACCGTCGAGTTCCACCACTTGGCCGACCGCCAGCATCAACTGATGCGCGAGGGCAAGGCCAGTGGCGCCCGCATGGGGATTGGCACAAATGCCAGTAATACCGCGCCCGACCATTGCCGGAGTGTTCGGCATGGTGCGCACGATCGGGGTGCGATCGCCCAAAGCCGCTTCAAAGGTCGCAATCGAAGTGCCTGCGGCGATCGACACAAACAAGGTTTTGCCGTTGCCCAAGGCCTGCAGCGCGGGCAAGGCCGCGCCCATCATCTGCGGCTTGACGGCGAGCAAGGCGACGGCGGGCGCAGGCGGCATGCCTTGGTTGATATGCACGCCGCTGGCTTTCAACCAATCGGTGGGGTGCGGCTCGATCACCCAAACGCTCGTTGCAGGCACCCCTGCCGCCAACCATCCGGTCAGCAGAGCCGTGCCCATCTTGCCGCAACCGAGCAGAACCAGCCCATCGCGGGCGACCACATCCAGCACCATCGAAAACTCCCCTTTTGCAGGAAGGTTAGTGCGGTTTGTTATGACATTGAATCGGAAACAGCAGCGGGGATGCAGAAACTGCGGACGCAGCCATTGCCGCCCAGATCAGGCGCGCCCGTAAGCCTCGGCAATCGCGACTTTCATCGCATCGGCGGGGGATTTATCGGCCCAGGACACCAGCTGAAACGCCGGATAAAACCGTTCAGAGGCCGTGATCGCGCTGGAAATCAACCGATCGATCTGCTCGGGCGCGACCATCTGCCCGCCCGCAAGGCAGAGGCCATAGCGGAACACCATCAGCTTTTGCTCGGCCCAATAGGTGAAAGCACCGATCCAAATCATATCATTGCAGCGGTTCAGCACATCATAGAGGGCTGCCATTTTATCGGTTGGCGGCTCCATCTCGAAGGTGCAGATCAGCCGCAGGGTTTCGTCCTGCGCCGACCACGCGAGGGTCAGCGCATAGGTGCGCCACTGGCCCTCAACCGCCATCGCGATCTGATCGTCGGTGACGCGGTCAAACTCCCAATCATGGTGCGCGGCGAGATTTTCCACGATGTCGATCGGGTGAAGATCGTCACTCAGCAGGTAATCTTCGGAAAATGACATCGGCTGGCCTCACTATAAAGCCCCAGTGACGATACCGTCCCCTATGGGCTGGGCGCCCGGCAACCAACAGCGTAACCCGGCATTACCCTTACTAGATATAGTGTGGCTATGGGGGAAGCCTGTAAAGAGAATTCTGAGGAAATCTTCTGTGGACAAATGTGGCTGTTGTGGCGTTGTAGCGTGACAGCAAAAGCTGCAGAGTTTGACACCATAACCTGCAGCAACGCGATTTTGCATACTCTTTACCCGAGGACGCCGTAGACTGACAGAAGCCGAATGGGGTTTCTATGACGTCATACACAGAATTATCGGATCAATCTTCGTTCTCTTTGGCGTCAGCGGCTCTGTTCTTAGCCCGTGAGACCGATGTTTATGGAACGTATGCTTCGTGGCGCAAATTACTCAAGAGTTGCGACATTCTAAGAGGCAGACGCGATCCGTTAGCAGATCAGAACGCTAACTTGGACATGCTTTTGAGGGCGTTTGAGCACACCGTTGGTGAACGATTTCGGAACGGTGAGACTCTGACAAATGACATAGCCGGTCTGCAGCTGCACATTCACCTGTCTCGCCTCTGGGTGCTTGGGGCGTATGAGTTTCTGCGCACCCTCCATAAAGCTATGACGAACGGCCACAACCACCCGAGCGCGGCTTGCCTGCGTCCCACCAACAGCAAAGGCTGTGGAGAAGCTCACTGTGTTGTTTGTTCAATCGGCCACCTCAAAAACGAAGTTGCGGTGGTTCGGATGGGGACACAATGATCATTGTGCTTCTTTTCGTTCGATCCAGCATCTAGTTTGACCGAACGGCAGCTCCGTCCGCAGACCTTGGCTGGGATTTTTTGAAATATCCGATAATGTCGCTTATGCAACCTTGGCTGACCTCAGGTCCCACTGTTTGCCACGCAGCCTAGGCTTTGGCTCTTCATGCCATATGACTGCTTCGCGCCGATTGTGTTGAAAAACTCCGGTTGATTGCTGCTTCTGGCAGTGATTCACTGCCCGTCATGACCGGGAGGTGCTGGCATGATGGGATTGCGGCAAGCCGTGCAAGGGGCGCTGTTCTACGAGTTCTCGCTTGAGGACCACGTCCCGCAAGATCACCTGATCCGCAGCATAGACCGCTTCGTCGATCTCGGCGGCATTCGCCAGCATTTGGCTCCTTTCTACAGCAACACGGGCAGGCCCTCGGTCGATCCCGAACTCATGATCCGCATGTTGCTGATCGGCTATTGCTTCGGAATTCGGTCCGAACGCCGGATTTGCGAAGAGGTCCATCTGAACCTCGCCTATCGCTGGTTCTGCCGTCTCGACCTGACAACCGCAGTGCCCGATCATTCCACCTTTTCCAAGAACAGGCATGGGCGCTTCAGAGACAGCAACCTGCTGCGTGAGGTGTTCGAGAGGGTCGTCCACCGATGCATAGCCGAAGGGCTGGTTGGGGGCAGTGACTTTGCAAGCGATGCCAGCCTGATCCGCGCCGATGCGGCGAAGATGCATTCTCTTCCACCGGCTCAATGGGACGACGGGCAGATCGGCGACGAGGTTGCGCCCCGTGCCGTGCGCGAATATCTGGAGACACTCGATGATGCCGCTTTCGGGGCAGCGACTGATGTGCGCCCGAAGTTTATCTCCTGCACTGATCCGGCAAGTCAGTGGACGGCGGCATTGAACGGGCCTGCGATCTTCGCCTATTCGGTCAACTATCTGATCGACACAGACAATGCCGTGATTGTCGATGTCGAGGCCAGCCGGTCGATCCGTCAGGCCGAGGTCGGTGCGACAAGGACCATGGTGGACCGGACAAAGGATACCTTTGACCTGCTGCCGGAACGTCTGGCAGCCGACACGGCCTATGGGTCCGGCGACATGCTTGGATGGCTCGACGACCGCCAGATCACCCCGCATATCCCGGTCTTCGACAAGACCGACCGCACCGATGGTACCTTCCCGAATACGACCTTCAGCTTCGATCCAGAAGCCGACGAATACACCTGCCCTGGTGGCAACAAGCTGAAGAAATACTGGCGGACGATGTCGAAGCCGCGCACGGGCACCGGGGCCGACGGGTTCCGGAAATACTACGCCAGCAAGAAAGACTGCGGAGCCTGTGCGCTAAAGGCGCAATGCACGCCGAACCAGGAAACCCGAAAGATCTCCCGCCATCCGCATGAAGCCGTCCGCGACAAGGTGCGTGCCATGGCCGGAACAGATGCCTTCCTCGAGAGTAGTCGCCGTAGGAAGAAGGTCGAAATGCTGTTCGCCCACCTCAAGCGTATCCTAGGCCTTGCTCGCTTGCGACTGCGCGGCCCGAACGGAGCAAAAGACGAATTCCACCTCGCCGCAATGGCGCAGAACCTCCGCAAACTCGCAAAGTTGGTCGCAGCTCGGCCAAACGTGGCATGACGCCGACGCACGCGCCTCTGAAACCGAAAACTGGGTCCGGCGGCCGGCCGAGTTTTTCAACACAATCCGCCCGAAGCAGACAGTAAGCGGTGCGCCAGCCCCGTGGTTTCGGCTTGATGTGACTTCGGGCATTTCGT
>CAYLYV010000095.1:9446-18041 GCA_964387655.1 uncultured Cypionkella sp. | reverse complement strand
TCCTTGCGGAGCCTGAATCACGGCTGCGTTGCAAAATCAATAGGTCCTGACCCTAAGTGCGCTCCAGCCTCGTCAATTTCATAGAGAAGACCATTGCTATCTCGCAGTTTCGCTTTCAAAGCGAGAGCGGTTCGAAGTTCTGACACTTCTTTTCGAAGGTCTGACTCTCGTTCTTGAGCGTCGACTAGCGCTTGCTTTGCATCGACAAGTTTCTCAACGATATCTGAAATTCGAAGCTTAAACTCGGCTACCACAATTTGATCATCAATACTTCTGAGTTCTTTTGTTATGTCCAACGTCTGCTTAATCGCGGAAAGACCCATCATCAAATCCATCAGATAATCCCCCGGACTGTCATTTGCCGCCTCGTATCGGTTTGCATCCCCTCACCCCGCCATCCAAACAAACGCCACCGTGAACACCGCCAGAAACACCAACACCCCGGTCGCCACCATGCCGCTCATCCGGGCATCCGACCATTTCCGCTTGGGCTTCTCGCTCATACCAGCGTCCCCACAGCCGCCCGTCCACGTTCGGCCCGCAAATTCCGCGCCAGCAAGTCCATGCAGGCCATCCGCACTGCCACGCCCATCTCCACTTGATCCTGAATCACGCTGCGGTTGATGTCATCCGCCAACTCGCCGTCGATCTCGACGCCGCGGTTCATCGGGCCGGGATGCATCACGATCGCATCTGGCTTGGCAAAGGACAGCTTCTCGGCGTCCAGCCCATAACGGTGGTAATACTCGCGTTCGGATGGAATAAACCCGCCATCCATCCGCTCTTTCTGCAAGCGCAGCATCATCACCACATCCGCGCCCTCCAGCCCCTTGCGCATGTCATCATACAGCTCACAGCCGAAATGCTCGACACCCGAGGGCATCAGCGTCGGGGGTGCTATCTACCGCAGCCTATTCTCCATCTTGCCCAGCAAGATCAAATTACTACGGGCCACACGGGAATGCGCAATATCGCCGCAAATCGCAATCGTCAGCCGCTGTATCCGCCCCTTCGCCCGCCGAATGGTCAAGGCGTCCAGCAAAGCCTGCGTCGGATGCTCATGCCGCCCATCGCCCGCATTCAGCACCGCGCAGTTGACCTTCGAGGCCAGCAGGTTCACCGCCCCCGACGCGCCATGCCGCACCACCAGCAAATCCGGGTGCATCGCGTTCAGCGTCATCGCGGTGTCAATCAGCGTCTCACCCTTCTTGACCGAAGACGAGCCGACCGACATGTTCATCACATCCGCGCCCAGCCGTTTCCCAGCCAACTCGAACGAAGCCTGCGTCCGGGTCGAATTCTCAAAGAACATATTGATCTGCGTCAGCCCCGCCAAAGCATCGGAAGATTTCACCGTGCGACGGTTCAGATCGACATAGCGATCCGCCAAATCCAATATGGTGGTGATTTCCAAAGGCGAAAGGTGCTCGATCCCAAGCAGGTGGCGGGCGCGAAAGCTCATCGGCATCTCCAGGGCAGGTTTGCCCGCTTATGCCAAAGGCAGCCCCCCGCGGCAACGCTCAATCGGGCAGGATGGGTGCAGATTTTGGCGTGCACAGCAGCGTGTCATAAACATAAACGGGGGCTGGGACGAAACCGCGCGCGCGAAACGACCAGCGATAAAGCCGTGTGCCGTTCTCGGATCGCACCAACAGCAAGACATCCGACGGGCCGCGCGCATTTTTCGCCAAAGTCAACGCCATCAAGTCAGCCCGCGATTGCGGCGGATGCAAGTCATCGCCCAACATCAAGCACCGCTGAGGCCCAAGGCCCGCCGCCCTTTCCAAGATCAAATCCGGATAACGCAAGCCGCCATCCAACGCCAGCAAGGCCATCACAACAAACGCAGAAGGCACCACAAATCGCCATGGGCCTCGGACGGCGACACCAATGGCAATGCCCGCCACCATTGCCACACCCGAAAACGCAACATGAACTCCCAAGCCGCCGCGCGTGCCCTGCAGTCCGAGCGCCGCAAGCCAGAACCCCGCACAGCCAAGCCATCCTGCGAAAAGCAGCCACAGAGTCGCGTCTACGGCGGCGAGCGCTGCGCGCTCCTCGGCATGCCGAGCCATGCGGGCAATGGTATTATGCCGCGCCAAGTCGGCCAAAACCCGCAACAAAATCCCACCGCCAACAATCGCCACTGCCCAAAACAGAGCAGCACGCGCAAGACCATAGCCCCAATAAGGGTCGTAAGGCGTGGGCGACAGCAAAGCCATGAACGCCAGTGCCAACACGATCAAAGCTGCAAGACGCAATCCCCAACGCGGCGGCGGCAAAATGCCCAACAAGAATATCAAACCGGCAAAAACAATCGCGTTGGACATATAGCATAGGTCCCAATCAGATCAATGCAATGCAACCGCACTTGTTCCCACAGCCCCTAGCCCCTACCCTACACTCATGGGAATCGAGCAAGACATATCAGGCGACTGGCACGCCGCCTTGGCCGCATTGGCGTGGCAGGTCGATCTTGGCCTGACCGATATCAGCGCCGAATCCCCGCTGAATCGCTACGACCTGCCCGAGCCGATCAAGCCGCCGCCGCCCGCACCCATCGTCGCGGCCCCCAAAACCACCGCACCGCCGCCAGAACCCGAAGCCCCCAACCCGCAGGCCGCCGTTGACGCCGCCCGCCAAGCCGCCGCGCAAGCCGATACGCTCGAAGCCCTGCGCAACGCCCTCGCCGCCTTCGAGCATTGCGAACTCAAACGCGGCGCGCGCAATCTCGTCTTCGCTGACGGCAACCCCAAAGCCCGCGTGCTGATCCTCGGCGAAGCCCCCGGCGTGGAAGAAGACCGCGAAGGCCGACCCTTCGTCGGTCGCGCAGGCCAACTCTTAGATCGCATGTTCGCCGCCATCGGCCTCAGCCGCACGTCGCCAGACCCGGCAGCGGCGCTTTACATCTTCAACACCCTACCTTGGCGCCCGCCGCAAAACCGCGACCCCTCGCCCGATGAAATCGCCATGATGCGCCCGTTCGTCGAGCGTCACATTGCGCTGGTGAACCCGGATGTCATCGTATTGGTTGGCAACACGCCGCTGCAAACCATTCTGAACACCAAAGGCATCCTGCGGATGCGCGGCATCTGGACAGAGGCTCTCGGCAAACCCGTCCTGCCGATGACCCACCCCGCCTACCTCTTGCGCAACCCCATTGCCAAACGCGAGGCCTGGGCTGACCTTTTGTCACTGCAGTCTAAACTGCGCGGCTGAACCCCGGCTCGCCCCGACGCAAACAGCCCCTAAGGTCATCCTCTGCGCAAAAATATCCCCGCCGGAGGCAGCCACCGCCTCAGGCATTCCTCACGGCGCAGGACAGCCCGCGATCTCCACCGATCCACCAGCCCCCAACACCGTCACCACCACGCCCGAGCGATCCAAAGCAAACGGCGCACCGCTGCTAGCGACCAAATCCACGGCCGCCGTCAACCGCCCCCCATGGCGAACGCTTTCCGCCTCACCGACCCACACGCTCACATCCGAAGTCTCAAACACCACCGTCTCGGCTCCGCGCTGCGGCAGATCCAGCACCGCCGTCAGCCGCAAGCCATCGGCAATAGGCTGAACCTCGCAGGAAATCGCCCGTAACCCCGCCGCCTTCGCGCCAACCGGCTGCGCCTTCAAAGCCGCCTTGATCGCCGCATCAGGCGCACCCGTATCCAACACCGCGGTCAGCTGCACCGCTGCGGGCATACAAATCTGATTGCACACGCCCAAATCGACCCCCGCCCGCAGCTCGACGGGCTTGCTGGCATCCAGCGGCACCACCTCCAACGGCAGCACCACGCCGTCATGGTAGCCAATCGTCTGCATGCCATTGGTGTGAAACACCACCGGGCTCGGCCAATGTACCCGCACCGATTTCACGTTCACCGAGCCCGACCAGTTGAACAGTGGCGGAATCCCGGCCTCGCCGGGGCTGCGCCAGTAGGTTTTCCAATCGCGCGCCAGCTGCAGCCGCAGGCCCGCCATGTGATGGCCATTCTGCATCTGCCAGCCCGGCAATAGATCGGCCTGCAAAACCTCGTCTTGCGTGGTGGCAAGCGCCGAGGTGGCAAGGGCAGCGGTAGCGCAAAGCGCAAGGGTCAGGGCTTTCAACATGCCCTGTCATAAGCAATGCCCCGCCTTCGGGGAAATCACGATCCGGCGAGAGGCTTGTAACCAAATCCAGCTTTGCCCATCTTAAGGTCAGGGCAGAGAAAAGGGCGCGATTCGATGAACCTGTGCGGAAAGCTTCTGGTGGCGATGCCCGGCATGGGTGATCCTCGGTTTGAACATGCAGTGATTTTGGTCTGCGCCCATACGCCCGAGGGCGCAATGGGCCTGATCATCAACAAAACCCTGACCGATATGTCATTCTCTGGCCTGCTGGAGCATCTGAAAATCCCGCTGGGCGAGGAAAGCCGCAAAATCGCCGTGCATTTCGGTGGCCCGGTCGAGCGCGGCCGAGGCTTTGTGCTGCACTCGCCAGATTACGTCGGCGGCCCTGCGACCCTGCGCATCGAAGGCGGCCTTGGCATGACCGCGACGCTGGATGTGCTGGAGGCTATGGCGCAGGGCCAGGGCCCCGACAAAGCCTTGCTGGCGCTGGGGTATACCGGCTGGGGACCGGGGCAGCTGGAAGCCGAAATCACCCGCAACGACTGGCTGACCGTAGAACCCTCAGAAGCGCTGATCTTCGCCGAAAACGACGCGCATAAATGGGCGGGGGCGCTGCGCGGCATGGGCATCGAACCCCTCAGCCTGTCTGCAACCTCGGGCCGCGCCTAACCGATTTTCGCCGCGAAAATCGTGCACGAATTCCGCTTCGGAATTCGCTTACTGCTTCGGCTTGTCGTCCCAATCCTTCATCAAAATCCGATTGGCATCGCCTGAAGGGTCGTCAAACTGCTTGGTCTTCATCGCCCAGATAAACGCCAGCAGCCCCACGCTCCCCAGCAGCAGCGACACCGGAATCAGGATCGACAGAATTTCCATTGCTTCAGCCTCCCGCTACTTCAAACGCATCGCATTCAGCGAGACGGTAATCGACGACAACGACATCGCCAAGGCCGCCGCCAGCGGAGTCGCCAACCCCACCAACGCCAAAGGCACCGCGATCACGTTATATCCCGCCGAAATCCCAAAATTCTCCAGCATCCGCCGCGTCGCCTGCCGCGCAATCCGGGTCGCATCGCCAATCGGGGCCATATCCTGTCCAAGCAGCACGATATCCGAAGCCGTCCGCGCCGCATCCAGCGCCGTCGCGGGTGAGATCGACACATGCGCCGCCGCCAGTGCCGCCGTGTCGTTCAGCCCGTCGCCCACCATCAGCACGCGCCGCCCCGCTGCCGTCAGCCCGCGCACCAGCGCTACCTTCTCGGCGGGCAAAGCCCCCGCCACCCAATCCACAATCCCCAGCCGCGCCGCGAGTTCCCCCACCGCCCCCGGCACATCCCCCGAGATCAACTTGATCCGCATCCCCTGCGCCGTAAGCTGCGCAATCGCCGCCTCGGCTCCCGGACGTAAACGGTCGGCAAAGGCAAACGCATGGGTCTCGCCCCCCGCACTCAGATAAGTCGCCGTCACCTCCAACGCTTCCGCACCACACCAATCCGCCCGACCCAACCGCACAGGCTCCCCCAGCCAAACCCCCTCGACGCCATAGCCCGGCACCTCGCGCAGATCAGAAACCTCTGCCACCGCAAGCCCCCGCGCCCGCACTGCCGCAGCCAAAGCCTGCGCCAAAGGATGCGATGACCCCGCCGCCAAAGCCGCCGCCACTTCCAGCAGCCAAACCGGATGCGAGCCCAAATCCACCACCTCCGGCGCACCCATCGTCAGCGTGCCGGTCTTGTCAAACACCACGCAATCCACCTGCGCCAACCGCTCCAGCGCCGTGCCGTGCTTGATCAGCAGCCCCTTGCGGAACAGCTTGCCAGAAGCCGCCGTCACCACCGCAGGCACCGCCAGCCCCAGTGCACAGGGGCAAGTGATGATCAAAACCGCCGCCGAGATATTGATCGCAAACCGCAGATCGCCCCCGGTCGCCCACATCCAATAGCCAAACGCACTGAACGACAGGATATGCACCAAGGGCGAATAAAACCGCGCCGCCCTCTCGGCCAGCGTGGTGTATTTCGTCTTTGCACTTTCCGCCACCGCCACCAAATCCGCCATCCGGTGCAAACTCGAATCCCGCCCCGCCGCCGTCACCCGCAACGTCAAAGGTCCGGTCAAATTGACCTCCCCGGCAGCCACAACCATCCCCGGCCCGACAAACATCGGCAGGCTCTCCCCGGTCAGCAAGCTGCGATCCACCTCCGACGTGCCAGCCTCGACCACGCCATCCACCGGCATCCGCCCCCCTGGACGCACCCGCACCAGATCGCCCACGCCGACCTCGGAAATCGCCCGCACCACCTCGACCCCGTCCACCAGAACGCAAGCCCGGGGCACCTCCAACGCCGCCAATTCCTCAGCAGCCGAGCGCGCCACCGCCCGCGTGCGATGATCCAGATAGCGGCCCAGCAGCAAAAAGAAGCACAGCATCACCGCAGCATCGAAATAAGCGTGATGCCCCGATTTGATCGTCTCAAACAACGAAATCGACGAGGCCAGCACCAAGGCCAACGAGATCGGGAAATCCATCCCCAGCCGCCCGACCTTCACCCCCGCCCAGGCCGAACGAAAGAACGGCTGGCCACAGAAAATCACCGTCGGCACAGCAATCGCCGCCGAAATCCAGTGGAACATGTCGCGCGTTGCGCCCTCGGCCCCCGACCACACCGCCACCGACAACAGCATCACGTTCATCATCGAAAAGAACGCGACCCCCAGCCACATCAGCAGCTCGCGGCCCTGCTTGTCGGTCTCGGTGGCGCTCAGCAGCCCCGCGTCCAACTCATGTGCCTCAAACCCCACACCCGCCAGCACCGCGACCAAGGCCTCTGCGGTCACGTCAGCCCCGGCATCCACCGACACCCGCTTCATCGTCAGGTTCACCCGCGACGAGTCCACCCCCGGCACCGCCGCAAGCGCCGCCTCAACCGTCGAGATACAAGCCGCACAATGTGCCGAGGGCAAAGACAGCATCAGCCGCCCCCGCGCCGCTACGAGCGCCTGTTGTTGCGCCAAAGGCGCCACAACACAGGCCGGACACGCCGCCATCCCGCCATGCTCAAACTGTGGCTCTGCGATCGACATGGCCTTAGCCCTTCACAAACAGGTTCAACCGCTGTTGAAACAGCACGCCGTCCCCCGAGTGCGCGGTCACATGCAGCATCCATTTGCCGGGGTGCAAGGCCGCTTTCGCCACATAAACCCCGCCCTCATAGACAAACTGCGGCGTCGAATCCTCGCGCGCCTCAGTCACCCGGCCCAACAGGACATCCAATCCCTCGACCACAACGGGCTTGCCAGCAGCATCGGTAAAGGCCAGCACCAACTCAGCCTTCACCCCATCATAACTCGGCGCAACCGTCCAGCCCAAAGCCTCCTGTGCCCGCCGATCCACGTCAAAGGTTTGGCTTGCGACATAGGAATTCTCCACTTCCAACCCCGGAAACGTGCTGATCGCCTTGTAGGCCATCAGCAGGTTAACCGCGATGATCACGCCAAACGCCGCCATTGTGAAAGCCAGCACATGCCAGCCCTTGATCTCGCGCACTCCAGCTTCGGCCATCTTACTCGCCCTTCCCATTGAACACGGTGTCATGATGCACCCGATCATTGCCCGGCGTTGCCTCTGTCCCCAGATCCTGAATCCAGAACCGCAGATCTGTGCGTGCAGCTTCCGCCCCCAGCGAATGTGCCGGAGCAGTCACAAACAGCCGTTGAGTTTTGGTGGCATTGGCAGGCACCAGAACCTTCAGCCCCGGCGCGCCGTCCAACGTCAACAGAAACCCCGCATCCGAGGTGGCAGCAAAGGTAAACCAGCGATCCTCGCCATGTTTGTTGCGCAGCCGCAGATCGTAGGTGTTGCGGATCGAGCCATCTGACAGCGTCACAAACATCGGATTGCGCACCGGCGTCACACTGACATCAATCGACGCCCGCAGGAACAAAGCCACCACCAAAGCAATGCCAATCCCGGCCCAAAGCACGGTATACATCATCGTCCGGGGCCGGAACACATGGCTCCAGACCGACTTCGCCGGTTGGCCCGCACGTTCGCGCGTCTCATCCGTCAAAGCCATATAGCTGATCAGGTTCAAAGGCTTGCCGATCTTTGTCATCGTGTCGTTGCAGGCGTCGATACACAGACCGCAGGTGATGCAGGCCATCTGCTGACCATCGCGGATATCAATCCCCATCGGGCAGACATTCACGCAAGCCATGCAGTCGATGCAATCGCCGCTGCCCTCGACACTGGCCTTCCCCCGAGGCTCCCCCCGCCAATCGCGATAGCCAATCGTCAGCGTATCCTCATCCACCATCGCCGCCTGAATGCGCGGCCATGGGCAGGCGTAGATGCAGATCTGCTCGCGCGCAAAGCCGCCGAAGAAGAACGTCGTCGCGGTCAAAATCGCCATCGTGGTGTAAGCCACCGGATGCGCCGTGCCATGGATCAGGTTTTGCAACAGCGTTGACGCCTCCGAGAACAAGAAA
>CAYLYV010000095.1:0-9436 GCA_964387655.1 uncultured Cypionkella sp. | reverse complement strand
AAATAGAACACCCAAGCCCCGCCAGTGGCGAGGCCAATCAACAGCCAGACGCTCCATTTCACCAGCCGTTTGCGCAGCTTTTCCAGAGTCCAGTTCTGCCGATGCAGCCGAAGCCGCGCATTGCGATCGCCCTCAATCCAGCGCTCGACCAAGATGTAAAGATCGGTCCACACCGTTTGCGGGCAGGCGTATCCGCACCAAACCCGTCCCGCAGCGCTGGTGAACAGAAACAACCCCAGCCCCGCCATGATCAGCAAGCCTGCAACGAAATAGAACTCGTAGGGCCAAATCTCGATCATGAACAAGAAAAACCGGCGGTTGGCGATATCAATCAGCACGGCCTGATCCGGCAGGCTTGGCCCACGATCCCAGCGCAGCCACGGCGTTATATAGTAAATCCCCAGCATTAGCCCCAGCAGCCACCATTTCAGCGTGCGAAACGTGCCTTTGACCCGGCGCGGAAAGATCGGTTCGCGTGCGGCATAGAGGCGGGATGGTTGGGTGTCGGGACTGGTCACGGAACTCTCCGGTAGGCTGGGACTGCAGCCTCTATGCGCTCCGCCGCCCCGCCAGACCTTGACCTGAATCAATCCCGCATCCGAAATACAGCTTCAGCCTGCGACCGTTTGTCCCCGCCCACCGCCCGCCTGCTTCAACATCCAATCGCAAAACAGCTGCAAGGATGGCCGCAAAATCCCCGGCCGCGTCACCATGAAATAGCCCTCGCGGCCATGATCCTCATGCAGCAACCGCAACCGCCCCGCCGCCAGGTCAGCCTCCATGAACGCCCTGACCGAGATCGCCACCCCCTGCCCGTCCCGCGCCGCATCCAGCAGCAACGTGCCGGGCATTGAGGTCATTCCCGCCCCCTCCGCGCGCTGTAAGCCATGCTTCTCCAGAAACGCCGTCGCCTCAGAGGTGCCCAATTCCTGCAACCATGGCAGTTTCGCCAGATCGGCCAGCGTTGACGCCCCTCCCTCCGGCACCAGCTTGGGGGACGCCACCACCACCACGCCCGACCGCAGCACCAGCTTAGACACCAGCCCTGCCCAACCGCCATTGCCATAGCGAATCCCGATATCCGCCTCGCGCCCAATATCGCGCGCCTCGGCCGTCGGGTCGATCACCAGATCAATCCCCGGATGTTTGCTGCGAAAATCCGCCAGACGCGGCAACAGCCAACCGCCCGCAAAGGTCGAGGTCGTGGTGATCCGCAACACCCGCGCCGCATCCGCCCCGGTCATATCTGCAATCGCGCTGGCAATCGCGGCAAAGCTGCCCTGCAGCGTCTCCGCCAGCCTGCGCCCCTCCACCGTCAACCCCAACCGCCGCCCGCCGCGTTCCACCAAGGCCAGCCCCAGATGTGCCTCAAGCGCCCTGATTTGCTGGCTGATCGCAGCATGGGTCACGCCAATCCGCGACCCGGCCTCCTCCAGCCCACTCGCCTCGGCAAAAGCCGAAAACGCCCGCAACGCCGACAAGGGGGGCATATGCCGCCAATCCGTCATGAAAGCTTGCCTTACATGGAAACATTGTTGCTGCGTGGAATCACAGCTCAATTTGAGCGATATTCAACGTATGAAGCAACCCATATGAGGGCCACCATGTTAGGAATTCTTGCAGCCGCCTTTGGAGTCGCCACCCGCACCGATCACCCCAGCGCACCGCAGATCGACCACCGCACCAGCCGTGAAAAGCTGGCCGCACAGCGCCGCTGGGACGATGAATATTTCTGGCAAGGCCGCAGCGGCACCCCCGGCGATGGCTATGGCCGCTGAATGCGCGGCTTAAAATGAAACCGCCCCCGGCGCGAACCGAGGGCGGTTTTGGTGGCCAGTCGTGGAGTTACTCGCCGCCGCCCAGACTGTGCACATAGGTCGCCACCGCCCGGATCTCATCCTCCGACAACTTGTCTGCCCAAGCCGGCATCACGCCATAGCGCGCTTTCGTCACGGTTTCCGTCAGAGTCGCCGCATCGCCACCATAGAGCCAGATCGCATCTGTCAGGTTCGGCGCGCCGAAGTCCCGCATCCCCTTGGCGTCTTCCCCATGGCAGGCCACGCAATTCTCGGCAAAGACCGTGGCCCCCGCTGTCGCCAACTCCGCGTCATGGTCCTGACCCGAGATTTGCAGCACATATTGCACCACTTGCCCGATCTGATCCTTGTCCAAGATGCCGTCGACCCCAAAGGCAGGCATCTGCGACAGCCGCGCATCCTCATCGGTGGTGTTGCGAATCCCATGCGTCACCGTGGTATGGATCGCCGCCATATCGCCGCCCCACAGCCAGTCGTTATCCAAGAGGTTCGGATAGCCCTTGCCCTGTACCCCCGCCGCCCCCGAGCCGTGGCACTGCGCGCAGTTGTTCTTGAACAAAGACGCCCCGGCCGACACCGCAAAGGTCTTCAACTCGTCATTGGCAGGAATACTCGCCAAGTCCGCCGCCACCAGCTTGGCCTTGATCGGCGCATTGGCATCGTCAAACCGCTTGATATCGGCCTCAACATCCGCTCGTTGGTTCGATCCGATCACCCCCGGCGTATGGCCCGAAATCAACGGCCACGCCGGATAGGCAATCGTATAACCGATCCCCCAGATGATCGTCAGATACAACACCCACAGCCACCATCGTGGCATCGGATTGTCATATTCCTGAATGCCATCCCAGACATGGCCCGTCGTTGGCACGTCCTTCGGGGCCTGCTTCACTTGCTTGGCGCACATGGTTTACGCCTCCTCGGTTTGCGGCGCGGGGGCCGCAGGTTTCAACTCATGGCGGAAGATCGAATTCGCAATATCCTCGTGGGTCTTGCGAGAGCCCGGACGCCAAGCCCAGACAAACACTCCCAGAAAGAAAATCGTCAGGAACAGCAGCACCCAACTGTCGGCGAACTCACGTAAGAGAGTATACAGCTCCATCGCGCGCCCCTAGCGTTTCGGGTCAGGAATGAATGTCGAGAAATCGACCATCGTGCCCAACACCTGCAAATAGGCCACCATCGCATCCATCTCGGTCAGCGCAGGCATGCCATCGAAGTTCGACACCACAACCTTGCCATAGCGCGCCTCTAACCCCGATGTGTCCGCGTTCGGATCGGCTTGCGCCGCGAAATCGGCTTTCGCATTGGCCATATCGTCATCGGTATAGGGCACCCCCACCATCCGATGCGTCGCCATGATGTCGCCGATATACTTACCGTCGATTTCGGCATCCAACAGGAAGCTGTACTTCGGCATCACCGATTCCGGCACCACCGCCTGCGGGTCGATCAGGTGATCGACATGCCAGGCGTCCGAGTATTTGCCGCCCACCCGTGCCAGATCCGGTCCGGTGCGCTTGCTGCCCCATTGGAACGGATGATCATACATCGATTCCGCCGCCAGTGAGTAATGCCCATAGCGCTCGACCTCATCGCGCATCGGGCGGATCATCTGGCTGTGGCAGTTGTAGCAGCCCTCGCGGATATAAATATCTCGTCCCGCGAGTTCCAACGGCGTGTAGGGGCGCACCCCTTCCACCTTTTCAATGGTGTTCTGCAAGTAGAACAGCGGCGCGATTTCGACGATGCCGCCGATCGTCACCACAAGCAGCGACAGCACCAGCAGCAAGGTCGCATGGGTTTCGATCTTTTTGTGTTTGTCGAGAAAAGCCATATCCATGCCCTCCGGTTATTCAGCAGGAACGGCGTTGTTCGCGTTGATCACTGCCCTTGCAGGCTGTGCGCGCACCGTCATCCACAGGTTAAAGGCCATGATCAGCGCCCCGGTCAGGAACATGCCCCCGCCCAAGCCCCGCACCACATACATCGGGAATTTCGCAGCCACCGTGTCGGCAAAGGCGTTCACAAGGAAACCATTGGCGTCGACTTCGCGCCACATCAGGCCTTCCATGATTCCGGTGACCCACATCGAGCTTGCGTAAAGCACGATGCCAATCGTCGCCAACCAGAAGTGCCAAGACACCAGTTTCAGGCTGTAAAGGCTATCGCGGTTCCACAAGCGTGGCGTCAGGAAGTAGAGCGCCCCAAAGGTGATCATACCATTCCAGCCCAAAGCGCCGGAATGAACGTGTCCAATCGTCCAGTCGGTGTAATGCGACAGCGAGTTCACCGCCTTGATCGACATCATCGGGCCTTCAAACGTGCTCATGCCGTAGAAGCCGATGGATACCACCATCATCCGAATGATCGGATCGGTGCGCAACTTGTCCCATGCGCCCGACAGCGTCATCAGACCGTTGATCATGCCACCCCAGCTTGGCATCCACAGGATGATCGAAAACACCATGCCCAAGGTGCCTGCCCATTCCGGCAAAGCGGTGTAGTGCAAATGGTGCGGACCGGCCCAGATATACAGGAAGATCAGCGCCCAGAAGTGGATGATCGACAATTTATAGCTATAGACCGGACGCTCGGCCTGCTTCGGCACAAAGTAATACATCATGCCAAGGAAGCCTGCGGTCAAAAAGAATCCTACCGCGTTATGGCCATACCACCACTGCGTCATCGCATCCTGCACGCCCGAGAACACCGGAACCGATTGCGAAGACAAGATCGAAACCGGAATCGCCATGTTGTTGACCAGATGCAGCATCGCCACCGTGATGATCATCGACAGCAAGAACCAGTTGGCAACGTAGATATGCGGCTCTTTACGCTTCCAAAGCGTGCCCATGAACACCAGCAGGAAGGCCACCCAGACAATGGTGATCCAGATGTCGATATACCAAACCGTCTCGGCGTATTCCTTACCTTGGGTGCCCCCGGTGATATACGAAGTCGCCGCCAGCACGATCATCAACTGCCAGCCCCAGAACACGAACCAACCCAGATTGCCGCCCCAAAGCCGCACGCCGCTGGTCCGCTGCACGATGTAGAATGAGCTCATGATCAGCGCGTTGCCGCCAAAGGCGAAAATCACCGCAGAAGTGTGCAGCGGGCGCAGACGGCCAAAGTTCAGCACGCCATCGGTGAAATTCCCGAGGTTCAGCGACGGAAACGCCAGTTGAAACGCGATCAGCACGCCGACCAGAAACCCCACGACGCCCCAGAAAGTCGTCGCAATCACCCCGGCGCGCACCACGCCGTCCATATATTCATGTGCCGGATGCACCCGCACCTCGCCCACATGCCGGATCTCCCACAGAAAGCTGAGAGAAGCGGCAAGCATGACGACGATCGCGTTTACCATATACGGCAGATCATGCGCGAAATTGGCCGCGATCGCGGCCAGAACCGCGATCGTGCCAAGCACGATCAATTTAACGTAATCCCACATTCTGCGTCCCTTCGACTTTGGTCCGGTCCGCTGCTTTATCCGACTTTCAGAGCCCGACTCAGACCACGGCCAACGCTTTTGACTGATCCGCTTCTGGCAGTCCGGGCCGGGTCGGGCCTTGATCCATATCAACAAACCCCCATCTAAGATTGATCGAGGTCAAGGCGGTGCATCGTGCCGCAAGGCAGAGTTGCACCATGACACCACCCAAAAGGGAGACCGTGTGATGGACTACAAAACAATTCTGACCGTGCTCAGCAATCCCGCCGACGCCAAGCTGGCGATCAGTGCCGCAGCAAGGCTCGCCCGCGCGCAAGATGCCCATCTCGATGTGTTGGTGCTGGGCGTAGATCGCACCCAGATGGGCTATTCCTACATCGGCACCGGAGCTGTCCTGATGCAAGTCGGCATCGACCGCGCTGAGGTCGACGCCAAAGCGCTGGAGCTGGAGGCCCGCGCCGCCCTCGCCGCCGAAGGCCCCGATCTGCGCTTCGGTCTGGAAACCGTGATCACCCAGCTTGGCGCACTGACCGATCTGGTCGCCAGCCGCGCCCGTTTTGCCGATCTGGTGGTGCAACCCCGACCCTACGGTCCGGGCGCCACCTCGGATGCCGAGGCCGTGGTCGAAGCCGCTTTGTTTGACGGCAAAGCCCCGGTTCTGGTGCTGCCTGCCACCGGCCTGGGCAAATACACCCAGCCCAAACGCATCGTGCTGGCCTGGAACCAAAGCGCTGAAGCCATGACCGCCGCCCGCCGCGCTTTGCCGTTCCTGAAATGCGCCGACAGCGTCAACATCACGGTGATCGACCCGCCGACGCAAGGCGAAGAACGCTCCGATCCCGGTGGCATGCTCTGCCAACTGCTGACCCGGCACGGTGTCCATGCCGAGGTGTCCGTCCTCGCCCGCACCCTGCCGCAAACCTGCGACGTGCTCACCCGCCATGCCATCGACCAAAACGCCGATATGCTGGTGATGGGCGCTTACGGTCATTCCCGGCTGCGCGAAGCGATCTTGGGCGGCACCACCCGCTACATGCTGGAACGCGCCGAAATCCCGGTGCTGATGGCCCACTAGGCCCTGAAATGAAAAACCCCGGCCACTTGGACCGGGGTTTTTCATCACCTAAAGATCAACGATGCACATCGTCGTCTTCATCCTCGTCATCATCATCGCCATGCGGCAGGTTGAAGAAGCTGTCAGCATCCGAGAAATCGGCAGGCTTTTCTTCCTGCTCCTCACGGGTGAACTGCGCCAGACCCGACGGCATCTTCGCCTCGGTATCCATCCCCAGCGATTGCTCGGTCGAGACCAGCTTGCGCCGCTCGTCATCCGTCATCACCGAACCTTCAGCCGCCTTCTTGCGCACAGCCGCTTGCACCGCCGTATCCAACTCAGACTGTTTGCACAGCCCCAAAGCCACCGGATCAATCGCGGTGATGTTGTTGATGTTCCAATGCGTCCGCTCGCGGATCGCCGCAATCGTCGGCTTGGTGGTGCCGACCAGCTTGCCAATCGCGCCGTCCGACAATTCCGGGTGGAACTTCACCAACCACAGGATCGAGGCCGGGCGATCCTGCCGCTTTGACAGTGGCGTATAGCGCGGCCCGCGACGTTTTTCTTCACCGACAGCCGAGGCATTGAACTTCAGCTTCAGCTTGTACAGCGGATCCTTCTGGCCCCGCTCAATCTCAATCGCATCCAACTGGTTGTTGCTGACCGGATCAAATCCCTTCACCCCGGTCGCCACATCGCCATCGGCAATGCCCTGCACTTCCAATTCATGCATCCCGCAGAACTCCGCCACTTGGCGGAAGGTCAGCGTGGTGTTGTCCACCAGCCAAACGGCGGTCGCTTTGGACATCAAAGGCTTCGACATCGGAAATCCCCTCAGCGTTTGCCCACGCAAAAAGGCGGGCCTTTACAAATCTTCCCCGAGCCGGGAAAACGGCTGCGACCGTAGCCGCGAAGTTTTCGTTTTCAGGGAAATCTTGGCCCATATACTGCGGTTTTCGACAAAGGGAAAGTGAAAATGCGTCAACTGGCCTTGGTGATCGCGGCGATTTGTTTCGCAAGTATGGCGCAGGCCCAAGGCGAAAAAGCAGGCGATTTCGACTATTACGTCATGTCGCTCGGCTGGTCCTCCAACTGGTGCGCCCTCACAGGCGACGCCCGAAGCGACCCACAATGCGACCCCGGACGTGGCCTGACATGGACCCTGCACGGCCTCTGGCCGCAATACGAGAGCGGCTACCCCTCCGACTGCCGCACCGTGCAAAACGACCCCAATCGCAGCGATTCCGCGCAAATGGCCGACATCATGGGCGGTGCGGGCCTTGCGTTCTACGAATGGAAAAAACACGGCCGCTGCTCCGGCCTTTCGGCGAAATCCTACTATGCCACCATGCGCAAGGCCTACAAAACCGTGGTGATCCCACCAATCTTCGCCAAAATCACCAAAGACCTGCACGTCCCCGCCTCAGTGATCGAAGACGCCTTCGCCGAGTCAAACCCCCAAATCGCCCGCGATCAGATGACCGTCACCTGCAGCCAAGGCATGATCCAGGAACTCCGCATCTGCCTGACGAAAGACTTGGAACCGAGGCGCTGCGGCGCAGATACGATCAAGGATTGCACGCTGAGGGATGCGGGGTTGGAGGCGGTTAGATAATACCAAAATACCTACCCAGCGCGTCAAGCTGCTGCTAAGTTACTCCGATGAAAGCTCACAGCGCTACTTCGCCCCACGGCGCAACTCTACAAAGTAAGCCTTTGGGTCAATCCAAAGCTAAGAAATTTGCTGAGGTTGAAGGCATGGCGCTCAGTGCAGCCTCCGCTGCGCGGCTAAACCAACTTCAAAGCGGCGGCCTTCATGGAGATGCGCTGCGTGCTGCCCTCACCGTAACCTTCCGGGCAAAATCTGGCGAATGACTCGCTACCATACGCAGAATGATCCACTCTGCTACCCCCGACACTCAGGTTTTGCGCAACAGGGCCAATCTGCGCAATCAGGACGATCTCGACCAATTCGAGCAACTGATGTTTCTGACCCGCGCTGACGAACCGCTGCCCGCTGGGGCATTGGACCACAAGTATTTCCAAGCCATCCATCGCCATTTCTTTCAGGACGTCTATGATTGGGCCGGCTCTTTTCGCACAATTCGCACGGGCAAGGGCGGCAACTGGTTCTGCTATCCCGAATTTATTGAAGCTGAAATGCAGCGAATTTTTTCCGAATTAGCCGCCGAAAATTATCTGACGGCAACATCATCTCCTCAGGTCTTCGCCACCCGAGCTGCGCATTACATCGGTGAGATCAATGCGGTGCATCCGTTTCGCGAGGGCAATGGCCGGTGCCAACTGGCTTTTCTGACGGTGCTTTTGAACCGGTCAGACTTTGAAATGGACGAGAAGCGGCTCGATCCAAGCCCATTCATGGCAGCGATGATCGCAAGCTTTCGCGGGAACATTGAGCCACTTGCAAACGCTATTCTGGCGATGATCTACCCGACGACATAACTGCCCGTCGGAAGCTACCAGATCGTAGGGCGCGCTTCCGCGCTCCACCACCATCCCTACTTCTTAGCCTTCTCCGCCGCCGCAGCCTTCATCCGCGCCACCAGTTCTTCTTTGCTGGCCTTGCCGCCCGTCGCCGATTTCTCAGCTCCGAGGCCCTTGCCAACCCGGTGCTTGGGGACGTTCTTGTCGCCCTTGGGATTGCCCGATTTGCCGTAATCCATCGTGTCGCCTCATATCCAACAGTGTAGCCATAGGTCATGCCCGAATCCGGCCTAAGCCGCAACCCACAGCAAAACCTTAACAAACCCTTAAAACGCCAGTGTCATCCCATTGATTTATGTGGAACAATTTTGGTCCCGAGTTGGGACCGTCCTAAATCAACCCCTCACCCGCAAACAAATCCGCCAAATTCGCCTCGGGTCGCGCCCCGAAATGCCCGATCACCTCCGCCGCCGCCACGCAGCCCATCCGGCCCGAAGTCTCCAAAGACCGCCCCGTCGCCATCCCATACAAGAACCCCGCCGCGAACTGATCGCCCGCCCCAGTCGCATCCACAGGCACCACCCGCCGCACCGGAACCACGGCCCGATCGTCGCCCCGGATCACAATCACCTCGTCCCCCGATCGCGTGCAAACCACCAG
>CAYLYV010000094.1:17654-18565 GCA_964387655.1 uncultured Cypionkella sp. | reverse complement strand
GGCCAAAGCCGGAAATCCGCCCCACCTGAATCCGTGCGCGGTCGGTTTTCAGCTTATCTTTCAGTTTTTTCTCGACGGCGGCGTTGTTGCGACGCTCTTCCATGTCGATGAAGTCGATCACGATCAGGCCCGCCAAATCGCGCAGACGCAACTGACGTGCGACTTCTTCGGCGGCCTCAAGGTTGGTCTTCAAAGCGGTGTCCTCGATGGACCCCTCTTTGGTGGCGCGACCAGAGTTCACGTCAACCGCCACCAGCGCCTCGGTGATACCGATCACGATATAGCCACCGGATTTCAGCTGTACGGTCGGATTGAACATGCCACCAAGGTAGCTTTCGACCTGATATTTCGCGAACAGCGGCGTGGGATCATCATAGCGCACCACCGATTTGGCGTGGCTTGGCATGATCATCCGCATGAAATCCTTGGCGGTGCGGTAACCCGCCTCGCCTTCGACCAGAATTTCATCAATCTCGCGGCTGTAAAGATCGCGGATCGTGCGTTTGATCAGGTTGCCTTCCTCGTAGATCGCGGCGGGCGCAATCGACTTCAGGGTCAATTCGCGGATCTGTTCCCACAGCCGCATCAGATATTCGTAATCGCGCTTGATCTCGGGCTTGGTGCGCTTGGCCCCAGCGGTCCGAATGATCAGGCCCGCGCCTTCCGGCACTTCGATCTCGGTCGCGATCTCTTTCAGCTTTTTGCGGTCAGCGGCTTGGGTGATCTTACGGGAAATCCCGCCGCCGCGTGCGGTGTTCGGCATCAGCACGCAATAGCAGCCAGCCAGGGACATATAGGTCGCCAATGCCGCGACCTTGATGACACGCTCTTCCTTGACCCCCTGCACCAGAATTATCTGGCGAACCTTGATAGATTCCTTGAATTTATAACGACATGACTGGAGATTTTGC
>CAYLYV010000094.1:0-17644 GCA_964387655.1 uncultured Cypionkella sp. | reverse complement strand
TTTAACGGCGGGCGCGGGGTTTGCGCGGGGCCGGGATTTCTTCCGACACATCTTCTTCAGCGATGGATTCGATCTCGTCATCGGTGTCCGAGGCGTGATCAATCGAGCGGAACACCGCTTCGCCGTCCTCGTTATCCACCGAGGCGACGTTGTGGGTGTGGCTGTGGTCGTGATGATCGTGGTCGTGATGCGGCTGTTCCACCACTTCAGCGGGTGCCGATTGCACCAGCGCATCCGCGCCGGTTTCTTCGCCAAGGTCCACAACGTCCATGCTGCTGATCGCGGCAGATTGCACAGCGTCGCCGTCAACAGCCTCCGCGCGTGGGCGCTGTTGTTGTTGCGGCTTCGGGCGCGGGCGCGAGCGGCGGTTGTCTTCTTCATCCTGCGCGCGGTTGTAGGCGCGTTCTTCGTCCAGCAGGGCTTTGCGGTCAGCCACCGGAATCTGGTAATAATCCGGGTGAATTTCGGCGAAAGCCAAGAAACCGTGACGGTTGCCGCCATATTCAACAAAGGCCGCCTGCAGCGAAGGCTCTACCCGCGTGACTTTGGCGAGGTAGATATTTCCGGCAAGCTGGCGCTTGTTTACAGTTTCAAAATCGAATTCTTCGACCTTGTTTCCATCGACCACAACAACCCGAGTTTCCTCGGCATGGGTGGCGTCGATAAGCATTTTCTTTGACATATCAATCCATTGCGCCTGTCATGCGAAAACCCGCCTGGCGGACCAAAGCGGGTGTTTGACACAAAGAGGCGGCTTGTTCGGGCGGCTGCGCGCAACGCAAATAGGCGGGCTGTGCCCGGTGGGCACCCCTCGCCTTGAATTGCCAATGTCGCGCACATCATCGCGGTTCACGTTTGGACAGCTTGCGCCGCCCACCTAAAAAAGCCCGGTTTGGTCCTGTTTTATCAGTCACTTACGAGCAATAATCCGACCTTGCGGTCGATCCGACCACCCCGGTTTTCGGCGCTGCAAGCGCGCCAGATTGCAGAGGCAGAGAATTCTTTGGCGATAGAAATCGCTTGACTGTAACCCTAACGGGAAACGGGCGGCGATGACAATGGGTGATTTACGTTGGATGTGAAGCGCAGGGTGGGGTTCCCCCCCACCGCCCGCGCCCGGCACGCGCACGGTGGGTTACAAACCCACCCTACACATAATCCTGCCGCTGCAAGCCATACTTCGCCATCTTCTCGTTCAGCGTCCGGCGTGGCAGGCAGAGTTCATCCATCACGCCGGTGATGCTGCCCTTATGCCGCCGCATGGTGTTGTCGATCAACATGCGCTCGAAGGCTTCGACATAATCCTTCAGCGGCTTGCCTTCGGTGGTCAGCGCCGGCCCCGAAGCCTCGTTATCCGCCATCAGCAGCGAAGCAATCGAGCCCGAGCCGCGCCGGTTCTGCAACACGGCGCGTTCCGCGATATTGACCAGTTGCCGCACATTGCCCGGCCACGGCGCTTGCAGCAGTTGCGCGGCTTCTTGTGCCGTCACCTGCGGCGCATCGCAGCCGTATTCCTCGGCGAATTGCTCAGACGACCGGGTGAACAGCGTCAAAATATCCTCGCCCCGCGCCCGCAGCGGCGGGCAGATGATCGTCATCGCGCCCAAGCGGTAGAACAGATCCGAGCGCAGCACGTCTTCCAGCGTCTTGTCCGGCGCGTGTTCGTTGCAGATCGCGATGATGCGGGTTTCCGGCGGCATCCCCTGCTCATTGATCAACGTCAGCAGCCGCGATTGCAGCGGATGGCTCAGCGCCTCGATATCCTCAAGGCAAAGGGTCCCGCCGCGGGCTTCTTCGACCAAAGGCAGGTTGCCATCCTCCGAAGGCCCGAACAGCTTGGCCGCCAGTTGATCCTCGCTCCACGCCGCACAGGACACCGTGACGAATTTCTTCGACCCACGCGGCCCAACAGCGTGCAAGGCATGCGCCACCAAGGTCTTGCCCGTCCCGGTTTCACCATCAATCAACACATGGCTATCGGCTTGGCCCAGATCAAGAATATCCTCGCGCAGCCGCTCCATCGCCGGACTGGCCCCGACCAGTTTCTTCATCAGGATCGAGCCATCCGACAATTCACGCCGCAAGGCCCGGTTGTCCAAGGTCAGCCGCCGCGCCATTGTCGCGCGCTTGGCGAGTTCGGTCATCCGGTCCGGGTTGAACGGCTTTTCGAGAAAATCATAGGCCCCAACCCGCATCGCCTCCACCGCCATCGGCACATCGCCGTGGCCAGTGATCAGGATCACCGGCAAGCCGGAATCCATCCCCATCAACCGTTTCAAAAACGCCATGCCATCCATGCCCGGCATCTTGATATCCGAGACCACAACCCCCGGCCATTCCGGCCCCAAAGCCTTCAACGCTTCTTCCGCGCTCGCATATGTCTCGGTGTCAAACCCCGACAGGGCCAGCCACTGGCTGATCGAGGCACGCATATCCGCCTCGTCGTCCACAATCGCCACTTTCATCGCCCGTGCCATGCCGTCCTCATTCCGCTGCTTTTGCTTCTTTGCCCAACAGGGGCAGTTGCACCTCGAACACCGCGCCACGGTTTTCCGCGTTATGCGCCGTCAGACGGCCACCCAGATCGGTGACAATGCCCGAGGAGATTGCCAGACCAAGGCCCACGCCCTCGCCCGGCTTTTTCGTGGTGTAGAACGGCTCAAAAATCGAGCCGATATCGCCAATGCCAATGCCGTTGTCGCGTACCGCCAAGGTGGCGCTCTCGCCCACCGTCAACAAGAGGTCGATCTGCGGATCGAGCGTGTCTTTGGTGGCATCCAGCGCATTTCGCAACAAATTAATAATCACCTGCTCCAATCGCAGCCGATCCGCCATCACCATCACCGGTTGACGCGGAACAGTACGGGTTATTTTCACAACGCGCTGCTTCAACTGTGGTTCCATCATCGCAAGCGCCGACGAGATACAGGCGCGCAGATCGACAGGCTCGAACGCCTCGCCGCCCTTGCGGGCATAGGATTTGAGTTGCCGCGTGATCGCCCCCATCCGGTCGATCAGATCATCAATGCGCTGGAAGCTGGAGAGCGCTTCATCCGGCCGCTTGCGCTGCAACAACAGCCGCGCGCCCGCGAGATAGGTTTTCATCGCCGCGAGGGGCTGGTTCAACTCATGACTGACCGCCGCAGACATCTCACCCAAAGCCGCGAGTTTCGAGGATTGCGCCAAGGTCAGCTCCGCCACTTCCAGCGTTTTCTGCACCTTTTCCCGCTCGGCAATCTCTCGGCTGAGCCGCGCGTTCAGCAACCGCAATTCCGCCGATTCCCTCTGGAACGACACCGATTGCGACCAAGCCCGGCGCGACAGCACATAGAACGTCAGCGCCGTGAAAATCGCGAAGCCCATGATTTCCAAGGCAATAACCCCGTTCACCCGCTCGCGCACCGAATCGTAAGCGGTGAAGGTGACCATCTTCCAGCCCTGAAACGGCACCCGCGCCTCGGTGCGCAGCACCGCCTCACCTGACACGTAAGCATCCGGCGGATTCTGCGCCCAATCCGCAGCCCCCTTCAAGGCGCGGTCCAAGGCCGAGGGGCTGTCGGTCGGCGAAAGCGCCTGCGCCACCGGCTTACTGCGCCACGAAGGCTCGGTCGCAAGAATCACGGTGGCTTCGGAATTGGCCACCAAAACCGCATCCTGCAACCCCGCCCAAGCGCGCTCGTGCTTCATCATATCGACCGCAACCACAATCACGCCCTGCACCTGACCATCCGCCTCAATCACCCGTGAATAGGTGAAATCATAGGCGCCGCCGGGCTGTGGCGTGACCGAGAACACCGTGTCTTTGGTGCGTTTGGCATCGACAAAATAGCCATCATTGCGGTGCGAGGTGCCGAGCAGATTGCGATTGGTCGCGCCCACCGTCCAGCCATCTTTGTCCAACAGCAAGATCGAGGCGACGCCGATTTCCTTTTGCACCTCAATCAGCCGCAAGGTGGTGCGGGAATAGGAATTCTTCTTCAACGAGTCGCGAATCGCCGGATCATCGGCCAGCAACAGCGGCACCACCGCCGTGCGCTGCACTTCCGACAGCATATTGCCGGAATAGAGGGCCAAGCGCAGTTCGGCCCGGTTGCGGGTGGTCTCAGTAAAGCGTTCCGACAGCCAGCGGTTGGTGATCAACACCACACCGATTGCCAGCAGAATCAACAGGGTGGCAGCCAGCCTGATCCGCCAGGATTTCCCCGGCGCTGCATCTGAAATACGTTTGGATCGGCTGCGGCTTTGCATCGGTCAAGTTTATGCCTGCCCAAGCCCGGCCTCAAGCCGAAGGGACTCAGGCCAGCGCCATCCCGCCCATCAGGCTGGCAAACAAGGCCGCACCATCGGTGCCACCTGCACGAGCGTCCACCACCCGCTCGGGGTGCGGCATCATCCCCAGCACCCGGCGGTTGGCCGAGAGCACGCCCGCAATGTCAGCCGCAGCGCCATTGGGGTTCTGGGTGTAGGTGAAAGCGATGCGATCATCGGCGCGCAGGGCGGTCAGACCCTCGGCATCAATAGTATAGTTGCCATCGTGATGCGCCACAGGCACCGCGATCTGCTGGCCCTTGGTATAGGTGTTGGTGAAAGCGCTGTCTGTGGTGGCCACTTGCAAGCCACTGGTTTTGCAGATGAATTTTAGCCCCGCATTGCGCATCAAGGCCCCCGGCAGCAGCTGCATCTCGGTCAGCACCTGAAAGCCGTTGCAAATCCCCAGCACATAACCGCCCCGGTCTGCATGGCTGCGAATAGCCGCCGCAATCGGCGACTGCGCCGCAATCGCACCGCAGCGGAGATAGTCGCCGAAAGAAAAGCCACCCGGAACGCCGACCACATCGGTGCCCGCCGGCAGCGCCGTGTCCTTGTGCCAGACCCGAGAGACCTCAAACCCCGCGCGCTCAAACGCCACGGCAAGATCACGGTCGCAGTTTGATCCGGGAAAGGTGACGACGGCGGCTTTCATGGGCAGCACTCCGAGAGATTGGGATAGCCCGCGCATAGCGCAATCCGCGCGATGCTTCCAGCCAAAAATCCCCTTGCCGCCACAGCGCGGAATTCGCGCGAATTCCGTACACGATTTTCGCGCGAAAATCGCCTAGCCGGTAAAGTCGGTGATCACCGCCACACCGGGCGGCATCGGGGCGTTGAACATGCGAAGCTCCGCGCTGGCCTGCGACAGCCCCACCTGTCGCGCCACAATCGGGCGCACATCAATCCGCCGCAACTCGATCATAGACAGCAACGACGGATAGCGCCAGCTTGGCATGCCGCGCGTGCCATAAAGCGCCAGTTGCTTCATATAAACCGCGTTCATGTTGATCTGCATCCGCGCCGTATGACCCACAGGCAGCCCCACCTGCACATGCCGCCCCAGCGGGCGCAGGCATTCGATCGAGCCGTTGGTGGTGGCCTCGATCCCCAAAGCCTCGACACTGACATGCGCGCCGCCTTGGGTCAGCTCAACGATCTGGGCAGCCGCGTCGCCTGCGCGGGCATCAATCGCGGCTTCGGCCCCCAAAGACAATGCGTGCTGCAGCCGTTCTGGCACCACATCAACCACGATCGCCCGCGCACCCAAGGCGCGGCCGATCAAAAGCACCGACAGGCCGATCCCTCCGGTTCCATGCACCGCCAGCCATTCGCCGGCCTGCACCGCCGCGCGGCCGGTCAGGGCGTGCCAAGCCGTCGTCACCCGGCAACCCAGACCTGCGGCCAAGGCGGGGGTCAGGCTGTCGGGCAGGCGGGCGAGGTTATGGGCGTGGGGGGCGCTGACATATTCAGCGTAGGCGCCGGGCTCGCCGAAGCCGGGGACGCGCTGGTTCTTACAGATCGTGGTCTGGCCGGACTGGCATTCCGGGCAGGCGCCGCAGGACAGGATGAAGGGGGCGATCACGCGGTCGCCGATTTTCCACTTGGAAAGCGGGCCGGATTCGACCACTTCGCCGCAATATTCGTGGCCGGGGATCGCACCCGGCTTCACTTTTGGATGCTCGCCGACCCAGCCGTGCCAGTCTGACCGGCAGATGCCGCAGGCGAGGGTTTTCAGGACGACGCCATCGGCTTCGCAGGTGGGATCGGGGACGGTTTCGAGGGAAAGGTCGGCGTTATAATCGCGGATGACTGCGGCGCGCATGAAAAAGCCCCCTTGTTGCCGAATGGAGGGCTTAGGGAGAGTGTCCACGCGTGGACACTCTGGCGGCCCAAGTGTTTTCAATGTGTTAGCGATGAGCGTTCATAAAACATTAACCCTCATTCTAAGGTCGGAATGTCAGATCAACTCGACGCGGTAGCTTTCGATCACAGTATTCGAGAGCAGCTTTTCGCACATGGTTTTGACAGCAGCCTCTGCCGCCGCTTTATCGGTCTCGGCCAGATCCAACTCGATCACCTTGCCCTGCCGCACGCCATTCACCCCGGCAAAGCCCAGCGTGCCAAGCGCGTGGCGCACCGCCTCGCCCTGCACATCCAGAACGCCGGATTTCAACATGACCGTGACGCGCGCTTTCATAGCAATCTCCGAAATTGGGGGTTGCGCCCCCTTAGCCTGATCGGGCGGGTTCGACAAGTGTGGATGCGGCGTATCGCGCGCGGTTGGAACCGCCGCACTGGGGGCTAGCCCCCAGACCCCCAGGATATTTGTGCAGAGAGGATGACCAGAAACAGATAGAAGATTCTGCTTAATTGATCAGTGTCGGCTTCACCGTATGCGTGACGTTCGAGGGCAACACGCCCAAGCGCCGCGCGAGTTCGGTGTAGACATCGGGCAAGGGGCCGGGCTCGGGGATCGGTTGACCGTCGCCGCGATCCACCAGACCACGCAGATCCCACAACCGGCAGCTGTCGGGGCTGATTTCGTCCGCCACGATCAGGCGCATGTAGTCGCCTTCCCAAATCCGCCCGACTTCGATGCGGAAATCGACCAGACGGATGCCGACGCCCAGCATCACGCCGGACATGAAATCATTCACCCGCAATGCCAGAGCGATCACGTCATCAAGGTCCTGCTGGGTGGCCCAGCCGAAGGCGACGATATGTTCTTCGGCGACCATCGGCAGCGAAAGGCGGTCATCCTTCAGGTAATATTCGACAATCGGACGCGGCAAGGGCGTGCCTTCGGGGATGCCCAAGCGTTCAGAAATCTCGCCAGCGGCGAAGTTGCGTACCACGACTTCCAGCGGAATGATCTCGGCCATCCGCACCAGTTGTTCGCGCATGTTCACCCGGCGGATGAAATGCGTCGGAACCCCGATGGCATTCAGCCCCGACATGAAAAACTCTGACAGACGGTTGTTCAACACGCCCTTGCCTTCGACCGCAGCCGGGGTGGCCTCGGCTGCGGTGGGCGCGGAATCGTCCTTGAAATATTGGATCAGAGTGCCCGGTTCCGGTCCTTCATACAGGATCTTCGCCTTGCCCTCGTAAACCTTCTTCCTGCGCGCCATGAATGCTCCGATGCCAATAGGTAACGGGGGCGGCCAACGCCACCCCTGCCCTTTTGTCGAGCCTATATGCGATGCCGCCTGCGGGGGCAAGGCTTGGGCGCTGCTGGCCGATAGCGCAAGACCAAAGGCCGCAGCCGGGCCTATGGCTTTTTATCTTGAACGGCGGGCGCGTCATGGGCATATGGAGGGTAACTTTCCATGACCCAGAGGGCCAGCCATGACCACATTTGACGACCGCGAACACGCCTTTGAGGCCAAATACGCCCATGATGCCGAGATGCAGTTTCGGGCCGAGGCGCGACGCAACAAGCTGACCGGCTTATGGGCGGCGGGATTGCTGGGCAAATCCGGTGATGATGCGGCAGATTATGCGATGTCGGTGGTACATGCCGATTTCGAAAAAGCTGGCATCGAGGATGTGGTGCATAAGGTCGCGGCCGATCTGGGCAGCCTGTCGAGCGCCGATGCGGTGCGCGCCAAGATGGCCGAACTGTTGGTGGTGGCCAAAGCCGAGTTGATGAACGAGTTTTAAGCTTTCGCAACCGTGATGCCAGAACAGGGCCGCTGCCATCGCTGGCGCGGCCCTTTGCTTATGCCAACATGTGCGGCGCTGCATAGTGTTATGAGGATTATAGATTTGCCTCGCCCTGCCCTGCGTGGCAAACACACGGTCAAAGTGAAACTCACGCTTCTGTTGTGAATGGACGAGGATGCCATGGCCCAAGACGCACTTTCGAAACTGCTTGCCAGCCGCGATTGGCTGATGGCCGATGGCGCCACTGGCACCAATCTGTTCAACATGGGGCTGGAATCTGGCGAGCCGCCGGAGTTCTGGAACACCGACAAGCCCGACAATATCCGCACGCTCTATCGCAATGCGGTGAATGCGGGCTCGGATATTTTCCTGACCAACACCTTTGGCGGCAATGCCAGCCGGTTGAAGCTGCACCAAGCCCAAGGCCGGGTGCACGAGTTGAACCGGGTGGGAGCCGCCTTGGGGCGCGAGATCGCCGATGCCTCGGGGCGCGTGGTGATGGTTGCGGGCTCGGTCGGGCCGACGGGCGATATTTTTGAACCGATGGGCACGCTGACCCATCGCGTCGCGGTCGAGATGTTCCACGAACAGGCCGAGGGGCTGAAAGACGGCGGCGCGGATGTGCTGTGGGTCGAGACCATGTCGGCACCCGAAGAATACGCGGCGGCGGCAGAGGCTGCGGCTTTGGCGGGGATGCCGTGGTGTGGCACGATGAGTTTTGACACCGCTGGGCGGACGATGATGGGGATGACCTCGGCGGCGATGGCCGAGATGGTCGAAAAGCTGGCCAATCCGCCGATTGCCTTTGGCGCGAATTGCGGTGTCGGGGCGTCGGATCTGATGCGGACGGTGCTGGGGTTTGCCGCCACTGGCACCCATCGGCCGTTGATTGCCAAGGGCAATGCCGGGATTCCGAAGTATCACGACGGCCATATCCATTATGACGGCACGCCGGAACTGATGGGCGAATATGCGGTGCTCGCCCGCGACGCCGGAGTGCGGATCATCGGCGGTTGCTGCGGCACCATGCCGGAGCATCTGAAAGCCATGCGGGCGGCATTGGAGAACACGCCGAAGGGTCCGCTGCCGACGCCTGAGGACATCACCGCCAAACTGGGGGCGTTTTCTTCGGCCTCAGACGGCACCGGCGATACCTCGGGGGATCCGAAGCGCGAGCGGCGCAATCGACGCGGCTGATGGGAATGCGGGGCGCTTGTGCAAAGCGCCCCGGAATTTGAGAAATTCCGGCACGATTTCCGCATCGGAAATCGGTTGCGCGGAGGAGATCCTGGGTTTCAGAACAGGCTGAGCTGATCGCCCCCCCGCGCCGGGGGCGTGAACAGATCGCAGCGGATGGGCGGCAGCTTTACTGATAGCCCCAACCGATCCACCGCCACCCGAAACCGTCGCGCCAAGAGATCGGCCCAAGGCCCCTCGCCGCGCATCCGTTTGCCGAAGGCCGGGTCGTAATCCATGCCACCATGCAGCTCGCGCACCCGCGCCATCACTTTGGCGGCGCGATCGGGCACATGTTCGGCCAGCCAATCCTGGAACAGTTGCGACACCTCACGCGGCAGGCGCAGTGAGATGTAACTCGCCGCCGTCGCCCCGGCATCGCGGGCTGCGGCCAGGATCGGTTCCAATTCGTGATCGGTCAGGCCGGGGATCATCGGCGACACCATCGCCCGCACCGGGATGCCCGCTTGCGCGAGGCGCGTGATCGTGAGCAGACGCCGTTTGGGGGCTGCCGCCCGAGGCTCCATCTTGCGCGACAGATCAGCATCGAGCGTGGTCACCGAAACCCCCACCCGACACAGACCCTGCCCTGCCATCTCGGCCAGCAGATCAATGTCGCGTTCGATCAGCGTGCCCTTGGTGGTGATCGCCAGCGGATGTTTGAAGGCCCGCAGCACCTCCAACACTTCGCGCATCACGCCATATTCACTCTCGATGGGTTGGTAGGGGTCGGTATTCGTGCCCAAAGCCATCACCGCGACCTTATAGGATTTCGCCCGCAACTCCTTTTCCAGCACCGCGCCAATCCCCGGACGCGCGATCAGTTTGGTTTCAAAATCCAGCCCCGGCGACAGGTTCAGAAACGCATGGCTGGGGCGGGCGAAGCAATAGATGCAGCCATGCTCGCAACCGCGATAGGGGTTGATCGAGCGGTCAAACGGCAGATCGGGCGAAGTGTTGTAGCTGATCGCCGAACGCGGCACTTCCCTGCGCACCTCGGTGCGCAACACCCGTTCTTCCGGTGGCTCCCAGCCGTCTTCAAATGCCAGCCGCGCGGCACCCTCAAACCGCCCCACCGCATTGCCCAATGCGCCGCGCCCGCGCGGGCGCACGCCGGGCATGATTGTGCTCTCTGGCTTATCCATGCCCCCAAACTAGAACAAAAAGCGAACAATCCCAAGCGATTTCTGCTGTACCTGTCGCACAAAGTCGGCTTTCTGTTGGCGCATGTCGCTATTCGCAAAGTGTCGGGCGGGCTTTGGCCTCATCACACAGACAACCGCCCAAGGAGTTCCCAGATGGCCGACGACGAAATCATCCTCGCTGATCTTTCCGATGACGAACTTGTCCTGCAAATGCATGACGATCTTTATGATGGGCTGAAGGAAGAGATTGAGGATGGCGTCAACATCCTGATCGAACGCGGCTGGGCGCCCTATGACGTGCTGACCAAGGCACTGGTTGCCGGCATGACCATCGTCGGCGCTGACTTCCGCGATGGCATCCTGTTCGTGCCGGAAGTGCTGCTGGCCGCCAATGCGATGAAGGGCGGTATGTTCATCCTGAAGCCGCTGCTGATCGCCACGGGTGCTCCGCGTATGGGCAAGATGGTCATCGGCACCGTCAAGGGCGACATCCACGACATCGGCAAGAACCTTGTCGGCATGATGATGGAAGGCGCTGGCTTTGAAGTGCGCGACCTTGGCATCAACAACTCGGTTGAGAAATATCTCGCGGCTTTGGAAGAAGAAAAACCCGATATCCTTGGCATGTCGGCGCTGCTGACCACCACGATGCCCTATATGAAAGTCGTGATCGACACGATGAAAGAAAAGGGCATGCGCGAGGACTATATCGTTCTGGTCGGCGGCGCGCCGCTGAACGAAGAATTCGGCAAGGCGATTGGCGCGGATGCCTATTGCCGTGACGCCGCTGTGGCCGTGGAAACCGCCAAAGCCTTGGTTTTGCGCAAGCACAATCAGTTGACCGCTTAATTCGACCTTAATTGTTGTGTGACAGCCTCGGGGTCTTGCCCCGGGGCTTTTTAATTGCCACCTTGAAAGGATCATAAGGAGGATGCCATGCCGCTCCCAACCTTTCTGGCCCTGATTTTCGGGGTTATCCTAGCCGCCGCAGCCTCGATTGCCGTTGTGCAGGTGGCTGGCCTGTCGTTTGTCTGGCTTGGGCTGCTGGCCCTGTGCCTTGCGCTGTTCGTCCGCACCTTGCGATGGCACTGATCAGTGATGATATACTGACCGCTGAAGGTCTGGCCCCGACACATCAGGGCCGGGTGCTGCTGATTGCCTGTGGCGCGCTGGCGCATGAGGTGCTGGCACTGAAGCGGCTGAATGGCTGGGATCATCTGGATCTGCAATGCCTGCCCGCCAATTTGCACCTTTATCCTGATCGGATCACCGAAGCGGTGACGGGCGCGGTGGAAGCGCAGCGTGGCGATTATGACAGCATGTTCGTGCTTTATGCCGATTGCGGCACGGGCGGGCTGTTGGCAGAGCGCTGCCGGGCCCTGGGTGTCGAGATGATTGAGGGGCCGCATTGCTATTCCTTCTTTGAAGGCAATGACGTGTTCGCGGCGCACCCTGATGAGTTCACCGCGTTTTATCTCACCGATTTTCTAGTGCGGCAGTTTGATGCCTTTGTCTGGCGGCCGATGGGGTTGGACAAGCATCCGCAGCTGCGCGACATGTATTTCGGCAATTACACCAAGCTGGTCTATCAGGCGCAGACCAATGATCCGGCGCTGGACGCCAAGGCCGAGGATTGCGCGCGGCGGTTGGGGCTGGCCTATGAACGGCGCTTCACTGGCTATGGCGATCTGGCCGTGGCGATGGCACAGGCGGCGGCGACGTAAATCCGCCGAAAGCTATGCCTAGCCGCGCCAAGTCCTGCTTTGGATTGCTGCGTCGATTGGCAAGGCAGTGCGCAGGCGATAGGATGCCAGCATGATTCAGCCGACTTTGCCCCCGCTTGCCGACCGGCCCTATCCAATGCGGATTTCGGCATGAGTCTTGAGGATTTTCCGCGCCGTTTCGCGCAGGCTTTCACCGCTCAGGATGCGGCGGGTCTGGCCGCTTTGATTGCCCCGGAGGGCACGTTGCAAAGCCTGACCGGGCTATGGGCCGAGTCGCCGGAAGAGATCGAAAGCGCCTTTGCAGCAGAAGCGGCTGGCATCTTTGCCCGCGCGCGTCTGGTGACTGGCAAGGCGCAGATCAGGATGCTTGGGCCACATCACGCCCTGCTGCGCCAACGCTACACGGTGTCAGGGGCGCTGGATCAAAGCGGAGCCGATCTGCCGCGGTTTGGCGCGATCCTGGTGGCGGTCTTGGAAGTCGGCGCCGCTGATTGGTTCGCGTTGAACCTCAGCTTTACCGCCCTGCCCTAAGCCATCTCAACCTTACGCCAACAAAGCCCGCGCAGCGTCACGCGCGGCTTCGGTCACGCGATCACCTGCCAACATGCGGGCGATTTCCTCGATACGGGCGTCGTCGCCCAAAGCAATGACGGTGGACAGGGTTTGCCCCTTGGTGACGCGCTTTTCCACCCGCCAGTGATGCCCCCCCAAGGCCGCAACCTGCGGGCTGTGGGTGACGACCAAGACTTGTGCAGAGCTTGCGAGGGCTTTCAGACGGCGGCCTACGGCATCGGCGGTGGCTCCGCCGACGCCGCGATCAATCTCGTCAAAGATCATCGTCAGGCCGGGGGTGTTGGCGGTGAGACACACTTTCAGCGCCAGCAGGAAGCGCGAGAGTTCGCCGCCCGAAGCGATTTTATTCAGCGCCCCGGCAGGCGCGCCGGGGTTGGTGGCGACGGTGAATTGCACGGCATCGGTGCCATCCGGGCCTGGATCCCCGCCCGAGATTTCGGTGGTGAACACCGCACGTTCCATTTTCAAGGGCGCGAGTTCGGCGGCCATCGCCTTATCCAGCCGCGTGGCGGCGGTTTTGCGGGCCTTGGACAGCACCATCGCCTCGCGCTGATAGGCGAGTTCGGCCTCGGCCAGCGCTTTTTCCAGCTTGGCCAGCCCAGCAGCACCACCGTCAATCGCGGCGAGCCTTGCGCGGGCGTTTTCGGCGAAATTGCCCAGATCATCGGCCAACACGCCATGCTTGCGGGCCAAGGCGCGGATGGCGAACAGGCGTTCTTCCAGAAGTTCCAGATCGCCGGGGCGGAAATCGAGGCCGCGCAGGCAGGACTCAATTCCGTCCTGCGCCTCGCCCAGTTCCACCAAGGCGCGGCCCAAAGCGGCGAGCGCGGTATCGAGGCGGCCTTCGGCGCGGTCAGCCGCCGCCTCCAGCCAGCGCAGGGCGTCGCTGATGGCATTCTCGGCCCCCTCGCTCAGCGCCGAATGGGCGCGCTGCACGTCGGTGCGTATACGCTCGGCGCCCTGCATGGCGCGGCGGCGGGTGTCGAGGCTGGCTTCTTCGCCGGGTTCGGGGTTCAGCTTGTCAAGTTCCGCCACGGCATGACGCAGGAAATCTTCTTCAACTTGCGCGCGTTCCAGCGTGGCCTTCGCCACAGCCAAAGCCTCGCGCGCTTGGGCCTGCGCGCGCCATGCGCTGCGGGCGACTGTCGTATCAAGGCCCGCGAAACTGTCGAGCAGATTGCGGTGGCCGCGCGGGTTCAGCAGGCCCCGGTCGTCGTTCTGACCGTGCAGTTCCACCAGCGTGTCAGACAGATCGCGCAGCACCTCGCCCGACACCCGGCGATCATTCACGAAAGCGGTTTTGCGGCCATCGGCGGTGTTGATGCGACGCAGGATCAATTCATCCGGGTCATCGAAGCCTGCCTCAGTCAGCACGGCACGGGCGGCATGGCCGGGGGGCAGATCAAACTCTGCCACCACCTCGCCTTGTGCGGCCCCTGCCCTGACGAGTTCGGCCCGACCGCGCCAACCCAGCACAAACCCCAAGGCATCCAGCAAGATCGACTTGCCCGCCCCGGTCTCGCCCGTCAGCACGTTCAGACCCGGCGCGAATTCAAGCGTCAGCCGGTCAATGATCAGCACGTCGCGGATATCAAGACTGCGCAGCATCGCCTAGCCTTTACAGAGCAAGCAGCCGCCTGCGCCGCAGCGCAGGCACGTCACAACCACTCGCCCTTGATCGTCTGGCGGTAAATCTGCGACAGCCAGCTGGTGCCTTTGGCTTCCGGTGACAGACCCTGTTTTTTCAACAGGTTGAAGGCGTCTTGGTAGAACGGCGAGGACTGGTAGTTGTAGCCCAGGATCGCGCCAGCCGTCTGCGCCTCATCGGTCAGACCAAGCGCGAGATAGGATTCAACCAACCGCTCCAACGCTTCCGCCGTGTGGGTGGTGGTCTGGAAATCCTGCACCACCGAGCGGAAGCGGTTGATCGCGGACGTATAATTGCCACGCTTGAGGTAATAGCGCCCGATCTCCATATCCTTCGCCGCCAAGTGGTCAAAGGCGAGGTCAAACTTCAGCGTCGCCGATTTGGCATATTCGCTGTCGGGATATTGCTCGATCACCACGCGCAGGGCTTGCAGCGCCTGATAGGTCAGGCCCTGATCGCGGCCAACCTCGTCGATCTGGTCGTAATAGGACAAGGCCAGCAAGTACGACGCATACGCCGCATCCTCATCGCCGGGGTAGAAATCAAGATAGCGCTGCGCCGCAACGCGGGCTTCTTCGTATTTCTTGTTCTTATGCTGGGTGAACGCCTGCATGATCAGCGCACGCTTGGCCCATTCCGAATAGGGATAGAGCCGCTCGACCGCTTCAAAATCCGCCAGAGCGTCTTCGTTCTTGCCCTTGCGCACTTCCAGCGCCAACTCACCGCGCTTGTAAAGCTGTTCAGCCGTCAGGCTATCCAACGCCGCAGTATCATTTTGCTTTTTCTGTGAACACGCGGCCAAACCGGCCACAAGCACCACCATACCCAGCATCCGCAGAGCTTTGCCCGACTGTCCGCCTGCCATCTTCCGCCTACCCCAATAACCCGCGCCGAGGGCCCCAAAGATGGGGCCGCGTTCACCGCGCTTTCGCCCCTCGTAGCACAGAAAAATCCAAGGCGCAAAACGGCTTTCTTGCTTTGCCGAATGGTTTTAGCTGCGCAGAGGCAGATCACCGCGATGAACGCCAACGCCGGGCAGCTTTCCGCCCGCAAGGCCTTCACAATCTTGCTCAATCCAAGCGCCGGGTGTGGCGAAAAGCACGCGCAGCAGACGGTTGGTCATGGCATGGCCTGCCCGCTCGCCGGTATAGCGGCCGAGGATCGGCGCACCCGCCAAAGCGAGATCGCCCAAGGCATCCAGCATCTTGTGACGCACGGGTTCATCCGAATGGCGCAAGCCGCCGGGGGAGAGCACTTTTGCGCCGTCAAACACCACGGCGTTTTCCAGCGTGCCGCCCAAGGCCAGCCCACGTTCCTGCATCGCGATCACATCAGCGTTGCGGCAGAAGGTGCGGCTGTCGGACAATTCACGCACGAACGCACCGTTCGACATGTTCAGATGTTTCGATTGCTTGCCAATCGCGGCATCCTCGAAATCAATTTTGAAATCAATTTCCAACATGTCCGACGGCTCCAGCCGGGCGAAGGCCGCGCCATCGCGCACTTCCACGCTGCGCAGGATGCGGATCGCCACCACGGGGGCATTTTGTTTCACGATGCCTGCGTTCAGGAAACCTTCGACGAAGGGCGCCGCCGAACCGTCAAGGATCGGCACTTCCGGCCCGTCAATCTCGATCAAAGCGTTGCTGATCGCCGAACCTGCAAGGGCGGCCATGACGTGTTCAATGGTCGAGACGCTGACACCTGCGGCATTGGCCACCAGCGTGCAAAGTTTCGACGGCACAACCGCATCCCAACGCGCGGGAATCCGCGCATCGCCCGTCACATCCGCCCGAACGAACCAGATGCCGTGGTCCGCTGCCGCAGGATGTACCTTCATCGTGACGGCTGCACCGGAGTGCAAGCCGAAGCCGGTAAAGACAGCCGTGGTTTTCAGCGTATATTGCAACGGAGTTCTCCGAGACCTTCATCATTCGGCCAGAGGTGTGGCCGCAACAATGATCTAAGTCCGCAAGGGCGTTATCTCAACTCACAGTTTGTAACGGAGTGTAACAGGATTCTAAAGGTATAAGACATTGATATATAATGCAAAAGGCCCGGATATTTCCGGGCCTGTTACGGTCATGTCAACGGCTGTCTGCGCCCGACTCAGTTCGCTTGGCGGCGCAGGAAGGCCGGAATCTCGATCCGCTCTTGATCTGCCGACAGTTCTTGCTCGTCATCATAGGCGGTGACGGGCGGCTGTTGACGCGCGGATTGCGCACGTTCTTGCGGTTGTTCCGCCGCCCCACCCGCCATGCGGTTGATCAAGCTGCCGATGCCAAAACGCGGGCGCTCGGCGGGTTTCGGTGCGGGCGCTGGGGCCGCCATGCGCTGTTGCGGTTGTTGCTGCACGGGCTGACGCGCAGCACCAGCTTGCGACGGCGATTTCGACACCGCGGCTTGCAGACGGGCCAAAGCCTCGGGTGACGGTGTGCCAGCAGCGCGCGGACGCGGGGCGACAAAGCTGCCTGCATCGGCGTCCAGCGACAAGGGGACCGGGGCCTGCGCGCGCGGCTGTTGCACCGGAGCTTGCTGTGCCGGGCGGTAGGCCGGGGCTGGCAACTCGTCTTCCATCATGTCTTCGGCGTGATCATGGAAGCTGGGCTGCTGAGACTGGAACAGATCCTGCGCCGGGGCCTGATATTGCTGGGCCGCAACCGGCTGCTGCACCGGAGCAGGTGCTGCTGCTTTCGGCTCGGGGGCCGGGGCGGTTTGCGTCAGCGGTTGCGCCATCGAACGGCGGGTGGCGGGCATTTCGGCGCGGTTCTGACCCACGTCGATGCCAGTGGCGACCACGGAAACCCGCAGAGTGCCCTCCATCGAGGTGTCCAAGGTGGAGCCGACGATGATATTCGCGTCAGGATCGACCTTTTCGCGGATGATATTGGCGGCTTCGTCGAGTTCAAACAGCGTCAGGTCATAGCCGCCGGTGATGTTGATCAGAACGCCCTTGGCACCGTGCAACGAAATCTCATCCAGCAGCGGGTTGGCGATGGCTTTCTCGGCGGCTTCCACGGCGCGGTTGTCGCCGGTAGCCTCGCCCGTACCCATCATCGCCTTGCCCATCTCATCCATCACCGCACGCACGTCGGCGAAGTCGAGGTTGATCAGGCCGGGGCGCACCATCAGATCGGTGACGCCCTTGACGCCCTGATACAGCACATCATCCGCCATCGCGAAGGCGTCCGTGAAGGTGGTGCGCTCGTTGGCCAGACGGAACAGGTTCTGGTTCGGAATGATGATCAGCGTATCGACAACTTTTTGCAGCGCGATGATGCCGTCTTCGGCCTGCTTCATCCGCTTGTTGCCTTCAAACTGGAACGGTTTGGTGACAACAC
>CAYLYV010000093.1:12277-18715 GCA_964387655.1 uncultured Cypionkella sp. | reverse complement strand
AAATTGCGGCGAAAACATTTCTCGATAGCATATAGATATTATTTGGCGGCAATAGATATGCTACGAAGTCAAAAGACGTTGGCAGGATATGCCTAACGTGACACACGTTATGTCGGCGGGGTCCATGCGGCGCGAAAGAAGGAAATTGACGGTTGAAGCCGCCATCGAGGTGGCTCGCAGGTTCAGGGCCGGTGAAGCCGCCTCCACATTGGCCGACGCGTATAAAGTTTCCCCCGATCACATCCGCCGGATCGCCAGAACCCAGCGCGACGAGACGGCGCGCAGTACTTTCCGCGCCCGTGTTTTCCATTTTCGCGCAACCGGTGAGGAAGTCGCTGGCTTCGATCAGGCAATTAATGGGCTTGGCTAACCGGGGCGCAAACTTAGGTTTTACGACCTGAGGTTTCGCGGCAAAACCTCGACCCAACCTCAGCCGAGCAGCAGCTGACTTTGCGCGCTGCTGTCTTCGGCCCAAAGCCCGGCCAGCAGATCGGCCACGCCGCGCCATGCCGCTTCGGTCGCCTCGCGCTGTGGGGCATAGATCAGCCGCCCGACCTCACGGTAATCCAGATCGTAGAATTGCGCCGCCGTGCCATTGGCAATCTGGGCAATCTCGGGCAGCGGGCTGGGCAGCAGGGCAACTCCCAGCTTGGCGGCATACCCCGCCAGCACAGCGGCGGCATCGGGGCGGGCCCGGGTCGGCAGCACCGCAAGCCTGCGCCATTGCATCGGCTGTGCGGCTTGCCCCAAAGCCTGCGCGGTGATCTGCGCTTCGGTCTGCACCGCGCTCAAGGCCTGCGCCAAGGCTTCAAGCCCGGCGCTCAGGCTCTGCCCCGCGCCGGGGGCCAGTGGCAGCGGTGCCAACAGCACATCCGCTGCGGCCAGCATAGACAGCGCCAACGGCCCAAGCCCGCGGCCGGTATCGCACAGAATCAGATCATAGCGGCTGCGCAACCCGTCGCTGTCCAAAGCCGCAGCCAAGGCGCGCCAAGGTTGCCAGCGGGCTTGCGCCATCCGCCAGCGCCCGATCTGCAAATCGGCCTGCATCAGGGCAGGGGCAGCGGGCAGCAGGTCAAGTCCCGGCCACAGCGTCGGGTGGATCAGATCCTGGGCTTGCAGGCCAAGTGCTGCACTGAGCACCGCGTCCATCGCCAAGGGGGCCTCGCCACGATCCAGCCGCGCCTCATTGCTTTGGCGCAGATGCCGGGCCGCCGAGCGGGCGATCAGACCGTGTACGCCGGTTTCATGCGCCGCACCGATCCGCAAGGCCTGCGCCAGCGTGCCAGCCGGATCGGCGTCGATCAGCAGCACGCGGTAGCCTGCCAAAGCCGCTGCCGTTACCAGATGCAGGGCGGCGGTGGAGCGTCCGGCACGCCCCTGCGGTTGGGCCAAAGTGATCAGCGGGGCTTTGCTGTTGGCCGGGCGTTGCGGTTGATAGCGCGCCTTGCGGGGGCTTTGGCTAAAATGGCCGCGCAGGGTGGCGACCTCGGCGGCGGTGAACCAGCGGGTGCCGCCCTCTCCCCCAGCGCTGCCTTGCGGTAGATTGGGGCTGGCGGCGAGCACGCGGCGCAGATGTTCCGGGGCCATCGGCAGAATCCAAGAGGTGATCTCCCAAATCGAGATCAGCCGGGGCGGGGCGGCTTCGGCCAAGGCAGGTTCGGGGAGGGCGCTGGCGAGGCGGCTCAGATCGGGAAGGGTGGGCATGGATAACGGGTCTCCGGGTGGCTCGGAGGGTATATATCATGAAATAAATAAAGATCATCTAAAAATCGCAATCTTCACTCAGATCACGACATATCCAGATTTTTACCCTATTCATAGCCCTTTTGTGCGATCTCGGCAGCGCTGATGGGTGGATTTTGCAACGCATGCTGGACAGTCTTGGTGTTAATACCATGTTATCAAATAGTTACAGGAATTATCTGTGACTATTTTTGTCCGGATTATCCCAAAAGATCAGATAGTTAGCCTGTCGGGCAAAAACTTGGGCGATTCTGAAACCCCGATAGAGTGACTCTGAAACCCGGTGGGGGCGACTCTGAAACCCCGACAGCGGGGGTGTTGCGGATGACGGAATTTGGGCGGTGCTGGACGCGGGCTGTGGATAACTTTAGGCTGGGCGTCAATGAAACCACGAATCGCGAAGATGCGGTGACAGCGGAAAAATCCGGCACCAAACCTGACAGACGCGACAGAGCAGACAGGTAGACGACGATGGCTATTTCGCTTCCCTTTACGGTGGGGATGACGGCTGCGGTGCAGCCGGATTTCTTTTCCTGCGACATCTTCGATGCTTTGCCAAAAGACGATCTGGCCAGCATGGAGCATCCGCTGTTCTCGCTGGCCACAAGGCCGGATTTGTCGATCCTGCACTATCTGCACAACGGGGTGGAGATTGAGGTGACGCCCTCGGTGAAGGGGCGCGCGACGATCCATGACAAGGATATTCTGATCTATTGCACCAGCCAGTTGATGGCGGCGCTGAACGCAGGCCGCCAAGTCGCGCGCACTTTGCATTTGCGCGCGCATGATCTGCTGCTGGCGACCAACCGGGAAACCAGCGGCGATGCTTACCGCCGTTTGCGTGAGGCGTTCGAGCGACTGGCGGGCACAAGGATCACCACCAATCTGGTGCAGGGCGAGTTTGAAGTGACCCGCGGTTTCGGGCTGATTGAAGACTGGGAGATCGTGCGCAAAACCCGCGGCGGGCGGATGATCCAAGTGCGCGTCACTTTGTCGGAATGGCTGTTTGCCGCGATCAAGGCAAAATCGGTCCTCACGCTGAACCGGGATTATTTCAACCTGCGTCGCCCGCTGGAACGCCGCCTGTATGAGATCACCCGCAAGCATTGTGGTCGGCAGCCCGAATGGCGAGTCTCGTTGGAGGTGTTGCAGAAAAAGGCGGGCTCAAACAGCCCGCGCCGGGTGTTCCGCGCCATGCTGCGCGATGTGATCGAAGGGGGCAATATCCCGGATTATCTGCTGAGTTTGGATGCCGATGACCTGCTGCGCGTCACCCCGCGCGCGCCGCTGATTGAGGCCGCCCCGCTGGCGCAGACCACATTGGGGCCCTTGGCCGAGGCCACCTTGCTGCGCGCGCGTAGCCTCGCCCCCGGCTGGGATATCTACGGGCTGGAGGCGGAATGGCGCGAGATGTGGCACCGCTCGGGCCGCCCGCGTTTGCGCAGCCCCGATAAGGCGTTTTTGGGCTGGCTGGAAAAGCGGCAGACTGGCTAGGGGGTGGGTGGGCCGTGGTGATCTAGCGCTGACTGAAATAGCCGACTTCGCTGGCCAGAATATGACCCGGATAGCGGGCGAGAAAGCCTTGCCATGCGGCGGCGGTGCTCGCCAGTCGGGCGGTATCAAAGGCACCGACCACCTCGGCCTCGGGACCAGCGGTGGCCAAAAGGGTCGCCCGACTGTCGGGCTGGCGGCGATTGGCCAGCACATCGCGCACCGAAGCCAGCGCCGGGTCGTCACGGTGGTGGATCAGGAACAAGATCAGGGCGGTGCTGTTGCGCGCCGCCTGCGCCTGATCAAAAGCCGGGCTGCGCGGGCGTGAGCCGGGAGGGCCCAGTGTGGGAGGGCCAGATGTGGGTTTTTCGGAGGGGGCGGTCATCTCTGCTGCCTCTGATCCGGGGCCTGAGATGGGCGGGAGCAGCGGCGTAGCATAGCCGCCCGTGGCCGGCACGCAAGCCGCAAGGACAGCGCTGACTAGGCTTGGGGCGATCAGTCTGGCCAGATACATGTCGCAGGTTCCTTTGCCGTTTTCGTTAAGGCAGAAAACCGTCAGAAACAGCCAGAGCGGGCGCACAGTAGGACCTAGCGCCTGATTTTGCCAGCATTGTAAACGAATCTTGCCGAAAAATCACCTCGCCGTTACTATTATTGCATCGATGAATGCATCGGTTGCTTATTTTACAAATATTTTCATATGGATAAATGTCATGGCACAAGCTTTGCGCGCCCCTGCGGGGGAGGCTGATTTTCTGGATGATCAGCTGTTAGACCTGAACACCCCTCTGGCCCAAGCGATTTCAACGGCTGGGACAGTGCATTTCAAAGCGGCGGCGGCCCCGTCAGACCAAGCGGCGGACGACGCAGACACTCTGGGCTTGGGCAGCAGTTTGCCGCTCTCGCTGAGTGCGACGCTGGTCGCCCCGCATGAGATCGCCGTGGCCGCCGTCAGTCACAGCAGCTTCAGCCGGATTGATGCCGAGAGCCCCACCCGCACAGCGCCCGGTTCGGCCACGGGCGTCGCCAGCCCCGAGGCCGCCCCCGGCGCGCCGGGGCCTGCGGCTTCGATGTCCACGCTGGCCACTTATCTGACAACCGGGTTCTGGAGCGATTTCAGCGGGGCCGCGCCGCGCTCGTTCAACTTGGGCAGCAGCGGCAGCTCGGCCAACGGTGGCGTGCTTTTTTACAATGTCACCGGCTGGGCCGGGTCGCTGAACACGGTCTATGGCAGCGAGTCTGACAGCGACGGCATCACGGCGGCGCGAGCCGGTATGGTGCGGGCGGCTTTTGCGCTTTATGGCGAAGTGCTGGGCATCACGTTTGTCGAGACAGGCTCGACAGGGGACGAGGTCGATTTCTTCTTCAAGGACAACTCGTCAGGGGCTTATGAGGGCGAACAACTCGCCGCCACCGGGGTGATGGATTATTCGGTGATCAACGTGAATTCCACGTGGTCAGGCAGTTCCTCGAACATCGGTGGCACCAACGGCTATACATTCCAGACCTTCCTGCATGAAATCGGCCATGCTTTGGGCTTAGGGCATCAGGGCAATTACAACGCGGGTGCTGGCATCCCGACCTATGCCACTTCGGCGCAATGGGCCAATGACAGCTGGGCCCAGACCATGATGTCGTATTGGGATCAGGCCGAGAACACCGAGTTTTCGACCGATAGTTATGCGCAACTGGTCAGCCCGATGGCGGTGGACTGGATCGCGCTGAACATGCTTTATGCTGGCCAAGGCTATGGCACCTCAAACGCGTTCAACGGCAATACCGTCTACGGCGTCGGCACCACGATCAGCACTGCCACCAGTGCGGCCTTTGCGGGCCTTGCCGATTTTGCCGATACCAACGCTTTCACCATCGTCGATGGCAGCGGCATCGACACGGTGGATTTCTCAAATTACGGCGTCGATCAGACCATCAACCTGACGCTGTCTTCGGCCAGCAACAACCGCGCCACGCTGTCCAGTGTCGGCGGGCTGACCTATAACATGACCATCGCGGTCGGCACCATCATCGAGAATGCCACCACCGGGGCCGGCAATGACTTCCTCTTCGGCAATGAGTTCAACAACGTGCTGACCGGCAACGGCGGCAATGATTATCTGTCCAGCTATGGCGGCGATGACACGCTGTATGCCGGATCGGGCACCGACACATTGTACGGCGGCGACGGCGCTGATTATCTCTATGCTGGTACGTTCACCAGCAGCGACCAGTTCTATGGCGGCGCGGGCGATGACTATGTCACCTCGGGGCTTGGGATCGAGACGATGGATGGCGGGGCCGATACCGACATCATCGACCACCGCACCTATGACGGCAATTATGTCTTCGACATGACCACCGGGCTGACCAATTTCGGCGGCGAATCCTACACCAATTTTGAATCCGCCTGGATGGGCGACGGCAATGACTCTGTCACCGGGGCCACCAGCCTGCGTGAGACAATCTATGGGGGTCTGGGCGATGACACGCTTGACGCCGGAGCCTCGACGCTGGGCGATATCGTCTATGGCGGCGATGGCAATGACAGCATCCGCTCGGGCCTCGGCGACGAATCCATGTATGGCGGAAACGGCACTGATGCGATCGACCACCGGGCTTGGGATGGCGACTATGTCTTCAACATGGCGACCGGCCTGACCAACTTCCCTGAACTCTACACCGGGTTCGAGATCGCCTATATGGGCGATGGCAATGATAGTGTCACCGGCACCTCGGGCGCGGATACGATTTACGGCGGCGTCGGGGCTGATAGCGTCAGCGGCGGCGCTGGCGTGGACGATATCTATGGCGGGGCGGGCAATGACTCGTTCCTCTATGTCACTGGCGAGGCCTACGACAACTACTATGGCGGCGCAGATGTCGACCGGGTCGAGTTCCAGTCGTTTTTTGGCGATGATCTGGTGATCAATCTCGCAACCGGCATCTTTGTAGGTGGCGGCGTCAACCGTGTCTTTGAGGGTGTCGAATGGGTCACCACCACGACCGGCAATGACACTCTGGTGGGCAGCGCGGCCGACAACCGCATCACCTCGGGCGACGGCAATGATTCCGTTTTAGGCAATGCCGGCAATGACACCCTTGATGCAGGGGCAGGCAATGACACCCTCAGCGGTGGCACTGGTGCTGACACGCTGATGGGCGGCGCGGGCAATGACACCTACTTCACCGATGGCGGTGATGCGATTT
>CAYLYV010000093.1:0-12177 GCA_964387655.1 uncultured Cypionkella sp. | reverse complement strand
CTGATGGGCGGCGCGGGCAATGACACCTACTTCACCGATGGCGGTGATGCGATTTCCGAGGCCGCGAATGCGGGCACGGATACGGTGCGCAGCTCTGTCAGCTTGGCGCTGGCACCCAACCTTGAAAACCTGCTTCTGACCGGGGTTGCTGCGATCAACGGCACGGGCAATGGCCTTGCCAACCGCATTCTGGGCAATGCCGCAAACAATATACTCAACGGCAGCACTGGTGCTGACACACTGATGGGCGGCGCGGGCAATGACACCTACTTCACCGATGGCGGTGATGCGATTTCCGAGGCCGCGAATGCGGGCACGGATACGGTGCGCAGCTCTGTCAGCTTGGCGCTGGCACCCAACCTTGAAAACCTGCTTCTGACCGGGGTTGCTGCGATCAACGGCACGGGCAATGGCCTTGCCAACCGCATTCTGGGCAATGCCGCAAACAATATACTCAACGGCAGCACTGGTGCTGACACACTGATGGGCGGCGCGGGCAATGACACCTACTTCACCGATGGCGGTGATGCGATTTCCGAGGCCGCGAATGCGGGCACGGATACGGTGCGCAGCTCTGTCAGCTTGGCGCTGGCACCCAACCTTGAAAACCTGCTTCTGACCGGGGTTGCTGCGATCAACGGCACGGGCAATAGCCTTGCCAACCGGATCACGGGCAATGCGGCGAGCAATAGTCTCATCGGCGGCACTGGTGCTGATACGCTTGTTGGCGGCGCGGGTAATGACGTGCTGGTCGGCGGGCTGGATGGCGACAGCTTCATCTTCTCGGGGACTTACGGTGTAGATGTGATCAGTGATTTCAGCACGGCGGCAGTGAATGAGTTCATTGATCTGGCGGGGGTCGCGGCGATCACCGATTTCACCGATCTGATCACCCATCACCTCAGCGAGGTGGCAGGCAGTGCGGTGATCACCGTCGGTCTGAACACGTTGACCCTGACCGGGGTCACAGTGGCCAGTCTGAGCGCCAGTGAGTTCGTGTTCTGAGCTTGATCGGCCAGCCGTCACGAGTGCCTGCACAGGCTACATGATTTGACCAGCCCGCCCCAGCGGGGTAATTCGGCTATGCCGGGAAAGCTGAAAACGCTCATGAGAGAATAGGATTCCGCCCCCAACCGGAACGGACCCCATCACGGCCCCCGCGATCAAGTGAAGGCTTTTTGTTTAGAAGGGCGGCCCAGGCCGCAGGCGGGTTTAGAATGACCCCCCAATGGTGGCGGTGATAGTGCTAGCCCAACCGAAAGGACGACAGACTCCATCATCTGCGTTCAAACCGTCACCAATCCAATGTTCTCAGGCAGTCTTTTCGCAAAATCTGTCGGCGAGGAAGATGAAGGCACTGAAGCTTTCATCCGTTTTGCAGCAGCGCATGGCGACGCCTCTGTATTCCTTGATCTTTCCGAAAAAGTTCTCGATCAGATGCCGCCATTTGTAGGTGTCGCGGTCGAACTCCGCCGGGAAGCGGCGATTGGATTTCGGCGGGATGACCGTGTTTATCCCGGCACCTGTCAGCATATCGCGCAGCCAGTTGGCATCAAACGCCCGGTCGGCAAGGAGTTGATCACAGGTCAATCCCTCGATCAGCCCCGCCGTGCCGCGCAGGTCGTGCGCCTGTCCGGGTAGCAAGCGAAAGTCGGCCAGATTACCGAGCGCATCGGTCAGGGCCATGATCTTGCTGGTTATGCCACTCCGGGAGCGTCCAATGGCCTGGCGTTGAGCCCCCCTTTTGCGCCCTGTCCATGACAGTGAACCTTGACGATGGTGTCGTCAATCATGGTGTATTCGAAATCGGCATCTTCTGCTAACACTCGGAACATACGATAGAATGCATCCACCTTCACCCATCGCCGAAACCGCTTAAAGACGGTATTCCAGCCACCGAACACTGGCGGCAAATCGCGCCAAGGGCATTCCGTGCGCGCTATCCAAAGCGCCGATTCGACAAACAAACGAGGATTGGGACCGGTGCGACCGGGGTCACATGCGCGGCCAAGACAATGTGGCGCACATGATCTCCCATTGAGCATCAGTAAGGGCGGTGCGGATCAAAGTTGCCTCCCATTTGGCAACCTTGGATCACTCAGCGACTGATTTGGGAATCCTTAAACGTCAACAATACCGCTTAAATATCGGCCATAGTTACTCTTTTTGAAGATATCCGCCCGCGCCAGCAGCGCGGCTTTGTCAATCCAGCCCGCGCGATAGGCGATCTCATCCGGGCAGCCCACCTGCAAACCCTGCCGCGCCTCCAGCGTGCGGACGAAATTCCCGGCATCTAGCAGGCTGCCATGCGTGCCGGTATCCAGCCAAGCAAAGCCCCGACCCATCTTTTCCACCGTCAGACTGCCCTCGGCGCGGTACATCTCCAACAGATCGGCGATCTCCAACTCGCCACGCGGCGACGGCTTCACCCGCGCCGCCAATTTCGGCGCGCGACCATCCAGATAATACAGCCCCGTCACCGCATAGTTCGACGGCGGCACCTCGGGTTTCTCGATGATGGCCTGCACATTGCCCTGCGCATCAAACTGCACCACGCCATAACGCTCCGGGTCCGCCACCCGGTAGCCAAACACCGTCCCCCCCACTTCTTTCGCCGCAGCCGAGGCTAAAATCTCGGGCAAACCATGCCCGAAGAAGATATTGTCGCCCAACACCAGCACGCTTGGCGCGCCGTCCAGAAAATCCTGCGCCAACAGATAGGCCTGCGCCAAGCCATCGGGGCTAGGTTGCACGATATAGGTTAAGGAAAGCCCCCACTGGCTGCCGTCACCCAACAACCGGATGAACTGACCCTGATCATCCGGCGTGGTGATGATGGCGATCTCGCGCACCCCGCCCAGCATCAGCACCGACAGCGGATAATAGATCATCGGCTTGTCGTAGATCGGCAGCAACTGCTTCGACACCCCCATGGTGATCGGCCAGAGCCGCGTGCCAGAGCCGCCCGCCAGAATGATCCCCTTGCGCGTCATACCGCCAACTCCTGCAAAATCTTGTCCAAACCCGTGCGCCAATCCGGGCGCGCAATGCCAAACGCTGCCAACCCGCCGCAATCGAGCCGCGAATTCAGCGGGCGTTTCGCAGGTGTCGGGTAAGCACTCGACGGGATGTCCTGCACCGCACAAGCCAGCCCCGCCCGCGCCATGATCTCGCGCGCGAACTCCGCCCAAGAGCAATCCGGCGCGCCCGCAAAATGCTGCACACCACCGGGTTTACCCGCCAAAACCCCCGCCGCCATCACATACAAAGCATCGGCAATATCCGCAGCCAGAGTCGGCCCGCCGATCTGATCCGCCACAACGTTCAAGCTCGGGCGCTCCGCCCCCAACCGCAGCATGGTCTTGACGAAATTGCTGCCATGCGCCGAGACCACCCAAGACGTGCGCAGAATGACGAAGCGACCACCCGCCGCCTGCACGGCCTGTTCACCCGCCAGCTTGGTACGCCCATAAGCCCCCAAAGGCGCTGTCGGATGATCCACCCCAAACGGCTGATCCCCCGCGCCATCAAACACATAATCGGTTGAGATATGCAAAAACGGCAAGCCCCGCGCAGCACAGGCCCGCGCCATAGCCCCCGGAGCCGCGCCGTTTACCACCAGCGCCGCCGCTTCCTCAGCCTCGGCCTTATCCACCGCCGTCCAAGCCGCTGCGTTGATCACCACATCCGCGTCGCAAGCCGCAATCGCCGCCGCACAAGCCGCAGGGTCCGCCAAATCCGCCTGCCCGCGTCCCAGAAACTCCGCCGAAACGCCCAAAGGCATCCGCCGCGCCAGTTCCCGCGCCACTTGCCCGGTCTGGCCAAAAACCAAAACCTTCACCGCCACCACCCCGATTTTCGCCCAAAGCTAAACGTGGCAATCGTCCCGGAATGCGCGCGAATTCCGATCACGTCTTCACCCCCAGCCGCACGCCCACACCCGCGCGCGCCTGCAACGGCTGCCACCACGCCTCATTGTCGAGATACCACTGCACGGTTTTTGCAAGACCCTCCTCGACCGTCACGCTCGGCCGCCAGCCCAATTCCGCGCGAATACGCGATGGATCAATCGCATAGCGCGCATCATGGCCGGGTCGGTCTGTGACATAGGTGATCTGATCGGCATAAGACCCCGACGCCTTCGGCCGCTTGGCGTCGAGTATCCCGCACAAAGTCCGCACCAGTTGCAGGTTGCTGCGCTCGTTCTCACCGCCGATATTATAGCTGCGCCCCAACTTGCCCTTCTCCACCACCAACAGCAAAGCATCGGCGTGATCCTCGACATAAAGCCAATCGCGGATGTTCGAGCCATCGCCATAGATCGGCAACGGCTTACCCGCCAAAGCGTTCAAAATCACCACCGGGATCAGCTTTTCCGGGAAATGGAACGGCCCATAATTGTTCGAGCAATTCGTCAGCACCACCGGCAGCCCATAGGTTTCATGCCAGGCCCGCACCAGATGGTCGCTTGCCGCCTTGCTGGCCGAATACGGGCTGCGCGGGTCGTACGAGGTCTCCTCGGTAAACTGCCCCTCGGCCCCCAACGAGCCAAACACCTCATCCGTGCTGATATGATGAAACCGGAACCCGGCGGGCTTGCCAGCGCCAACCCAATAGGCCCGCGCCGCCTCCAGCATGTTATAGGTGCCGTTGATATTGGTCAGGATGAAGTCCCCCGGCCCGTCAATCGAACGATCCACATGAGATTCCGCCGCCAGATGCATCACCACATCCGGGCGATGCAGGGCGAATATCTCATCCAGCCGCACGCGATCCCGAATATCTGCCTGCTCAAAGCTGTACAGGTTCGAGCCCGCCACGCTCGCCACATTCTCCAGACAGGCCGCATAGGTCAACGCATCCAGATTGACCACCTCATGCCCGCGCGAAACCGCCAGCCGCACCACGGCCGAGCCGATAAAGCCCGCCCCACCCGTCACCAGTATCTTCATGCTGCAACCCATTCAAACGGCGACACCACATCGCGCAACAACGGCGCCACCGCATCCTTGCCCGACAAGATCGGAAGCCCGACAAGCCCCCACTCAATGCCAATCTCGGGATCATCCCAGCGCACGCCGCCATCGCAATCGGGCGCATAGACATCGGTGCATTTATACTGCACCTCGGTATTCGGCACCTTCGTCACGAAGCCATGCAGAAACCCCTTCGGCACCAGCAACTGCCGCCCATTCGCCGCCGACAACTCCACCCCCACCCATTTCCCGAACGTCTGCGAGCCGCGCCGGAAATCCACCGCCACATCAAAAATCACCCCCGCCGTGCAGCGCACCAGCTTGTCCTGCGCCCGAGGCGGTGCCTGATAATGCAGTCCCCGCAGCGTGCCGACAGCCGCCGACATCGAGTGATTGTCCTGCACAAACCCCAAATCCAGACCAACCGCCGCCATCACTGACGCATTCCACGTCTCGGAAAACCAGCCGCGATCATCGCCAAACCGCTTCGGCGTCACAATCAACACCCCCGCCAGCGCCGTCTGTTCAATCTGCATATCTCAAACCCATTCGCACATCTGCCGCCAAGCTTTAGCGCAAGCGCGCAGCCACGCCCAGACCGGATTGCGGCCCTACGCCATCCCCAGCAGATCAGCATTGACCCAAAACGCCAAAACCACCAGAGCCAAGCTGAACAGCACGATATCATTGACTGATGCTTGCGCGCCAGCAACACCACCGCCGATAGTGGTAACTTCCGTCATGGCTGCCCTCTCTTGCGAATTCCACGGCGTCTTGGGCAGCCATTCCACGAGAAGGTGGGCAGCTGGTTTGACCGACTGCTTCATGGAGTCAGGCTTGGGCTGACAGGTCAAGGCTTGAGTTGCGGGCGGCGGCTTTTTGCATGCTTTCTCCGGTGAGTTTGAGCCTACGGGCATTGTGGCCGAGACGATCGAGGATTGCATCGGCCTGGGTTGGGTCGCCGATGGCTTCGTGCCAGTGCTCGTCGAGCAGTTGGCTGGTGACGATGGTGGAGGCATGCCCATGGCGATTTTCGAGGATTTCCAGGAGGTCGCGGCGCTCGGGGGCGGTCAGGACTGCAAGGCCCCCAAGGGGCAGCCTCCTGCGCGGAGTGACGGGGCAAGTATGGCTGGGTTAAGCCGGGGTTAGGGCTGCGGTCTGATAGAGCTGCCAGTCTGGGCTGTATACATTCGGCATTTCCTGCCATCTTCACCCTTTGCCCCTGCGTTCCCAAATTTGGACCACAGATCACCGTTCCAGCCATGGGAACCGCTGCCAATCAGTGCGCTCTAAATCGCGGCCTTTGGGCAGTATGTTTCGGGTCAGTTTCGCTGTTCATTGCAAGGAAGAACTGGCGGACAAAAGCCTGAAGAAATCGGCCGAGGAGATGCTGGGTCGCGCGGCAGCGCTTGATCAAGGCCGGGGCGGGCGCGGTTGCTGCCGGAAAATCCGTGGTCGGTGTCGGTCGAGCAGCGGGCATAGCCGATGCGGGTCTGGGGCATGGCGTGTGTCCGTTTGAGGGGCCTTCAGTGAGAAGTGTAGCGGACCAGTTGAATGAGACAACCACCATGCTGATTTTGCGACGCAGGGCAAGGCGGTGGCATCTGGCCGCGATCTGTCCCGCCCATCGGAGATCTTGCTTGGTGGCCAGGGCGGCCTGTGCTATCAATGGTATTACTTTTTGATACTATAGGGGCATATCATGTCTGTCGCCCATCCCGTTGCCGTAAAGCTGGACCCTGAGGTACATGCTCGGGTGCGCCAGCTTGCTAAGGCCCAGCATCGCTCGGCGCATTATCTGATGCGCGAGGCCATCGCCCAATATGTCGAGCGGGAGGAAAAGCGGGCAGCGCTGCGGCAGGATGCCTTGCAGGCTTGGGGAGGCTATCAGGCAACCGGCCAGCATGTCAGCCATACCGAGGCTGATGCTTGGCTGGCAAAGCTTGAGGCGGGCCAAGACGCAGAGCCGCCTGAATGCCACAGCTGATCTGGACGCCGGAGGCCTTACACGACATGCAACGCTGCCATCGCTTTCTGGCGTTGAAAAACCAAATTGCAGCCTCTCGTGCCGTGCGGGCGATCCGCGAAGGTATGCAAATCGTTGCCGAGCATCCCGGCATGGGGCGCCCGGTAGAGCAGATGGATCTGGAATTTCGGGAATGGCTGATCGGCTTTGGCGACAGCGGCTATATAGTACTTTACCGGCTAGAGAGTGATCTAGCTGTGGTGCTGGCGGTCAGGCATCAGAAAGAAGCGGGCTATCCCTAAGCGCGGCTCGCCACTCACGCCGTCCGCGCTTTTCAAACCACGTCCGGCAAAAGCTGAGGAAATGCGCCTCGGGGCGTTTCGGGGTGATTTCCTCTTTACTGCACCACTGCCGCCATTCGCGTTCCAGATAATGCACGTTCCAACCCGGCGCACAGCTGCGCGCGTCGTGGTAGATATCGTCGTCTAGCAGGGCGAGGCCATCATCCTGGATCAGCGCGGGCATGGTGCGACGGTTGGTGAACACGGCTTTTTCGTCATCAATGCGCAGGCTGTAATCGGGGATATGCTGATGTGTCTCGTCTTCTTCGACGATCTTTTGCACCAGCCGCTTGAATTCCTTGCCGGTGGAATGCGAGCGGCATTTGTATTTCAGCTTTTCCAGCCCGATCGCCCATTCCGATTGCGCGCCGCAATGCTTGCGCGCGATCTCGTAAAGCCGCCGCTCCAAAGGTTTGCGCAGGCGGAAATAGTTGCGGTGCAGCGTCAGCACTTCGCGCGATTTCACCGCGTTGAACACCCGATCCGATAGTTTGACCTCAACCTCTTGCATTCGCCCGTCGCGGGTTTCGCGAACGATGCGGTAGCGGTCGATCAGCCCGAAATCATCGAGCACCTCGACATCGCCGGTGGTGACGTTGGTTTCAATCCGGGTGCTCGCCAGCTGTTCATAGCCGCGCCCATCGGTGCTGCGGTTGGTGGCGGTCAGCAGATCATAGGCGCGAAACCGCAGGGTCTGACCAACCTCACGGCCATCGTTCAGTGCCGCGACAATCTGCGAGATGCAGAAAATCAGAATATCGCGGTCATGCACCGTCGCCAGACCCTTGATCGAAGGCGTGACTTTGACGAAGGCGCGGCCATTTTCGTAGCGGCGTTCATTCAGATCGGGCTTGGTCGAGAACACCGGATGCTCCATCGAGGCCATATCGCCTTTGGGGGCCGCATCGAAAATATCGCGGACAAAGAAATCGGCCTGCTGCATGCGGTCGGGCAAAAGCGGCGATCTGTTGTCTTTCAAAATCTCGGTCACGCTGCGGTCTTTCGTGTTATCACACACCGGTGTCCAGAAGTTCTATTATAATACAAAGGCTTCCGAGAATTTTGCGTAACACCTTATGTATCTCGGCCCTGCTATAGATGCCCCATCGCCGATCCCAGCCAGGACCGGCGATGGGGTGGGATACAGCGCTAAACACCTTGTGGCCTGACCACGTATTCTAGCAGGCTGATCCCGCCTCTCCTCACCGTCTCGAACAGTTGACGGCGGCCCGTTCTGCGGGACCGCGAAGCATAAGGAAGAGAGAGTGACGTGATAGCTGAGACAATCGTTGTTGGAATTGGCTGGACGGGTTCTGCCTTCCGGGCCAGCAGAGGTTTCGGCACCCCAATACAGAAGAAGGTCATACTGCGCTTGTCGCGATGATCCGAGAGATGCCCAGTCAGGTCAAAGTTGGTTTTGAGGCTACGGGTGGGCAGGAATGGGTGCTCTGGACTGTGCTTGCTGCTGCAGAAATCATAGCCGTTCAGTTGCCGCCGGCACAGATTAAAGCCTTCGCGCTATCTCGGGGCACGCGAGCGAAGACAGATCGGATCGATGCGGAACTCATCGCACGGTTCATGGCATTCAGACCTGAGGTTGGGCGAGAGCTGCCAAATGAGAATCTGCGTGTTCTCAGAACCTTGACGACACGGAGAGGGCAGCTTGTTGATATGCGCAAGCGGCTCAAAGCCCAGATCGGCGCGCGCAAGAAACAGGCAGTTTCTGCCGATGTTGAGGTCATGGATGATGATCTTCAAGACGTGCTTGATGCACAGATCGATGCCATCGAACGGCGGATCGAAAACGTTATCGCCCAAGTGGAGCCTCTTGCCGCAAAGGCGAAGCTTCTGCGATCAATCCCAGGAATTGGTCCAGTCTCGTCGGCTATGCTGATCGCCGAATTGCCCGAACTCGGCCGGATGACATCAGGCGAAGCCGCTGCCATGACCGGGTTGGCGCCTGTCCCACATGACAGCGGGGCGATGCGAGGCAGGAGGGCGATTGCGAGCGGACGACGGTCTCTGCGACACGTGCTGTTCCAGGCCGCGCTCGCAGCCGCCTGCCACAACCCAGTTCTCAAGCCAGTCGCAAAGCGACTCAAGGAGCGTGGAAAGCCGCACAAACTCATCATCATCGCAATCGCACGAAGGCTGATCACAATCGCTAACGCCATCATCAAAACCGGCACACCTTGGCAGGTTCAGCCCAACGAATAGACACAGTTGCTATTTAAGCACATACTTAACACCCAAGCCTGTGGATAAGTCTGGTTTTAAGGCTGAGTGGCAGGCAAAAACGGTGGTTTTCACAGGGTCTTGGCAAGCCGTCGCGCATAACAATCCGGTTTGACGGCCATGTTTACCCGCGAAAAGGCTATGAAGCCCGGAGTTTTTTGTAGGCCTTGCGCGAAAAATCAAAGCGGGGTGTTTTAGGTTTGGTTGCAAGATCACGGCCATTCAATCACCCAAAACCTGCCGCCCAAACGCTCTACTCGGTGTGCAAGAACTGTGGTTTAAGCGATCTGCGATTTCGCCGATCTGGCGCATAAGGGTTTGCAGCATGATCACCCCGGTTCTTTTGTGTGGCGGCTCGGGCACCCGGCTGTGGCCGTTGTCGCGCAAAAGTTTCCCCAAACAGTTCAGCGCGATTTTGGGCGAACAAAGCCTGTTGCAAGCCAGTGCGCAGCGGTTCAGCGGGCCGGGGTTTGCGGCCCCCTTGGTGGTCACAGGGCATGAGTTTCGCTTCATCGTCAGCGATCAGCTGCGCGGCTGTGGCATCGCCCCTGCGGCCATCCTGATCGAGCCCGAGGCGCGCAATACCGCCCCCGCAGCGCTGGCCGCCGCTTTGTATCTCGCAGGCCAGGACCCCGAGGCTTTGCTGCTGCTGACCCCCACCGATCACGCCATTGCCGATCCTGCGGCGTTCCGGGCGGCGGTGGCCTTGGGCCGGGTGGCTGCCGAGGCCGGGCAGATCGTGATTTTTGGCATCAAAGCCACCCGTGCGGAAACCGGCTATGGCTGGCTTGAGGCCGGGGAAACGAGCTTCCCCGGTGTGCAGCAGTTGACTCGCTTTATCGAAAAGCCCGATGCGGTCCGCGCCGCCCAGCTGTTCGCCGACCCACAACATCTGTGGAACGCAGGCGTGGTGCTGGTGCGGGCCGCGGTGCTGATTGCGGCTTTTGCCGCCCATGCGCCCGCTATTCTGGCAGCCATGCGCCCGGCGATGCTGGCAGCTGAGATTGATCTGGGCTTCACCCGGATTGATCCGGTGGCTTGGGCAAAGGTGCCCGAAGACTCGCTTGATTTTGCGGTGCTGGAGCATGCCCGCAACGTCAGCCTCGTGCGCTTTGAAGGCGGTTGGAGTGATCTGGGTGGTTGGCAATCGGTCTGGCAGGAAAGCCCGCAAGATAGCGCGGGCAATGCAAGCTTTGGCCATGTCACCGCGCTCGATTGTGAGAATAGCCTGCTGCGGGCGGAATCTGACGATATCGAGCTGGTTGGCATTGGCCTGAAGAACATCGTCGCGGTGGCGATGCGCGATGCGGTGATGGTCGCCGATATGTCTGACAGCCAGAACGTCAAGCAGGCGGTGGCGGCGCTGAAGGCGCGGGCGGCCAAACAGGCAGTGCAATTTCCGAAAGATCACCGCCCGTGGGGCTGGTATGAAACCTTGGTGCTGGCCGAGCGCTTTCAGGTCAAGCGCATCCATGTGCATCCCGGAGCGGCACTGTCGTTGCAAAGCCATGTGCATCGCTCGGAACATTGGATCGTGGTCGCGGGCACGGCAAAGGTCACGGTGGATGATCGCGTGCAGCTTTTGGCGGAAAACCAGTCGGTCTATATCCCGTTGGGCGCGGTGCACCGGATGGAAAACCCCGGTCGGGTGCCGATGGTGCTGATCGAGGTGCAGACCGGGCCTTATTTGGGCGAGGATGATATCACCCGCTACGAGGATATTTACGCAAGGAAGTAGGCGGAGCAAGCCGTGCGGGGGCGTTAAATTCGCTTGGTAAGCGCCGCAAAATATAAAGCCAGATACGACAACCATCCTTGGCGATATACTTGGCTGGCCCGCAGTCCAGATACTCTTGTCCACCACCTGTTAGCTTGCCGGGCCCTTTCAAACGCATGGAAAACCTGTTGACTTTCCACAGTAAAGCGGTGAAGCGCGGGATGGATCGCCGCAAGATTTCGCTCATTCCACACAGCGCAGGTTCAGGCCGAGCATCCGGGGCATTGCTGAGCTTTATACGGTCGAGAAGGCGGCGCGAGGACTGACCCCCGACAAACGCACCAAGATCAGGCAGGTCGAGGGCCAGTCTTTGACGGTCTGGAGGCTTGGCTGAACTCCCAACTGCCCGACATATCAGGAGAGGGGGGCCTCCTGTCGCCGGACAGATTGCCGCCCGCCTCGCTGTCATATGGCAGGGATGGGACGTGGAAGGGCAGGGCAAGGCGCGGGAGCTGGAACGGTTGAAGGCCGAGGACTTGGAACGCGAAGCCCATGCCCAACGGGAACGGGGTCTAGATCACGGGTCGTAGAGGAAGTAACTCAGATCACATTGCTCTACCGGTTAGATCCCCTTAAGCTCTTTGGATGCACCCCATCAAACTGCAGGCCACTTAGGAAAGAATAGTTTAATGAAAATATACAACTTCGATGAAACGCGCTCCAACTGTCGATCAAATGATTACAAACAGTGGAGTAACACGCTCGATACCGGAAAAACTGCCAAAGACCGTTATGGCTTTGATTTTTTTATGTAAAGACAAATCAAAAATTCCGGTTTTCAAGAAATGCTAAAGTCTTCACGATCGGATCGTGTTTTGCTAGAAATAGGCTCTGTTGCACAAATCGGTTGACGGCCGGACTTCCCCTATCCCCAGACAGACC
>CAYLYV010000092.1:0-18925 GCA_964387655.1 uncultured Cypionkella sp. | reverse complement strand
TATGACCTGATCTGCAAAAGCCGCTTTGGCGATGACAACACCCGCCTGATGATCGGCCTCTACATCATCCTCGTTGGTATGGCCTGGGGCTACACCCAAGTCTTCTCCGGCCGCGCCGCCCTCCTCCATCTCGGCGCCTTCACCGCCACCATCATGTCCGCCAACGTCTTCATGATCATCATGCCGAACCAGCGTATCGTGGTCGCCGATCTGAAAGCGGGCCGCAGCCCAGACCCGAAATACGGCAAAATCGCCAAACAGCGCAGCACTCACAACAACTACCTGACACTCCCGGTATTGTTCCTGATGCTGTCCAACCACTACCCCTTGGTGTTCGCCACCGAATACAACTGGCTGATCGCTAGCCTCGTCTTCCTGATGGGCGTCACCATCCGGCACTGGTTCAACACAAAACACGCGCGCTTGGGCAACCCGCATTGGACATGGTTCGCCACCGCAATGATCTTCCTGATCATCGCATGGCTCTCCACCGCGCCGATGCGTCACCGCCCCGAAGAAGCCGCCCTCAACCAAGCAGCCCTCAGCTACGCCAGCGTCAAAGACTTCGACCAAGTCGTCTCTATCGTGCAAGGCCGCTGCGCGATGTGCCACGCCGCCGAACCCGCCTATGAGGGCCTCTACTGGCCCCCGAAAGGCGTCGTCTTGGAAACCCCCGCCCAAATCGCCGCCGAGGCCAAACGCATCTACCTGCAATCCGGTCTCACCCACGCCATGCCGCCGGCCAATCTCAGCTACATGGAACAGTCCGAGCGTGACACCATCCGCCGCTGGTTCCAAGCGGCAGGGCAGGGCGGGCAGAGCAGCTAGCCGCCCATAAAAAAGGCCGCCCAAACCAAAGGGCGGCCGCTAAACCTTCAGATCAAAGCCTCAACCACCCGACTGCCGCCGCAGCAACCGCAGCTGATCCGCCGTCAGATAGCCGCTCGCGCGCTGGTTCTGATCGCGTTGCCACGCAGCCAGCGCCCGCCGCGAGTTCGCCCCCAGATCGCCGTCAATGCCATAGGTGTTATAGCCCAGCGCGGTCAGCCGCCGCTGCACCTCGCGCCGCTCGTCATAGGTCAGGCCCAGCAAGCGTTCTTCCAACACATCATCACCCGCCGAAGGCCCCGTCGGTGTGGGCTGAACCTTATCGCCCGCCTGTTGCGCGATCAAATTCACCTGCCGCGCCGTCACATAGCCCGTCACCGAGGCTTTGTTCGCCCGTTGCCACAGGCTGATCGCGCCGCGGGTTTTCGAGCCCCACAGCCCATCCGCCACCCCGGTCGGATACCCCACCGCCGTCAGCTGCTTCTGGATCAAAACCCGCTGCGTCCGGCTGAGGTTCAGCGAGGCCTCGACCTGCGCCGCACTGCTCCCCGTCGGCGGATTGCCCGGATCAGGCCGCATCGGGTCCGGCCCAACCGAGGCCCCCAGCGCCACCAAAGCGCGCTCTGCGTTCAGCCGATAAACCCCCTTCGGATACTGCGTCAGATAGGCGCGATACCCCCGCACCGTGTTCACCCGCTGCGCCTCCAGATAGGCCTTCTTGTCCATCTCCTGCGCAATCAAAGACTGTGCAATGCCCGAAACCACATCCCCCAAATCGGTCTGCGCCTGCACAGGCGCCGTCACCGCCAAGCTCGCCACCAGCATCATCGGCAAAGTTATAACCCGCATGATCATCTCCCTTTCGCGCGAAAGACCGCTCGGCCCTCCGCTCATCGCCAAGACAACGCGCGAGACGCGGAATGGTTGCGAACAGATTTGAGCGGAGGCGGTGCTGCCGATCTGACACGCAAATAAGTGGCAGCGCGCAGGGCGGGGTTCACCCCGCCACTCCCCCGCCAAACCCCAATCCCTAACACACCCTTAACGCCAAAACCCAACCCCCTGAGATCCCCCACAAATCCAAACGGTCCCAACGCGGGACCACCCCTCACGTCCCCCGAGGCTTGGCCCGCAAGGTCGGTTCCGCAACCGTCGGGTCCTCCGGCCAGGGATGCCGAGGATACTGCCCCCGCATATCCTTCCTCACATCTGCATAGGAGGATTTCCAGAACCCCGGCAGATCCATCGTCACCTGAATCGTCTTCTGCCCCGGTGAGGTCAGAACCACCCGCAACGGCAGCCGTTTGACCCCCACCACCGGATGCACCACCACCCCAAACATCTCCTGCAACCGCACTTCAATCCCCGGCACCTCGCCCTCGTAATCAATCGGCACGTGGCGACCCAAAGGCGTCTCAAACGCCCCCGGCACCAGCTTGTCCAAAGCCGCCACCTGCTCCCAAGACAGCCGCGCCTTCAACGCCTCGGTCAAATCAAAACCGCGCAAATCCCCTTCGGTCCGCACCCCCGAAAGATGCGGCAGCAACCACTCCTCCGCCGAATCCAGCAACCCCTGATCGCTGAAATCCGGCCACGCATCCCCACCGCCCCGCGCCAGTTCCACCCGAGCCCGCAACCGCCGCGCCGCTGCCGTGAAATGCAGCCCATTCAGCCGCATCCCCTCCAGCGCCGCGCGTGCCACCGCCTCCGCAGGCGCATCCCAATGCAGATCCGCCAGCACCAGCGCGCCAAAACACTCCTGCCGCCGCGCCATCACCCGGCCGTCCCGCTTCGACCAGAAACAAACCTCGCGCCACGCGATTTGGTCGCCGAAAACCGCCCGCAACTCCGCCTCGCTGATGCTGACTGCCTGCCTCACCGCAGCCTCGCGCGCATCCCCATCCAAATCCGTCGCCACGATCAGCCGCGCCCCGGCCAAAGGCGTGCCCGCAGCCATCACCGCCCCCTTGCCGCCGGAAAGCACCCAGCGCGGCGCCTCGCCCTTGCGGCGCAGACCCACCCTGTCGGGGTAGGCCAAAGCCGCCATCTGCGCCAAACTATACCCCGCATCGGCCCCAGAGGCCGCCCGCGCCAGCCGCCGCGCCTCCAGCTTCACCCGCTCCACCACGGGCCGCAAAACCGGCCAGGGATGCGCGGCTTCAAACCGCCGCGGATCCGCCACCGCCGCCAGCCGCAAGCCCAGATCGGGCGGTGCGCCCTTCAACACATCGCGCTCGCCCAGCACCGCCGCCAGCACCGCCGCCTCCGGCCCCGCCACCGCCAACATATGCGCCAACCGCGGATGCAACGGCAAAGCCGCCAACACCCGCCCATGCGGCGTGATCCGCCCAGCCGACACCGCCCCCAGCCCCTCCAGCAAGCTGCGCGCCTCCGCCATAGCCCCCACATTCGGCGCAGTCAGAAACCCGACATCGCCGCCCCACAAAGCCAACTCCAACGCCAGCCCGGTCAAATCCGCCGCCTCAATCTCTGCCGGAGGATAAGCCGCCAGCCCGCCTTCCTCGCCGCGCGTCCAATAGCGATAGCACACGCCTTCAGCCACGCGCCCCGCCCGCCCGCGCCGCTGCTCGGCCTCAGCTTTCGTCACCCGCTCCGTCACCAATCGCGACATGCCAGAGTTCGGATCAAACCGCGCCCGCCGCGACCGCCCGCCATCGACCACGACGCGAATATCCGGGATGGTCAGGGAGGTTTCCGCAATCGAGGTCGCCAAAACCACCTTGCGCCCCACCGAAGGTCCCAAAGCCGCCCTTTGCGCCGCAAACTCCATCGCGCCGAACAAGGGCCGCACCTCCCAGCCCGCAAGCCCCGAAAGCATGCCCTCCACCCGCCGGATTTCGCCTTCCCCCGGCAGAAACACCAATACCCCGCCCTCGGTTTCCTCAACCGCCTGTCGCACCAACGCGGCCACCCCCGCCTCAAACCGCATCGAGGCATCCGGGCTCCGCCCCAGCCACCGTGTCTCAACCGCAAACGCACGCCCCATCGAGGTCACCACCGGTGCATCCCCCATCAGCGCCGCCACCGGCGCCGCATCCAGCGTCGCCGACATCACCACCAGCACCAGATCGTCGCGCAAAGCCCCGCGAATTTCCAAAGCCAAAGCCAGCCCCAGATCGGCATTCAACGATCGCTCATGAAACTCGTCAAAGATCAGCGCACCGACGCCGGTAAGCCCCGGATCGCTCTGGATCATCCGGGTCAGAATCCCCTCGGTCACCACCTCGACCCGCGTCGCCTTCGAGACCTTCGCCTCGCCCCGGATGCGGTAGCCAACGGTCGCCCCCACAGCCTCGCCCAACGTCTCCGCCATCCGCTCTGCCGCGGCCCGTGCCGCCAACCGACGCGGCTCCAGCATCACGATCCGCCCGGAAATCAACCCCGAAGCCAACAGATCCAACGGCACCAGCGTGGTCTTGCCCGCCCCCGGCGGCGCCTGCAACACCACCATGCCGCGCGCCGCCACCGCCGCGCGCACCTCTCCCAACACATCTTCTATCGGCAATCTGATCATGCCCGCTTATCCCGCAACCGCCCGACCTTTGCCAGCAGGCGAGAAAAAAGAATGAGTATTTCAAAAAGAGCAAATTCTACACAGTTGCTCTTTTTGAAATACTCCCGCCGGAGGCCTCCAACAGCGCAGTCCGAACGCCGCGTCCCGTCACTCCCCGGCAGCGCGGCCGAGTGGCCCCTCGATGGGGCCCGAGGTCGCTCCTGTTTCAAGGTCACACTGGCAAAACCCCGCGCCATCGGGCACACCGTGGCAAAGGGAGTCGCCATGGATCTTGCCCAACTCGCCACAGGCCTTACAGCGGGCGACCGCCGCAGTCTGGCCCGCGCCATCACGCTGGTGGAAAGCGCGCGCGCCGATCATCGCACACAGGCGTTGGACCTGTTGCAAGCCTTGGGCAGCGACAAGCAAGCGCTGCGCATCGGGCTGTCCGGCACGCCGGGGGTGGGTAAATCCACCTTCATCGAAAGCTTTGGGCTGATGTTGACCGGGCAGGGCAAGCGCGTCGCGGTGCTTGCGGTTGATCCCTCCTCCGCCCGCTCGGGCGGCTCGATCCTTGGCGACAAAACCCGGATGGAGCATCTGTCCCGCGATCCGCTCGCCTTCATCCGCCCCTCGCCCTCGCAAGCCCAGATGGGCGGCGTGGCGCGGCGTACCCGCGAAGCCGTCGCGCTCTGCGAAGCCGCTGGCTTTGACATCATCCTGATTGAGACGGTGGGCGTCGGCCAATCTGAAACGGTCGTGGCGGAACTCTGCGATCTGTTCATCCTGCTCTTGGCCCCTGCGGGCGGCGACGAGTTGCAAGGGGTGAAGCGCGGTATCATGGAGATGGCCGATCTGATCTTGGTGAACAAAGCCGACGGCGATCTGAAATCTGCGGCGATGCGCACCTGCGCCGATTACGCGGGCGCATTGCGGCTGCTGCGCAAGCGCCCGCAAGACCCGCCCGGATATCCCAAAGCGATGACCGTCTCGGCATTGGAACAGGCGGGGCTGGCGACAGCTTGGGCCGAGATGCAGGCTCTGGCCGACTGGCGGCGCGCGCAGGGCCATTGGGCGACGCGGCGTGGCCAGCAGGCGCAGCATTGGTTCAAGGAAGAATTGCGGCGTGGCTTGCTGGCGGTGCTGGAGCAAGAGCCAACCAAGGGCATCGTTGCAGCACAGGGCCGCGCCGTCGCCGAAGGCCGCTGCACGCCCGAGGCCGCTGCTGCCCAGATCTTAACCATGCTGCACCGCGGCTGATCACCAGTTTTGATCAACCCGCCCGGGCATATCGGCGCGGGTTGATTCGCGCCGAAGCGGTCTTAACGATCATCGACTGAGCAAATGCGGCAATCCGGCGGGGTTACGTTACGGCATCCTCCAAGCACAATAGAACAATTTCAATACACTATTGGCCATTAGCCCGCGCGCACCTTGCCAGAAGTTGCCGCGCTTTTGCTGCAATTCGTGGCTTTTACGGAAATTTCTGTCCAATTTTGGCCCGAAGTCTCCCCTATTTTTTTGTGCAATCCCCTTTGCCCCCGGCTGCCCGGTGGCCCGAACTTTGGAGCTTAAAGAATGGCGACTTTTACCGGTGGAACTGGAAACGACACTGTCACGGCAACGGCAGGGGCAATCAATGACACTCTGACCGGCCTTGGGGGCAACGACACCCTGATCGGCCTCGGGGGGGCCGATCTGCTGGATGGCGGTTCGGGCAATGACACGGTGGATTACACCGCCAGCACCGCTGCGGTGAACGCCAACCTCTCAACGCTGTCCGCCACTGGCGGCGATGCGCAGGGCGATACCTATATCTCGATCGAGAATATCATCGGCTCGGCGCAGGCTGACACTTTGACGGGCGATACCGGCAACAACGTGCTGACCGGGGCTGCGGGCAACGACCAGTTGTTCGGCGGCGCGGGCAATGACAGCCTGTATGGTGGGGCCGACAATGATCTGATCACCGGCGGGGCTGGCAACGACGTGATGGACGGCGGTGCGGGCACCTCGGACAGCGTCGATTACAGCGCCTCATCGGCTGCGGTCACCATCAGCCTGACCGGCAACACCGCCACCGGCGGCGATGCAACGGGCGACACCATCGTGAACTTTGAAAACGTCAACGGCTCGGCCTTTGACGACACGCTGACCGGCGATGCCAACGCCAACACCCTGACGGGCAACGCAGGCAATGACCTGCTGAGCGGGCTTGCAGGCAATGACAGCCTCTATGGCGGCGCGGGCAATGACGTGCTGCTGGGTGGCAGCGGCAACGACCGCATCGACGGCGGCGCGGATGTCGATACCGTCAGCTATGCGGCGGCCACCGCAGCCGTCAGCGTCAGCCTGACCACGGGTCTGGCAACAGGCGGCGAAGGCGCGGATACGCTGGTTGCGCTGGAAAACGTGATCGGCTCGAACTTCATCGACACCATCGTCGGCGATCTGAACAACAACATCATCTCGGGCGGCGCGCTGAACGACAGCCTTGATGGCGGCGCGGGCAATGACACCGTCGACTATTCAACCTCAGCCGCGGCGGTCACCGTCAACCTGCTGAGCAATGTGAATACCGGTGGCGATGCCGAAGGCGACAGTCTTGCCAACTTCGAGAACATCCGTGGCTCGGCAGGGAATGACAGCCTGACCGGCGACGACAATGACAACATCCTGATCGGCGGCGCAGGCGCGGATACGCTGAACGGTGAAGGGGGCTCTGACACCGTTGATTATTCGGCCTCGTCGGCCGCTGTGATCGTCTCCGTGGTGTCGGGCTCGACAGGATTGGGTGGCGATGCACTGGGCGATCGTCTGTTCGGCATCCAGAACCTGATCGGCTCGGCCTTCGCCGACTCGTTGACGGGTGACGCTTTCGTCAACGTGCTGGCGGGTGGGGCTGGCAATGACACGCTCGACGGCGGCGGTGAGAATGACACCATGATCGGCGGCGCGGGCGATGACAGCTATATCGTCGACTCTGCGGCGGAAGTGATCACCGAGAACGCCAGCGAAGGCAACGATCTGGTCTCGTCTTCGGTGGATTTCATCCTTGGCGCCAATATCGAGCGTCTGACCCTGACCGGATCGCTGGATGTGAACGGTACCGGCAACGAACTTGCCAACATCCTGATCGGTAACAGCGGCGACAGCAGCCCCGGCACGATGGGCAAGAACACCCTGCGCGGCATGGCGGGCAATGACACCCTTTACGGCATGGATGGCGGCGATGTGCTGGACGGCGGCACTGGCGATGACAGCCTGATTGGCGGCAAGGGCAGCGACCTCTACCAAGTTGATAGCCTGAATGACGTGCTGGTCGAACAGGCCGCCGAAGGCACCGACACCGTTCAGACCACGGTGAACTGGACCTTGGCGACCAACTTTGAAAACCTGTTGCTGGACGATACCGCCGACCTCAGCGGCACTGGCAACACCGTCGCCAATCTGATCACTGGCAATGCGGGCAACAACCTGCTGTCGGGGCTGGAGGGCAACGACACCCTGATCGGCAACGCAGGCGATGATACGCTGAATGGCGGTACCGGTTCGGACGATCTGACTGGTGGCATCGGCAATGACTATTACTACGTTGACGGTGCGGGCGACGAGATTATCGAATTGGGGGATGGCGGCACCGACACGATGGAAAGCTCGGTCACCATCACCATGGACCGCTACGTTGAAAACCTGATCCTGTCGGGCACGGCCAATATCAACGCCACGGGGAACACCTCTGACAACATCATGACCGGCAATACCGGCAACAACTATATGACAGGTGGCAACGGCAACGACACCCTCTATGGCGGTGTGGGCAATGACAGCTTGGATGGCGGCATTGGCAACGACTCGGTGGCTGGCGGCGTCGGTGACGACACCTACACCCTCAACGCCACCGCAGACGTGGTCAGCGAGCTTACCGACGAAGGCAACGATACCGTTATCACCGGGGCGACCTGGACGATGAGCGACAACATCGAAAACCTTCAGATGAACGGGGCTTCCAGCATCAATGCAATCGGCAACGCCGCTGCCAACATCATCACCGGCAATGGCGGGCAGAACCTGCTGCAAGGTCTGGCGGGCAATGACACCATCAACGGCGGCGCAGGCGGCGACACTTTGGACGGCGGCGTGGGCAATGACAGCCTGATCGGTGGCATCGGCAACGATATCTTCGTTCTCGACAATGCGAATGACGTGATGGTCGAGATCTTCAATGAGGGCATCGACGCGGTGCAGACCACGTTCAGCTACACCCTGCTCAGCAACTTTGAAAACCTGACCCTGCTGGGCACTTCTGCCCTGACGGGCACGGGCAATGCGGTGACCAACGTGTTGACCGGCAACAGCGGCGCCAACCTGCTGTCGGGTCTGGCGGGCAACGACGTGCTGAACGGTGGTGCAGGCAATGACACGCTGGATGGCGGCATCGGCAATGACTCGCTGTCGGGCGGCGATGGCGATGATCGCTACATCATTGACAGCATCACCGACAAAACCGTGGAAACCAGCACCGGCGGTACCGATACGGTGGACACAACCGTCAACTGGACGCTGCTGTCCTATACCGAAAACCTGAACCTGCTGGGCTCTGCAGACCTTGAAGGCCACGGCAACAACCTCAACAACATTATCATCGGCAACACCGGCAACAACCTCTTGTCCGGCGAGTCGGGCAATGACAGCCTTTACGGCGGCCTCGGCAACGATACGCTGGACGCAGGGGCAACGGGGGCCAGCGGCAATGACGCGCTCTATGGTGGGGCAGGCGACGATCTCTACTTTGTCAACTCCCTGAACGACAGCATCACCGAGACGGCAGGCAATGGCACCGATACCGTCAGCAGCACGGTTGACTGGACGCTGTCCGGGAACCTTGAGAATCTGGTTCTGACCGGTTCGTCGGGTCTGAAGGGCTTTGGCAACACCGGAGCCAACGTGATGACGGGCAATGGCGGTGCCAACAATCTGAATGGCATGGCGGGCAACGATACGCTGGACGGCGGCTTGGGGGCGGACACGCTGAACGGCGGCACGGGCGATGACTCGATGATCGGCGGCTTTGGCAGCGACACCTATTATGTCGACTCGCTGAATGATGTGGTGGTCGAACTGGCCAATGCCGGTGCCGATCGGGTGTTCTCGTCGGTCAGCTACACCCTCGCCGATACGCTGGAAAACCTGACACTGAACGGCACGGCGGCGATCGACGGCACTGGCAACTTGAACGCCAACGCGATGGTCGGCAACGCCAACGCCAACCTGCTGTCTGGCATGGCGGGCAATGACAGCCTCACCGCAGGCGCTGGCAACGACACTTTGGACGGCGGGGCCGGCAACGACACCATGGTCGGCGGTCAGGGCAATGACAGCTATATCGTCGACAACGCCAGCGACCGTGTCACCGAACTGACCAACCAAGGCATCGACACCGTCTATGCTTCGGTCAGCTACACCATTCTATCGCCGGTGGAAAACCTGACGCTAACCGGCACTGACAACGTCAATGCCACTGGCAATTCCGCGGCCAACATTCTGATCGGCAACGCGGGCAACAACCTGCTGTCGGCGAGCAGCGGCAGTGATACGCTGGACGGCGGCGCGGGCAATGACACGCTGGACGGCGGTGGCGGTGCTGACAGCATGTCGGGCGGGCTTGGCGATGACAGCTACACCATCGACAATATCAGCGATGTGGTCACCGAAGATGCTGCGGCTGGCACCGATCTGGTGCGCTCCTCAGTGACCCATGCGCTGGGCGCGAACTTCGAAAACCTGACGCTGAGCGGTACTTTCGGTATCAACGGCACCGGCAACGAGCTGAACAACCTGCTGACCGGCAACTCGGGCAAGAACCTGCTGAACGGCATGGCCGGGGATGACACTTTGGCGGGCGGCGATGGCGCGGATATGCTGACGGGCGGCACCGGGGCGGATCACTTCGTGTTTGCTGCGGCTTCGAGCACGCAGGCGACGATCTTGGACTTCAACGCCGTGGACGGTGGTTTGGCCGAGGGCGATCTGCTGGAGTTCTCGGGCTTGTTGTCCGGCACCTTCGCCTATGTCGGCGATGCGGCCTTCTCGGGTGGTGGGGTCAACACCGAAGCCCGCTTCATCAACGGCGCGCTGCAACTGGACTTCGACGGCAACGGTGCCACCGACCTGACCATTCGGATCGGCGGGCTGACCGACGCAACCCAGATTTCGAGCGCTGACTTCCTGTTCACCTGATCGGGAAGGCAATTCAAAACCTTGGGGCTGGTCGATCTATCGGCTGGCCCTTTGGGCGTTTCTGATCTGGTTTCTCGATCAGAAACGCCCCATCAAAACAAAACGCCGCAAACCCTTGGGCTTACGGCGTGTTATATCCACGGGGTTGGGTCTGGCTCAGGCCGCCAGCAACACCCTCGCCTCAAAGGATTTCAGCGTTGGACGCGCCGCCTCAAACCGGGCGAGTTGGCCCGCTTCGGCCAGTTCTGGGAAGATTTTGTAAATCTCATCGCGCTGCTCGGCATCCATGGCGCCCATGGTGCGGTCGCCGGGCTGAAAGCTCTCGCTCCATGCACCATCGGCCAAAATCACCTCGTGACGGTCGAACAGGATATGCAAATAAGTCACGGCCTCGACCTCTGCCACCGACACACCGGGCAGCGACAGCAGATGCTGCGCACGCACCAGCACTTCGTCGCTGCCAAACAGCAATTCGGCGCGCGGCCCGCTGATCAACATGCGGTGTTGGCGCGACACCATCATATCGGCTTCCGGCAAGCCATGCCCCAAAGCCCCGGCTTTGATCAGGATCGGCCGCAGACTTTCATCGGCGCGCAGTTCGTCCCGCGTGATGCGGCGCGAACCGATCCAGCGGATTTCCTGAATGCCGTTGTCGCGCGTCGCCACCATATCGCCCACCCGCAGCGCCTCAACCGCGACCTCGCCCGCCGGCGTCGCAATCAATGTGCCGGGGGTGAAGCACGACACGATGCTTTCAATATTGGTGAAGTTCAGCGTGCCGATCAGAACGCCGTTGCCGTCGTAGAAGTTCACCACCCCGTTCAGGTGGTTCAGCGGATCACGGATGATCTTGAACGGCGCTTGCCCGGTCAGATCCAGCACATCCCAGTCGGTGCCGCTGGTGCCACCATCCACCACATCGCCTGCGCCCGCGTAGATCGTATCCGCGCCAAAACCGCCGACCAGCGTATCGGCACCCGCACCGCCAGAGACCAGATCACCGCCGTCACCGCCGTAAATCAGATCATTGCCGTCACCGCCCGCCAGCGTGTCATTGCCGGTGCCGCCAGACAGGCTGTCATTGCCATCACCGCCCGAGACGACATCATTGCCAGCCCCACCATAGACCTGATCGTCGCCGGTGCCGCCATCGATGGTGTCGTTGCCATCGCCGCCATAGACCAGATCGTTGCCCGTGCCGCCAAAAGCGGAATCATCCCCGATCCCGCCATCTACCGAATCGGTGCCATCGCCGCCGTAAACCTGATCATTCCCCGCGCCCCCCAGCACGGTGTCATTGCCGAGATCGCCGTAAACGCTGTCATTGCCGTCGCCACCGTCGGCGGCATCGTTGCCCGCCCCGCCATAGACCAGATCATTGCCAGCCTCGCCGTAAGAGCTGTCGTTGCCGTCGCCTGCGTAGATCTGATCGTTGCCGGTGCCGCCATAGCTCGCATCATCGCCCGTACCACCATAGACCGAGTCATTGTCCGACCCGCCATAAAGGATGTCGTTGTTGCCCTTACCGTCGAGGTAATCGTCGCCGCCGCCAGCATAAAAGATGTTGGTGTAGACGTCGCCCGACAGACCCTGATCGTCAAAGCCGATGATGGTGTCGTTGAACGCCGAGCCGATCACCCCATCGGTGCCGGTCAGCTGATCGCCCTGCGCATCGCCATAAAGCGCGGTCCAGGTCGTCAGGTTGATCGACACCGCCGCGTTGCTGGCGGAATAGTCGACAAAGTCCATCCCGGCGCCGCCGTTCAGCACATCCGCGCCCGCACCGCCCGCCAGCGTGTCATCGCCGTCGCCGCCATAGAGGCTGTCGATGCCCGCGCCGCCCGACAGATAATTGTCCCCGGCATTGCCGGTCAGCACATCGGCATAGGCCGAACCGGTCAGGTTCTCGATCGCCACCAGCGTATCGCCCGCCGCATCGCCGCCCGTATTCGCCCCGCCATTCAGGTTGACGTTGACCGCCGCAGTTGAGGTCGAATAATCGGCGGTATCAACGCCCGCGCCACCGTCGAGGCTGTCATTGCCCGCGCCGCCAGACAGCGTGTCGTTGCCGATGCCGCCATAGAGGCTGTCGATGCCCGCAGCCCCATAAAGCAGATCGTTGCCATCCGCCCCGCTCAGCGCATTGGCCGCCGCATCCCCGGTCAGTGTATCATTGTAAGCCGAGCCGATCAGGTTCTCAAAGCCGCTGAGCACATCGCCCTGCGCATCGCCGCCCGAGGCCGTGCCCGCCGCCAGCGAAATCGCCACCGCCGCAGCCGAATTCGAGTAATCCGCCGTATCGGTGCCCGCGCCGCCGATCAGCGTGTCATTGCCCGCCCCGCCCGAGATCGTGTCATTGCCCGCGCCGCCATCCAGCAGGTTGGCCCCCGCATCCCCGGTCAGACTGTCGGCTGCGCCCGAGCCGATGATATTCTCGACCCCCACCAGCGTATCGCCCGCCGCATCGCCGCCCGTCAGCACGCCGGTGGCAAGGTTCAACGTGATGCCCGTGGCCGAAGCGGAGTAGTCGACGGCATCAATCCCCGCGCCGCCGTCGATCAGATCACCGCCCGCGCCGCCGATCAGCGTATCATTGCCATCGCCGCCATACAGGCTGTCCGCGCCCGCCGCGCCGTTCAGGCTGTCATTGCCAAGCCCGCCATACAAAGCGTTGGCAGTGCCGTCGCCGGTCAACGTGTCGTTGAAAGCGGAGCCGAGCAGGTTCTCGATCCCGGTCAGCACATCGCCCGCAGCCTCGCCTGCGGTCCCTGTGCCCGTGGTCAGGCTGACCGCTACCGCTGCCGCTGCCGCCGAATAATCCGCCGTATCAATGCCGCTGCCGCCATCCAGACTGTCATTGCCCAGACCGCCCACCAATGTGTCATTATCCGCGCCGCCAAACAGCGTGTCATTGCCCGCGCCGCCGTCCAGATCGTCGGCACCCGCAGCACCATAGAACACGTTGGCCGCGCCGTCGCCGATGATCGCATCCGCCAGAACCGAGCCGATGATATTCTCGACTCCGACCAGCGTATCACCCGTCGCATCGCCGCCCGTCGCAGTGCCAAGCGCAAGGTTGATGGTGATGCCCGCGCCCGAAGCGGTGTAATCCACCATATCGGCGCTGCCCGCGCCGCCATCCAGACTGTCTGCGCCGCCGCCGCCGATCAGCGTGTCATTGCCCGCGCCACCGAACAACGTGTTCGCGCCCGAATCTCCGGTCAGGCTGTCGTTAAAGCCAGAACCGATCACCACCTCGATGCTGCTCAGACTGTCGCCTGCCGCATCACCACCCAAGTTCACGTTGGTGGCAAGGTTGACCGTCACGGCTGAACCTGCGGCAGAATAATCCGCCGTATCAATGCCAAGCCCGCCGTCCAGCACGTCAGACCCGGCCCCGCCGATCAACGTATCATTGCCGTCGCCACCATACAGGCTGTCAACGCCCGCCATGCCCGACAGGCTGTCGGCACCCGCCGCACCATACAAAGCGTTGGCATTGCCGTCACCCGTCAGCGTGTCGTTGAACGCTGATCCCGCAAGGTTCTCTATGCCGCTGAAGGTATCGCCCGACGCATCGCCCACCGTGCCGGTGTTGGTCGCCAAACTTGCGGCAATGCCCGCCGTGGCCGCGCTGTAATCCGCGGTATCAACGCCCGACCCACCCACCAGTGAATCCGCACCCGCGCCACCCACCAGCGTATCGTTGTCATTGCCGCCAAAAAGCGAGTCATTGCCGGTGCCGCCATCCAACCAATCCGCGCCAGCCGCGCCATACAGCATGTTGGCCGCCGTCGATCCGGTGATGGTATCGGCAAAACCCGAGCCAATCGCATCCTCGATGCTGACCAGCACATCGCCCTGCGCATCGCCGCCCGTGCCCGTGCCCGCTGTCAGATCAATGTTAACCGCAGCGCCCGACGCGGTATAATCCACATCATCGGTGCCCGTGCCGCCGTCCAGCAGGTCGGCCCCCGCGCCACCGATCAAAACGTCATTCGCTGCGCCGCCATACAGGCTGTCCGCCCCAGCGCCGCCCGACAAGAAATCGGCCCCTGCCGCACCATACAACAGGTTATCGCCGCCATCCCCGGTCAGCGTATCCGCGAAATCCGACCCGATGATATTCTCGATGCCCGTCAGCGTATCGCCGCCCGCATCGCCGCCCGAACCCGCCCCCGTTGCCAGATTGACCGAAACCGCTTGCGTCGAGGCGTCATAATCCGCCGTATCAATACCCGTGCCACCGTCGATCAGATCCGAGCCCGACCCACCATCCAGCGTGTCATTGCCATTGCCGCCGTACAGCCTGTCGCCGCTGCTGCCACCGAACAACGAGTCGTCGTCATCGCCGCCATACAGCGTGTCGGTGCTGCTGCCGCCGTAAAGCGTGTCATTGCCGCCCAAGCCCGTCAGGGTATCAGACAGAATCGTCCCAACAAGGGAATCATTCCCTGCGGTTCCGGGTATATTTGCCACTGCGCTGCTCTGCTCGTTTGCCCGGATCTCGCGCCCAAGTCTATTTGCATCTCGATTATGTCAAATGAGCCGAAATTGTGGCGCAAATTTGTCGGATTCCCTGAACTTTCTCAGGGGGTTGTGATAAATCCGTGACGCAAGTGCAAATCCTGCGAGCTGTGCTCGCGGCCAAAGCCGCCAGAATCGGGCAGGGCAGGGGACAAACCCTTCTGCCGCTTGCGGAAATTTCGCCGCATTTTCCGCGAAATCCGCTCGGGCCTTGGGCTTTTTGCCGGGCTTTTATCGCCTTGCACGCTTGACGCGCCCCCGGATTACCCGTAAATGCCCGAAATCAAATTCGGGTGCTGCCCTCCGGGTGGCTGCCTATTCGTCTTAAACTGACAAGGAAATAGACCATGTCTCGCGTCTGCGAACTCTCTGGCAAAGGCCCGATGTCTGGCAACACTGTCAGCCACGCCAACAACAAATCCCGTCGTCGCTTCCTGCCGAACCTCAATCAGGTCACGCTGATCTCTGACGTTCTGGGCAAATCCTTCTCGCTGAAGATCTCGGCTGCCGCTCTGCGCACCGTCGATCATCGCGGCGGTCTGGACGCGTTCATGGCGAAAGCCAAGGACGAAGATCTGTCGCTCGACGCGCTGAAGATCAAAAAAGAGATCGCCAAGGCTCAGGCCACCGCCTGATCTTCGCCAATCTGCGCAAAGGCCTCGCTTGGAAACAAGCGGGGCCTTTTGCGTGGGTGACAGCGCTGGGCGGACAAACTGTCGCCTTCCACCGCGCCCGCGCTTGCGCTAAACCTCAGCGATGATCCGCAGCCTGTTCGCCCTCCTCCTCGCCCTCACCCTCGCGGCCAATTCGGTCAGCGCGGCGGTGATGCAGTCCGAGATGCAAGGCGCGCAGCAAATGCTGATCTGCTCGGACAGCGCCGCAGGCTCCAGCCTCACCACCATCACGCTGGATGCCACTGGCAAGCCGATCACCAGCGCCCACCACTGCCCAGATTGCACCGCAGCCACCGCTGCCCTGCCGCCAAGCCTCACCCAACTTGCCCCCCACGACAGCGCCACAACGCCACCGCAGCCATTGCCTGCGCTTGACCGGGCCAGCACCACCCCCCCGCCGCAATCCGCCCGCGACCCGCCCGCCTCTGCCTGATCCGACCAACTTCAGATCAACCGCAAAGGAAACCCCATGCGCCTCCAATCCCTGATCGCCGCTGCCGCGATCTTTCTCGCCGCTCCTGCTTTCGCCCATCAAGGCGTCCATATCGAAAACCCCTATGCCCGCACCAACGGCGGCATCGGTGCCAGCGGCGCGATTTTCCTAGAGATCATGAGCCACGCCGACACCGACGACCACCTGATCGGCGTCGCCTCGGATGTCGCCGAAAAGGTCGAACTGCACACCCATAAACAATCCGCAGACGGTGTGATGAGCATGAGCGCCGTGCCCGAAGGTGTCGCCATCCCCGCCCTGCAAGGCCATTCGCTGAAGCGCGGCGGCGACCATATCATGCTGATGGGCCTGCGGCAGGACCTGAAGAATGGCGATGTGATCCACCTGACGCTGACCTTTGAACATGCTGGCGTCGTCGAAGTTGACGTGCCTGTCGACAACGCCCGCAAACCCGAAGCAGCGGCCGATCCGATGGCCGATATGCCGGGTATGGATCACAGCAAAATGGACCACGGCAGCATGGAACGCGCCCCGGTGAACTGATACGACAGGGCGGGGCGCACCAGCCCCGCCCGCAAAAAGGCCGCCATGACCCCCTATGTCTTTCACCCCGACGCGCTCAGCCCGACCGAATGCGATGATCTGATCGCGCTGATCGCCGCACATCACCTGAAAGACGCAGGCCTGGTGCGCGGCACCACCGCCCACACCATCCGCCGCGGCGAGATCGCATGGCTCGATGATATCCCCGCAGCGTCATGGGTGCTCGACCGCATGATCACCCTGACCGCGCAGGCCAACCGCGAAGCCTTCCAGTTTGACCTGTCCGATTTCGGCGAAAGCCCGCAAGTCGCCCGCTACACCGCCGAACGGATGGGCCATTTCGACTGGCACTCTGATATCGGCGCAGGCAACTGGGCCGCCAAACGTAAACTCACCATCGTGGTGCAACTCTCCGACCCCACCACCTACGAAGGTGGCAGCTTGGAGTTGCGCCCCGATAGCAACATCACCCAGGCCCCCCGCGCCCGTGGCACCGCCACCATCTTCCCCAGCTTCGCGCTGCACCGCGTCACGCCGCTCACCTCTGGCACCCGCTGGTCGCTGACGCTCTGGTCACACGGCCCATCCTTCCGTTAAGAAAAACGCGCCCCTGCCCATTTCACATTGGCGCTAAATATCCCCGCCGGAGGCTCCCTAAACCAGCCGCGTAAGCCTCCGGCGGGAGTATTTCAAAAAGAGCAATTCAAAACAGATGACCGATCCTAAAGCCCCAACCGACCGCAGCCGCGCCCGCCGCATGCACGAAAAAGCCGCCTACGACCGCGCCACCATTGACGCCATCTTGGATGCAATGCCCGTCGCCCATGTCGGCTATGTCAAAGATGGTGCCCCCATCGTGATCCCCACCCTGCAATGGCGGATCGGTGATCAGATCTACTGGCACGGCTCCTCAGCCAGCCGCACGCAACGCACGGCAAAAGGCGCGCAGGTCTGCGTCACCGTCACCCTGATCGACGCCATGGTGCTCGCCCGCTCAGGGCTGGAGCATTCGGTGAATTTCCGCTCGGTGATGGTGTTTGGCGAGGCCCGTGCCGTGACCGATGCCGCCGAGAAAGCCGAAGCCCTGCGTGCGATGATGGAGCAGATGTTCCCCGGCCGCTGGGATCAACTGCGCCCGATGACCGCGCAAGAAATCAAAGCCACCGCGATCCTCAGCCTGCCGCTGAGCGAGGCCTCCGCCAAGATCGGCACCGGAATGCCCACCGATCCGCCAGAGGATATGGATACCCCGGTCTGGGCGGGCCTGCTGCCGATACAACTGACCATGGGCCAACCGATCCCCGACCCGAGCCTAAGCCCGGACGTGACCCTTCCCACACATGTCAAAAACTACCGCTTCGGCGGTTAGCGTAGGGTGCGTGATTTCACGCACCACTCCCAACTCACCCGCCGCAATACGCCTGCGCCTGCGCGCCGAACGCCTTGTAGCGGTCCCAAAACGCATCATCGCTGTCGGTTTTCGACATCCAGACCTTATGCGCCTTCTCGGGGTCCTTGAAGAACGCCACCGCCCGACGCTGATCGCCACCTTTCAGCGTCATATCGGCAACCTGCTGGATGCAGGCGCAAAGCTGACGGTTCGCCGCCTTGCGCTCGGACCTATTGCACGCAGCCTCAATCGGCCCGGCGCTGGCAAAACTGCTCATCACCGGCAGCGCCACGCCCAGACTTAACACGGCCAGACTGGCCGCCCACAGGATAGATTTTTTCATCGCTCTGCCTCTGCCCGCCCACCACCGGGTTGCCCTCAATCGCGGATCATTATCTGGAATCAGTATGGGAGCAAGCGCGGGATTTTTCAAGACGCCTGTGCCACAAGCCAGATTCTGCGCGCCAGCGATCTGCGCGGTAGGGCGGGGTTCACCCCGCCATGCTTGGGGCCGCGCAAAACCATATACCCCGCATCGGGCCTCAAGCTTACAAATGTGGTCCGCTCAATCCTTAACAAACCCCTAACCACTCCAGCTAAGCCATTGAAACTGCAGCCTTCACCCCCCTGTCCACGCGTGGACACACCTGCGCGCCCACAACCCCCTTCCCGCCCCCCCCAATCCAAGCTATATCGCGCGCATGACCCAGCTTGATCTCATCCGCAACTTCTCCATCGTGGCCCACATCGACCAC
>CAYLYV010000091.1:0-19314 GCA_964387655.1 uncultured Cypionkella sp. | reverse complement strand
AAAAATGGGTGGGTAAGTTCTAGGAATGCACCCCGTTAGAAACGGGGGGATTACCGGGGGATGCAAATGGGCATCCTGACGAAGCAGCTCTCCCAATTCTCTCAGTGGATGCAATCTCTCAGTGGATGCAAATAATCTGGACTTCAGTCGTCAAACTGGACTTCAGTCGTCTCGTTAGACCGAGGCTCCAAGCCTAAATGCCGCAGCCGTAATCCTTTGTCTCTCCCACTCAGCCGTGGCAAGCCTCCCCCTCACCTCCCCCGCCGCACAAACCGCTGCTCCAGCACCTCCCGCCCCCATTGCCGCCCCGGTCGCTCCTCCGCCAGCACAAATCCATGCGCCTCATACAAATGCCGCGCTGCCGACAGCCCGCTGAAGGTCCACAGATGCGTCGCCTCAAACGCGCCTGCATCGACAAAGCCCAGCGCTGCTGCCAGCAACCGACGTCCCGCCCCCGAGCCCTGAACCGCCGGATCGGTGATGAACCAGCGCAGATGCGCCAAATTCCCACCCAGATCCTCGCCGTCAATCGCGATGGACCCCACGACCTCCTCGCCCCGCAGCGCCGCCCAGATCGCGTTGCGCGGGCTGTCCAGCCGATCACTGAACCCGGCCAGCCCACCCGCCACCACCGCCTCAAACCGCTGCCCGAAGCCCGCGTTTTGTGCGTAATACAGCGCGTGCATCTGGGTGATCCGGGCGATCAGCCCGCTGCGATAGCCCGCAACGATCTCAACCGCAGGCGGCCCAAGCATACTGGGGACGGGCACAGCCGCGCCCAAAGCCTCGGCATAAAGCTGCAACCCCGCCAGCACCACCCGATCCTGTCCCGGCTGCAATCGCGCCAGTGCCTCCGACACCTGCGCCCGCGCGAAAGCATGGATCGCCGCCACCCGCCGCTGCCCCGCCTCGGTCAAGGCCAAGGCTTTCACCCGGCCATCCTCGGCCGCCTGCTCCACCACATCGCCGCCCGCAACCAGCTTGCGCAGCATCCGGCTGACGCTGGATTTTTCCAGATGCAGCAGCACCCCCAGATCGCGCGCCGTCACGCCAACCGTCACCCCGCCCGCCTCAATCTCGATCAGCGCATGCACCGCCGAGGGCGACAGATCGCCGCCCGCGAAATCACCCCCCATGAACCCGAGTTCCCGCACCAGCAGCCGCGCCGCGCTGCGGATGGCTTCAACAGAATCTGCAAACGGAGCGTTGAACATCAGCCAATTCCATAAAGTTGTATAATGCAACTTATTTCACGCCTGCCGGCCCTGTCAATTCCCATAAATCCCGAACACGGCAAGCTTCCGACCCACATCCCAACCCCAACCGCTGCACTGCACCACCCGGCTCCCCCGGCACTCTGCCCGCTCATCCGCACCGCAAACCCTAACCAATCCTTAACCCACACCCGGCTAACCCCTTGATTTCCCTCAAACCGCGCCTCTGTCCACGCGCGGACACCCCCGGCCAAGCCCTCACCCCCCTTCCCCCCTCTCCCGCCCCGCGTTATCACCCTCCCGAAGCAGGGAGCATCCATGACCACCACCCAAGGCATCACCCTCCAAAACGCCGCCGTCACCCTCGGCGGCAAACCGATCCTGTCGAACCTCTCCCTCACCCTCACCGAACCCCGCATCGGCATCATCGGCCGCAACGGCTCGGGCAAAACCACCCTGCTGCGCCTGATCGCAGGTCTGATCCCCCCCACCAGCGGAACCGTCGCCATCGACGGCTTTGATCCCGCCGACCGCAAAGCCATCCTGCCCCGCCTCGGCATTCTGTTCCAGAACCCCGACCACCAAATCCTGTTCCCCACCGTGGCCGAGGAACTCGCCTTCGGCCTGCGCCAGCAGGGCCAGACCGAAGCGGCAGCCGCCGCCGCCGTCACCCAACTGCTGCGCCAAGAATCCCGCGAACATTGGGCAAAGGCCCTCACCCACATCCTTTCCCAAGGCCAGCGCCACTACCTCTGCCTGCTCTCGATCCTGCTCATGCAGCCCAGCACGATCCTGCTGGACGAACCCTTCGCGGGCCTTGATCTGCCCACCCAAATCCGCCTCGCCCGCCGCCTCGCCGCCCTGCCGCAACGCCTGATCACCATCACCCACGACCCCGCTGCCGTGGCCCTTTGCGACCGCGTGCTCTGGCTCGACGCCGGAGAAATCCGAGCCGACGGCCCCCCCGGCCCGACGCTACAAGCCTTCACCGCCGAGATGGCCCAACTCGGAGAGCAAGATGCTGACACTCACCTCGCCGATTGAAACCTACGCCCACCGCATCCCCGCCAGCGTCAAAATGGCCGCCTTCGTGGCGCTCACCGTGGGCCTGTTCGCCACCCCGCAGCCATGGCTGCTCGCCCCGCCCGTGGCCGCCCTCATCCTGTCCTGCGGGCCGAAGTTCGCCTTGCAAAGCCTGAAGAACCTCCGCCCCCTCATTCCGCTGATCCTGATCCTGGCACTCTGGCACCTCTGGCTGCGTGACCCCGCTGGCATCACCCTGATCACCCGGATGATCATCGGCGTCGCTGCGGCGAATTTCGTCACCATGACCAGCAAACTGACCGAGATGACCCGCACGGTCGAAACCCTCGCCCGCCCGGTCCGCCCGCTCATCGCTCCGAAAACCCTCGCGCTGGCCATCGGCCTGACCATCCGCTTCATCCCCACCATGCTGATGCGCGCCGAACAAATCAGGGAAAGCTGGCGTGCCAGATCGCCCAAACGCCCCGGCTGGCGCATCTTCCTGCCCACCACGCTCGCCGCCCTCGACGACGCCAATCACACCGCCGAGGCCCTGCGCGCCCGCGGCGGCCTCGGCTGAACCCCAACGGGCAACACCCCCAAGCCGCGCGCCCTATGTCCGACAACCCCCGAACCCGGCTGTCCAAAAATAGCAGTTGCCCTTTGCCAGAGCCGCAGCCTAACTGCCGCGACGCAAGCAGGAGAGCCCGTATGGAAAAGAACCTCACCCACATCGCCCTTTTCGCCGCCTTGATCGCGGTGCTGGGCCTCGTGCCAAAAATTGATCTGGCCGCAGGCGTGCCAATCACCGCGCAAAGCATGGGGATCATGCTGTGCGGCACCGTGCTGGGGGCCAAACGCGGCGCGCTGGCGGTGATCTTGTTCCTTGTCGTGGGGCTGATCGTGCCGGTGTTCCCCGGCTTTATGACGACATGGCAGAAAATCCAGTCGCCCAGCATCGGCTATATCATCGGTTTCCCGATTGCCGCCTTTGTCACAGGCCTGATCACCCAGAACACCAAACTCGCGCTGTTCCCGGCAGCCTTCGCAGGCGCCGTGCTCGGCGGCATTGTCGTGGTCTACGCCTTCGGCATCCCCGGCATGGCAATCATGCTCGGCAAACCCCTGCCCGACATGGCGCTCGCTGCGCTGGCCTTCCTGCCCGGCGATCTGATCAAAGCCACCCTCGCCGCCTTGATCACCAAATCCATCGCCCAAATGCGCCCCGAAGCCCTGCTGTCGCGCGGGTAAAGCGAAACGACGAGACCAAAGCGGCGGGATAAACCCCGCCGCTTGCCGCCGAATTTGGCGTGTTTTCCTCTGATATGTCGAAAAGCAATCTGATGTGTCGTAGCACCAACCCAAGTGCCAGCAACGCAGCCTCAGCCTGAAATATCGCATGAAAGCCTATTGCGGCGGCGCGACTTGCCCAAACTGCGCCAGCAAGCTGAAACCAACGCGCGCCAGCGCAATCCTGCTGAGTGTGATCCTCGATTTTGTCCAACTGCCCCTCGGCCTCAGACTTTGGCCCCTGCTTCTGGCCGTGCTCACGCCAAACACCCCCCTCATAGCCGCCATCGGGATATGCGCTACATTCACTGAAGGCGCAGCCCTGCTCAGCGCCCGGTCATGTGCGCCTGACCCGCCCATCCGCCACAGCGCAAAACCATCAAAACAATCCACTCCGCCCCAATTTCACATTGGCTCAAATATCCTCAGGGGGTGAGGCCGCAGGCCGAGGGGGCAGAATGCCCCCTGATTTTCGCGCGAAAATCGCTGTCGCGTCAAAGCCGAAAAACCTTAACAATTCCTTAACACCCCCCAGCCAACCCCTTGAAATCCCACAATCCCACAGCCTGTCCACGCGTGGACAAACTATCGCTCCACCAGTAAAGCCGTCCCAATCCCCCCCGCCGCCGCAATCGCCGCGAGGCCAATCCCGGCCCCAAGTTCATAAAACAACCGCACCGCCAGCACCGCGCCCGAGGCCCCAATCGGGTGCCCGCGCGCCAACGCCCCGCCGCCGACATTGACCCGCACCGGGTCCAACCCTGCCCCCGCCACGCAGGCCATCGCCTGCACCGCATAGGCCTCCATAATCTCCGCCACCGCGACCCGATCCGCCGAAACCCCAGCCCGCTCCAACACCGCCCGGATCGCCGCAACCGGCGCCGCGAACAGCAACAGGGAGGCGACCACGAGCGCTCCCCCGCCCCACATCCGCAACCCCCGTCCAGCGGCGTTCCGATCCGAAACCACCAGAACAACCCCCGCCGCATCCGCCGCCACCGCCGCACTCGCCGCCGTGATCGACCCGCAGACAACCTTCGCCCGCGCCGCCACCGCCGGCGTCAGCCCCCGCGCAAATACATCCCGAACCTGCCCGGCAACCTCGACAATCTCCCCCGCGCAGATCCGCGCCTTGGCATGACTTTCCACCGCCCAAACATCCTGCGCCCCCCGCGAAATCCCCAACCGCGCCGCCAACGCCTCCGCCGCCTCCGCCATCCCCGGATCGCGATCACTCCAAGGCGTGAACCGCGCCTGATCATAGGCCACCGCCGCCCCACCCGCAGGATCTGTCCACAGCCGCAACGGCCGCCGAGAATAACTCTCCACCCCACCCGCGATCACCACCTCGGCAGCGCCCGAATCCACCAAGGCCCGCGCCAGCAAAACCGCATCCAGCCCCCCCGCGCATTGCCGATCCACCGACAGCCCCGCCACCCGTTCCGGCAAGCCAGCAGCCAGCGCCACCCGCCGCGCAGGGTTTCCCCCGGCCCCGAGCGCGTTCGAACAGATCAGTTCATCCACCGCAGCACCAGCAATCCCCGCCTCCGCCAACAAAGCCTGCACCACCGGCGCGCCCAACTGCTCAATCTCCAAGCGCGAGAACGCCCCGCCCCGAGGCACCACAGCCGTCCGCTTCGCCGCCAAAACCACACTCACAGCCCGACCTCGCGTGCCAATCGCATCAGATCGGTCTTACCCGAGGCCAACACCGGCCACCGATCCAGCCAAATCACCGCTCTCGGGGCCACCAAGGCACCCAGCCGCCCGCGACACGCCGCCAATATCGCCGCCTCCGCCGAACGATCCCCCTGTAAAACCGCCACCATCACTGCCCCCCGCAGCGCGTTCTGACGCGGCAGCACCGCCACCCGCGCCACCCCCGGCAAGCCTGCGATAAAGCTCTCAATCTCCTCAGGAAACACGTTCTGATCGGCCACCGTCACCATCCGCCCCGCCCGGCCCGACAGATAGAGACAGCCGCCCTCCAGCCGCCCCATCTCCCCCACCGACAGCCAGCCTTGATCCCAGATCGCCCCACCCGCATCTGCCCCAGCGTAGCCCTGAAACAGATAGGGCGAGCGCACCCAGATCTGCCCCGCCCGCAAGTCAATCTCGACGCCGGGATAGGCCGCGCCCACCGAGTCCGCAGGCGCATCCGGTCCCGCCAAGGTGATAAAACTCGCCTCCGCCGCGCCGTAAAACTCCCGCACCTCGGCCCCCGCCAAAGCCGCCCGCAACCCCGCATCGAGCTTTGAGCCGCCAACCAAGATCAACCCCGAGGCCTGCCACCCGGTCTCGACCAACAGCCTCAGTTGCGCAGGGGTCGCGTAAATCACCGCCACCCCCACCAGGGCCCGCGCCTGTCGATCTGGCCGCATCCCGCCCAGCAGAGCCACCTCGGCCCCCAAATGCAGCCCCTCCAGCGCGCCATAAAGCGCCAGCGAATGTACCAGATCGCCCAGCACCGCGACGCGGCACCCCGGCCCGATGCCAAACAACCCCGCGTTCACCACAAAGCTGGCAATCCACGACTCCATTGTGCGCAAAATCCGCCGCGGCGCGCCGGAGGACCCCGAGGTCAGCGTTTCAAACACCCCCTCGCCCCCCGGCTGCGGCCCGATACCGCCAATCCGAAACGCCTGCCCCGGCACAGCCAAAGCGGCACGCAACGCCCGATCATCGCCGACGACCCGCGCCTCAGGATGCCACCGAAAGCATTTCATACTGGCAAAAATATCCCCGCCGGAGGCTCCCACGCCGCCACGACCCTAGCGTTTCAGCAAAGACGCCATCCGCCGCAGCGCCAGCAGATAGCCTTCAGTGCCGAACCCCGCGATCACGCCTTCCGCCCGGACTGACACGAAGGAATGATGCCGAAACGCCTCACGCTTGTGGATGTTGGAGATATGCACCTCCAGAACCACGCCCTCAAACACGTTCAGCGCGTCCAAAATCGCCACCGACGTGTGCGAATAGGCACCCGGATTGATGATGATGCCCGCCGCCACCCCGCGCGCGTCTTGAATCCAATCGACCAACTGGCCCTCGTGGTTGGATTGCATACATTCCACCGCCAGCCCCAATTCCACAGCCAACCCCGACAGCCCCGCCACCACATCGGCCAAGGTTTCCTGCCCGTAAATCTCGGGCTGGCGCAGGCCGAGCAGGTTCAGGTTCGGGCCATTCAGAACGAAAATCGGCTTCATTGGGCATCCTTCGCGATATTTTCCAAGCTTTACCGCATCCTGCCCGTCCCCGCATAGAAAAAACGCGCCTCCCGTGGGGGGAGGCGCGCGAGTGAGGTCACCGGTCCTGGGGGACCCGCCGTCAGGGAGACGTTAACGCTTAAGCGACCTTTTCGAGTGCGAGTTCCGGGGTAAGCTCGGGAGCAATGCCCAAAGCGCGGACCACTTCGCGGGTCAGTTCCGGGCGGTTGAGGGTGTAGAAATGCAGATCCTCGACGCCGCCCTCGATCAGACGGCTGCAAAGCGTGGTGCATTGCGTCAGCGCCAACAAATCTTCGCGCCCGTCCCGTTTGGCCATCGCAAAGCCCTCATCCAGACGCTGCGGAACGCTCGTGCCACAGCGGGCGGCGAATTTCTTGGTGCCGTCCCACGACTGGATCGGCAGGATGCCCGGAATGATCGGCGCTTCGATGCCCGCTTTGACGCAAGCATCGCGGAAGCGGAAGAACGTGTCGGCCTCAAAGAAAAACTGCGTGATGGCACTGCCGGCCCCGGCGTCAATCTTGCGCTTCAGCCAAGTCACATCGGCGAATTTATCCGCCGCATCCGGGTGCTGCTCGGGGTAAGCCCCGACCCGCAGCTTGAATTTCCCGGTTTTCGCCAAGGCCTCGACCAGTTCAACGGATGAGGCAAAGCCATCCGCATGTGGCGTGAAGCGATCCGCGCCTTTTGGGGCATCGCCCCGCAATGCGACAATCTCGGTCACGCCGACATCGGCGTAAGCCTTTGCAATTTCAAGCGTTTCTGCTCGACTGGCATCAACGCAAGTCAGATGCGCCGCCACGTTCAGCCCGTAATTGCGCTTGATCGTCGCCACGGCGTCATGCGTCAGCTTGCGGGTGGTGCCGCCCGCGCCATAGGTGACGGAGACAAAATTCGGCTGCATCGGTGCCAGCACCTGCACGGTTTCCCACAGTTTGAACGAAGCGTCCAAGCTTTGCGGCGGGAAGAATTCAAACGAGATACGCGGTGCAGACATGATCAGGCTCCTTTTACTTGACCCCGTTATGCCAGAGCGCGTAAATTGAGGCCAATTCATAGTTTTCACCATAATGATGAAAGTCGCGCATGTACCTGGAACTCCGCCACCTGCGCACCATCCGCGCCATCCATCAGGCCGGGGGCCTCGCCCGCGCCGCCGATCTGATGAACATGACGCAATCGGCGCTGTCGCATCAGGTCGCGGGGCTGGAAGCGCAGGTCGGCATGGAGCTGTTCGTGCGCCGTTCCAAACCGATGACGCTTTCGGCGGCGGGTATCCGTATGCTGCGCGCCGCCGAACGCATCCTGCCGGAAATCACTGCGCTGGAGGAAGAATTCCGCGCGCTGCAAGCGGGCAAAACGGGGCGTTTGCATATCGCCATCCAGTGCCACGCCTGTTTTGACTGGCTTTTCCCCGTGCTGGAACTGTTCCGCCATGCGTGGCCGGAAGTGGACGTGGACATCCGCGCGGGTCTGGCGTTTGACAGCTTCCCTGCGCTTTTGCGCGAGGAGGTCGATCTGGTGATCTCGTCCAACCCCGAACCGCTGCCGGGGATCTCCTTCAACCCGTTGTTCGACTACCACCCGATGTTCATCGCCTCATCGCAAAACCCGCTGTCGGCGAAGCCGATGATTGAGGCCGAAGATTTCCGCGATCAGACCCTGATCACCTATCCGGTGCCGCGCGATAAGCTCGACGTATTCACCGAACTGCTGACCGCCGCCCGGATTGAGCCGCGCGCCCAGCGCCCGGTGGAACTGACCGCTGTCATCCTGATGCTGGTGGGCTCTAATCGCGGCGTGGCGGTGCTGCCGGATTGGGTGCTGCGCGATGTGAAATCCAACGCCGATTACATCACCCGCCCCTTGGGTCCGGGCAGCATCACCAAACGGCTCTATGCCGCCACGCGCGAGGAAGACGCGAGCAAGCCCTATATCGGTCATTTCCTGAAACTGGGGCGCTCGGAAGCGGTGAAGCTGCAGCGCGGATAGGCCGCCGCTGAACCCCAGCCCCGCGCGAAGCGCCTTGCAGACCAAGCGCAAAGCGCATCCCAGCCATGCAGCAAACGCAATGGAATAATAAGCAGGCTTATTATATCTATGCCTAATGAATTTTGCACATGATCAGCTTGGCCCCCTGCTGCACGACGCCTCCCGTCTGGTGCGCAAACGCTTTGCGCAGCGGGCGTCGGACTATGGCCTATCCTCGGCACAGTGGCGGCTTCTGGCCGTGGTGCTGCGCGAGGGCCGCGCCAGCCAAGCCCGTATCGCTGACAAGCTGGAGATCGAGCCGATCTCCGTCTCGCGGCTGGTGGATCGGATGGAGCAAGCCGGGTGGGTCGCGCGCGAGCCTGACCCCGATGATCGCCGCGTGCGGGTGATCGTGCCGACGGCCTCGACCCTGCTGATCAAGAATGACCTCAAGGCAATGGCGGATTCCGTCTTTGCCGAAGCGCTGTCGGGCCTTGCCCCCGAAGCGCGCACCGCTTTGATCGCCGGGCTTGCCTCGGTGACCGCAACTCTGTCTCAGGCCGTCTGCGATGCAGCGGCTGACGTGAAGGACGTCTGATATGACCGCCAACTCGACCAACGCCCCGGCCGCAAACACCGCCGCCGCCAATGCCCCGGCAACCGTCACCCCGATCACCCCAGCCGCCATCACCCCGGCGGCGATCCCGCTGGCCCCCGCCGCCGCCCCGCGCAAAAAGCGCCGGGTGCTGATGATCACGGGTCCCTTGGTGCTGCTGGTCGCGGCGGGTGCCTACTGGCTGATGGGTGGGCGCTATGAAGAAACCGAAAACGCCTATCTGCACCAAGCCCGCATCTCGGTCGCCTCCTCGGTGGCGGGACGGATTGATAAAGTGCTGGTGAAGGATAACCAGACGGTCAAAGCGGGCGATGTGCTGTTTCAGGTCGATCCGGTGCCCTACAAACTGGCGCAGGCGCAGGCCGATGCCGCCGTCACCGCCGCCCGCATCACGGTGGAGCAGTTGAAACTAGCCTATGGCACCGCCCAGTCCAACCTGCAACTTTCCGAGGATGAGGCCGCCTATCAAACCGTTGAACGCGAGCGGCAGGAAAGCCTTGGTGCGAAAGGTGTCGCCACCGATTCCAACCTGATCGACGCCCGCCATGACGAACGCACCGCACTGGACAAACGCGATCTCGCCAAGCAAGCCGTGGCTTCCGCCCTCGCTGCCATCGGCGGCGATCCGATGATCCCGACCGACAACCACCCCGCCGTCCGCGCCGCCGTGATTGCCCGCGAACAAGCCGCCTACAACTACGCCAATGCCGTGGTCAAAGCCCCCGCCGATGGCGTGATCTACCAAGCCTCGTCATTCAAACCCGGTCAGATGGTGGCCGCAGGGCAAAGCCTGTTCGCGCTGGTGCAGACCGATGACACTTGGGTCGACGCCAATTTCAAGGAAACCCAGTTGGAAGGCATCACCGTCGGCTCTCCGGCAGAAATCACCTTTGACCTCAACCCCGGTCGCAAGATCGAGGCTGTCGTGGCCGCCATTGGTGCAGGCACCGGGTCGGAATTCTCGCTGCTGCCCGCACAGAACGCCACTGGCAACTGGGTCAAAGTCACTCAGCGCGTTCCCGTCACCCTGCGCTTGGTCAACCCCGAGGATGCCAAGGGCCTATCCTCGGGCGTCAGTGCCTCTGTGTCGGTCGACACCGGCCGCCACCGCAGCCTGTCAGACCTGCTGCCCAGCTTTCTGAAGTAACCCGCCATGAGCACTGCACCCACAGAAGTCCCGCATAAGGGCTTGATCACGCTGTCGATTATGCTGGCGACGATCATGCAGGTGCTCGACACCACCATCGCCAACGTCGCTTTGCCGACGATGACGGGCGACCTTGGCGCATCTCAAGACACCATCACTTGGGTGCTGACCAGCTATATCGTCGCCTCAGCCATCATGACCCCGGCGACGGGCTGGATCTCCGACCGCATCGGCAAGCGCGAGTTCTTCCTGATCGCTATTGCGGGCTTCGTGATCACCTCCATCGCCTGTGGCCTCGCGTGGAGCCTGCCGTCGATGGTGCTGTTTCGCCTGCTGCAAGGCATCTTCGGTGCCGCCATCGTGCCGCTATCACAAACCTTCCTGCTCGACATCAACCCGCGCGAAAAGGCCGGCCAAGCCATGGCGCTTTGGGGCGCGGGTATCATGGTTGGCCCGATCATCGGCCCCACTCTGGGCGGCTGGCTCACCGAGAGCTTCAGCTGGCGCTGGGTGTTCTTCGTCAACCTGCCGGTCGGCATCATCGCCTTCCTTGGCTGCGCCGCCTATCTGCCGAAATCCATCACCCGCCCCCGCCGCTTCGATTTCTTCGGCTTTGCCATGCTGTCCTTGGGCATCGGCGCGTTGCAACTGATGCTGGATCGCGGCGGCGAGGTCGATTGGTTCTCCTCCGCCGAGATTTGGCTCTACCTGTTCCTCACCCTGAGCGGCATGTGGATTTTCGTGATCCACATCTTGGGCGCAGACAGACCCTTCCTTGATCCCCGCATGTTCAAGGACCGCAACTTTTCCACTGGCCTCGTGTTCATCTTCATCATCGGCATCATCTTGTTGGCAAGCCTTGCGCTGCTGCCGCCGATGCTGTCGAAAATCTTCGGCTATCCCACCATCACCACCGGCATGGTGATGGCCCCGCGCGGGGTGGGCACGATGATTTCGATGATCATGGTCGGACGCTTGGTGCAAAAGGTTGACGCGCGACTGTTGGTCTCAATCGGCCTGATCCTGACCGCCGCCTCGCTGCACTATATGACACAATTCACCCCGCAGATGGATTCCAGTCTGGTGATCTGGACGGGCGTGTTGCAAGGCCTCGGTCTGGGATTGGTGTTCGTGCCGCTTTCGACCATCGCATTCGCCACCATTGACCCCATCTTTCGCGCCGATGCCACCAGCCTGTTTTCCCTCGTGCGCAACATCGGCTCCTCCATCGGGATTTCGATGGTGACGCTGATGCTGACCCGCAATGTGCAGGTCAACCATGCCGACATTGGCACCGCAATTTCGCCGTTCAACCCCAACTTCAACATGGTGGTGCCGCCCGGCACGCTGACCGCCGCCACACTGCAACAGATGGAGGGGCTGGTTTCCACCCAGGCCCTGATGATCAGCTATATCGACGATTTCTATCTGATGATGGTGATCACGCTCTGCGCGCTGCCCTTGGCGTTTTTGCTGAAAAAAGCCCAGCCGCGCGTTATGGCCCCCGGCGAAGCCCCGGTGGCGCATGATTGATGCCCGCGCCTGATTGACCGTCACGCAGGCAGCAGCTAGCCTGTCCTGGCACACGCAGCCACAGGAGGGGTGCATGATCTTAATCTGCCACCCGCGCACCTATGGCCCTGTCGCAGCCCTGCCTTTGTCGCAGGGCTGACCCGACCCGCATCGCAGGTTCCGCCTGATCAGGTTTTCGGTCCGCCCCAACGGCGCTTTTGCGCAATATCTGACGCGGATAAACCCATGACCCTGCTTGCCACCAAATCCTTGGCCCTCACCCTTGGCCAACCCCTGTTCACCGATCTGACCTTCAGCATTGAACCCGGCGACCGCCTCGGCCTGATTGCCGCCAACGGCCGCGGCAAATCCTCGCTTCTGCGCTGCTTGGCAGGCACGCTGGAGGCAACCTCCGGCGAAGTCACCCGCGCCCGTGGCCTGAAATCCGCATTGGTCGACCAAGACGTGCCGGTATCCCTGCTGCCGCTGACCTTCCGTGAGGCGACGCTTGCTGCACTCCCCGCCGAACAAGCCGACTACGAATCCTGGCGGGCCGAGATTGTGCTGGATGACCTCTCCGTCCCCGAAGCCCTGCGTGACACGCCGCTATCGGCGCTCTCCGGCGGCTGGCAACGCACCGCCCTTCTCGCCCGCGCCGCGATCACCGAACCTGACCTCTACCTGTTGGACGAGCCGACCAACCACCTCGACCTCTCCCGCATCGGCACCCTGCAACGCTGGCTCGACGCTCTGCCGCGCGACACCGCCGTGATCACCACCAGCCACGACCGCGCCTTCCTTGATGCCGCGACCAGCCGCAGCCTGTTCTTGCGCGCCACCGCCAGCCGGATGTTCGCCCTGCCCTATTCCCGCGCTAGGGTCGCGCTTGAGGAAAACGACGCCGCCGACACCCGCCGTTTTGAAAACGATCTGAACAAAGCTGACCAGTTGCGCCGCCAAGCCGCCAAGCTGAAGAACATCGGCATCAACTCCGGCTCGGACCTGTTGATCACCAAGACCAAACAACTGAAAGACCGCGCCGAAAAGCTGGAGGCCGCCGCCCGCCCGGCCCATCGCGAAACTTCATCCGGGGCGATCCGGCTGGCCAATTCCGGCACCCATGCCAAAGCGCTGATCACCCTGAACGATGCCGCCATCACCACGCCGGACGCGCGGCCCCTGTTCCACACCGGGCAAAAATGGATCGAACGCGGCGACCGCGTGGTGATCTTGGGCGCAAACGGCACCGGAAAATCCCAACTGATCCGCGCCGTGCTGGCCGCCATCCAAGGCCAGCCCAGCGCGATCAAAGCCGCTGCAACCCTCGCGCTTGGCTATTCCGACCAAAACCTCGCGCAACTGCCCGACAGCATGACCCCGCAAGCGCTGATCAGCCAACACGCCAACGACCAGACCACCAAAACCCTGCTCGCAGGTGCTGGCATCAAACCCGATTGGCAGACCCGGCCTTTGGGCAAACTGTCAGGTGGCCAAAGGGCCCGCCTTGCGATGCTCCTCCTCCGCCTCTCAAACCCCAACTTCTACCTGCTGGACGAACCTACCAACCATCTCGACATCGAAGGCCAAGAGGCCCTCGAATCCGAACTCCTCACCCAAGGTGCCACCTGCCTGCTGGTCAGCCACGACCGCGATTTCATCCGCGCCGTAGGCTCGCGCTTCTGGCAAGTCGAAAAACGCCGTCTGATCGAGGTCGACAGCCCCGAGCCGTTCTTCCAAGCCGAGTTGAACCGCCAGCCTTAACGCCCCCGCCGCCTTGCGCTCTTTCCATCACCCGTGTATGCCCCGCACCTTACACCCCACCGGAGTCCGCCCATGCAAGGCAGTGCCAACCTCAACCTGATGATCAAGGCCGCCCGCCGCGCTGGCAAAGCGCTGGTGAAAGACTTCCGCGAGGTCGAGAACCTGCAAGTCTCGACCAAAGGCCCGGGTGATTTCGTCACCAAAGCCGACCGCGAAGCCGAGCGGATCATCAAAGAGGATCTGATGGGCGCGCGTCCCACCTATGGCTGGCTGGGTGAAGAAACCGGCGAGCAGGAAGGCCAAGACCCGACCCGGCGCTGGATTGTCGATCCTTTGGACGGCACCACCAATTTCCTGCACGGCATGCCGCATTGGGCGATTTCCATAGCACTAGAGCATAAGGGCGAGATTGTTGCCGCCGTGGTGTTCGATGCCGCCAAGGATGAGATGTTCTGGGCCGAAAAAGGTTCGGGCGCCTGGATGAACGACCGCCGCCTGCGGGTGTCGGGTCGCCGGGCGATGCACGAAGCGGTGTTTGCCACCGGGATTCCGTTCAGCACCAAGAAAACCCTGCCCGCCACCCTCGCCGACCTCGCCCGCCTGATGCCCGCCTGCGCGGGCATGCGGCGCTGGGGTGTGGCCTCTCTCGATCTGGCTTACGTCGCCGCTGGCCGTTTCGACGGCTATTGGGAACGTGAATTGCAGCAGTGGGACATCGCCGCAGGCATCCTGCTGGTGAAAGAAGCCGGCGGCCTGATCGGCCCGGTGCGCGAAGGTTACGACATCTTGGAAAAAGGTGCGCTGATCTGCGCCAACGAGGCCCTGTTCGCGCCGCTGACCAAAATCATCCGCGACGCGTAACCGATTTTCCGCGAAAATCGTGCCGATTTTTGAGAAAAATCGTGGCCCCGGCCCTGCGGCCTAGCGCCTTGGCACACGCGGGATGCGGCTGGGGCTGACCGGATATTCCGCCGCCGGATGCGGCGGCTTGCCCTTGTTATGCGCCCAAAACCCCGCGCCGCCGCGCCGCAGCAGCACCGGCAGCACCAGAACCGCCCCGGCAATAAATCCGCCGATATGGGCAAGGTAGGCGACGCCATCATCGGTGGCAGAATAGCCGTTAAAGCTTTGCACCGCGAACCAGATCCCCAGCACGACCCAAGCCGGGATCGAAAACACCCGGAAAAAGATCACGAAGATGAACAACACATCCACCTTGGCGCGCGGAAACAGCACCAGATAACCGCCCAACACCCCGGCAATCGCCCCTGACGCCCCGATCAGCGGCCCATCAAACCCCGGATCGCCCGCCACCTGCAACAAAGCCGCCAGCACGCCGCAGGCAAGATAGAACAACAAATAGCCGACATGGCCGATCTGGTCTTCCAGATTGTCGCCAAAAATCCACAAAAACAGCATGTTGCCCACCAGATGCATCCAGCCGCCATGCAGGAACATATGGGTGATCAGGCCGGAATAACCCTCGCCCTGCAGCAACCACGCGGGCACCAGACCCCAAGTGTAATAGAACTTCGCCAGCGCAAACTCGGTTGGCAGGCTGAACCAATACCCCAGAAACACCGCGATATTCGCAGCAAGCAGCGCGTAGGTCACATAGGGCACGCGGCCCGAGGGGTTATGATCGCGGATGGGAAACATGAGCCTACGCTTTCCGATCTGGCGCGCGGCGTCAAGCTAAGACGGGGGGCTGTCTGCCCCCAAGCGGGTTTGGCAAAAGCCAAACCCGCTCCCCCCGAGGATATTTGCGTGCAGAGGATGACCAAAAGGCAGGTCAGCCAGAGACCTCCGCCAGCAGTTGCGCATTGCCGCCAGAGGCGGTGGTGTCGATGCAGACATGCCGCTCCAGCATCACATGCGCGACATCCGGCATGTCGCCGATCAGCGGCAGGATCGGCCCCTTGCGCGCGGCCAAAGCCTGCGCCCGTGCCCGCCCTTGCGCGGCATCCCCCCACCAGAGCGCAGCGGAAAACCCCTCCAGCCGCGTCAGCGCCAGCGCAGCCAGCCCATCCGCCAACACCGCTTGGCCGCCCAAAGCCCGCACCGCCTGCGCCTGCGCCGCTGCCGCCTGCGGCCCCGGCCCAAGGCACAAGAGCGGCGCGCGCGGGCTGGCGGTCAGCCGGTTCGACTCGCCGGTCGGCCCCGGCAGCACCCGGGCATGGGCAACGTCCTGCGGTGCGGGCAGGGTTTTCAACGCCTTCGCCACGTCAGCCTCGGGCAAATCCGGGCTGGACTCATCGGCAGCCGCCGCCGCTTTGATCGTGAAACGGTGCAGATACTCCGGCCCGCCCGCTTTCGGCCCGGTGCCGGAAAGCCCTTCGCCGCCAAAGGGTTGGCTACCAACCACCGCGCCAATCTGGTTGCGGTTGACGTAAAGGTTGCCGACATGCAGTGCATCCGTCACCGCCTGCACCCGGTCATCAATCCGCGTGTGCAAGCCGAAGGTCAGCCCGTAGCCGGTGGCATTGACCGCCTGCACGACCTGATCGACCTCACCCGCTTTGAAGGTGGCGATATGCAGCACCGGGCCGAAAATCTCGCGCGGCATCGCGTCGATCCCCGGCACTTTGATCACCGTGGGCGCAATGAACGTGCCCTGCGCCGGGGCGGTCATTTCGCGCATGACCCGGCCCTCGGCCCGCGCCGCCGCGATGTAGTCGCGGATACCGCCCTGTGCGGTCGCGTCAATCACCGGGCCCACATCGGTGGCCAAATCCAGCGGATCGCCCAAAACCAGTTCATCCATCGCGCCGAACAGCATCTCCTGCACGGAATGTGCCACATCTTCCTGCACATAGAGGCAGCGCAAGGCCGAACAGCGTTGCCCCGCCGATTGGAAGCTGGAGGCGAGAATATCCCGCACCGCTTGTTCCGGCAGCGCGGTTGAGTCCACAAGCATCGCGTTCAGGCCCCCGGTTTCCGCGATCAACGGAGCCGTGGGGTCCATGTATTCCGCCATCGCACGGCGGATTTTCAGCGCCGTCTCGGTCGATCCGGTAAAGGCCACGCCCTTGACCCGCGCATCGCGGGTGATCAGCCCGCCCACCGCGCCATCGCCGGGCAGCAGTTGCAAGGCACTGGCCGGAACCCCAGCTTTCCACAGCAAATCCACGGCGAGCGCTGCAAGCAGCGGCGTCTGTGGCGCTGGTTTCGCGAGTACCGCATTGCCCGCAGCGAGGGCCGCGCCAATCTGCCCCGAGAAGATCGCGAGCGGGAAATTCCATGGGCTGATGCAGGCAAACACCCCGCGCGCCGGGGCGGTCAGCGTAGCCCCGCCATCGGCGTAATAGCGCAGAAAATCAACCGCTTCGCGCAACTCCGCCACCGCATCGGCCAAGGATTTCCCCGCCTCGCGCGCCAGCAGCGCGAAGATCGCGCCGAATTCCGCCTCATACAAATCCGCCGCCCGCCGCAACACGGCCGCACGGGTTTCCGCATCCGCCGCCCAAGGTTCCGCCAACCGCAATGCGGTCTCCACATCCGCCTCAGACGCGCTCAGCACATGCCCGACCAGCGCCCCCGTCGCCGGATTGCGCACCTCTTGCCGCAACCCGCCGACACTATGGCCCGCGAGCATCGGCTGCGCCTCAAACAACGCCTCTTCATGTGGCCCGCGCGCCGCCGCTATCGCCGTCAGATCGCCCGCATCGGTCAAATCCCAGCCCCTTGCGTTCTTGCGCGCGCCAAACAGCCCCGGCCCCGTCGCAATCGCGGGATTGGCGAGCGGAACCATCGCCTCCATCGCCGAAATCGGACAGGCTGCCACGGTTTCCGGGCTGACCTCCTCATTGACAATCTGGTTCACGAAGCTGGAATTCGCGCCATTCTCCAGCAACCACCGCACCAGATACTCCAGCAGATCACGATGCGCGCCCACGGGGGCATAAATCCGGCAGCGCGTGGCATTGTCGGTCAGCACGATATCGTGCAACCGCTCGCCCATGCCATGCAGGCGTTGGAATTCAAAGGATTTTTTATCCGTGGCCATCTCCAGAATAGCCGCCACCGTATGCGCGTTATGGGTGGCAAACTGCGGATAAATCCGGTCGGTCATGCCCAGCAACTTGCGCGCATTGGCGATGTAGCTGACATCCGTCGCCTGTTTACGGGTGAACACCGGAAACGACGCCAGCCCCAAAACCTGCGCCCGCTTCACTTCCGCGTCCCAATAGGCCCCCTTCACCAGCCGTACCATGATCTTGCGGTCCAACCGGACTGATAACGCGTAAAGCCAGTCAATCACCGCACCCGCGCGCCGCCCGTAGGCCTGCACCACCACGCCAAAACCATCCCAACCGCGCAAGGCCGGATCGCTGAGCACCGCCTCGATCACCTCCAGCGACAACGCCAGCCGGTCCGCCTCCTCGGCATCAATGTTGAACCCCAACCCCGCCGCCTTCGCCAGCCCCGCCAAAGCCCGCACCCGCGGCACCAATTCCTCCATCACCCGAGCGCGCTTGGCGACCTCATAACGCGGATGCAAAGCCGACAGTTTCACCGAAATCCCTGGATTGCTCCGAATATCCCCGGTGGTCGCGGCCTTGGCGATCGCCGTGATCGCCGCCGAATAGGACAGATGATAGCGCCGCGCATCCGCTTCGGTCCGCGCCGCCTCGCCCAGCATATCATAGCTGTAGGTATAGCCCTGGCCTTCCAGCACGGTCGCGCGTTTCATCGCCTTTTCAATGGTTTCGCCGAGCACAAAGTTGCGCCCCATCTCTTTCATCGCCCGCGTCACCGCCCCCCGGATCACCGGCTCGCCCAGCCGTTTCACCGCCGCTTTCAGATGGCCCACCACCCCCGGCTCTCGCTCATCCAGCACCTTTCCGGTCAGCATCAAGGCCCAGGTTGAGGCGTTCACCAAGCTGGACGCCGATTTGCCCAAATGCCGGCCCCAATCCGAAGGCGCGATCTTGTCCTCGATCAACGCATCCATCGTCTCGGCATCCGGCACCCTGAGCAAAGCCTCGGCCAGACACATCAGCGCAATGCCCTCATCGGTGGAAAGCCCGTATTCGGCGAGGAAAACCTCCATCAGCCCCGGCTTGGCCGAACTGCGGATCCGGCGCACAAAATCCGCGCCAGCCGCCGTCACCCGCGCGCGCTGAGCGGTGTCCATCCCCGCCTCGGCGATCAGATCAGCCACCAAAGCCGCCTCATCGCGCAGAGACTCCCGCTCAATCACTTCCCACGCATCGCTCATATCGGCCCCCTAAAGATTTCGCGCATGATAGCGCAGGTTTGACAGGCTGTTTCCCTCATTATACACTGAAGTGCAGCCGAAACGCCGTAAAAGGATCACCGCGCCATGCCAATCGACCGGGCCGAGCTAGATCGTTTCGACCATGCCATTCTGCGCGAACTCAGCATGGATGGCCGGATCAGCGCCACCGAACTCGGCCGCCGCATTGGGCTGTCGAAATCCCCCACCCAAGCCCGGATGAAACGGCTGGAAGATGGCGGCGTGATCACCGGCTACCGCGCCAATCTCGACCCGATCCGCATGGGCCAAGCCCATGTCGCCTTTGTCGA
>CAYLYV010000090.1:0-19529 GCA_964387655.1 uncultured Cypionkella sp. | reverse complement strand
GCATCGCGGCGACGGTCAAAAGGCCGAGCGGCGGCAGCACGGCCTTGGTGCCGGGGCGGTACCCGGCAGATTCGCGGTACACCTCGGTCTCTGACACGTTCACGTCGAACATGTGGATCTTGTCATAGCGGGCGGCGATGTCGCCAGTGGGCGAGATCAGAAACGACCGATTGGCGAAGCGGCCATCGGCATCGTGGGTCAGCACCCCAAGCGAGCCGATCAGCAACCAAATCCCCGCTTTGGCCGCCTGATCGCGCAGGGCGGCGAGGGTTTCGTCCTGATCCTCATGCCGCATCACGCTGCGCTGATGGTCGCGGCTGGACGACAGCAGGTTGGTACATTCCGGCGTCAGCACAAAGCCCGCGCCACCTGCCGCTGCCTCGGCAATCCGCGCCTGCGTTACCGCCAAATTGGCTGTCGGACCATCGCCAACCGTCAGTTGCACCAACCCCGCGCGCATCAGGCCAACATCGGATCAAGTTTGCCGGCATGGTCCAGCGCATGCAGATCATCGCAGCCGCCGACATGGGCCCCGCCAATGAAAATCTGCGGCACAGACCGCCGCCCCGCACGTTCGGTCATCGCTTGGCGCAGGCTGGGGTCCGCTCCCACGTCGATTTCTTTGTAAGCCACGCCCTTTTTCTTCAGCAAGCCTTTGGCGGCGATGCAATAGGGGCAGGTCTGGGTGGTATAAATCTCAACGGTTTTCATCAGCAAATCCTTAGAGTCAGAAGTGACTATAAGGATTTAGGCATCCTTCGCAACGCGGGCTAGGGCCAGAACAGAAATCCCCGTTGCACCACCTGCAATGCAGGCCTCTGCCGCAGCGGCAAAAGTCGCACCCGAGGTCATCACATCGTCGATCAGCAGCACATGGCGGCCTTCCACCCGGTTCGCCCGCCTTGGATGCAGCGCCAAAGCATCCGCCATATTGGCAAAACGGCCATCGCGGCTGCGGCCCTCTTGGCTGCCGGTGTGCCTGCGGCGAATCAGCAGATCGGGGCAATGATCCAACTCGGCCAGCTTCGCCAGTGCCGCCGATAGCAAAGCCGCCTGATTGTAGCGCCGCTTGATCAGCCGCAGCCAATGCAGCGGGATCGGGGCCACGATCATCCCCGGCCTCAGCATCGGCCCAGCCACCCGGTGCAGCCAGTTTGACGCGGGCCGCGCCAAATCCAAGCGATCGCCATGCTTCAGCGCCAGCACGATCCGCCGCGCATTGTCCTTATACAGCAGCGCCGCCCGCCCCTGCGACCATGGCCGCGCCATGGTCAGGCAATCATCGCAATGCTCGGGCTTGCCGCTATCCTCCCCCGGCAAAGGCACGCCACAATGATCGCAGACCAGTCCGGTGATAAACGGTGTCTCGCGCCAGCACGCCCCGCACAGCCCGAAATCCGTGGTCACCCGCGCGTCGCAGGTCAGGCACTGCGGCGGGTAGATCAGATGCAGCGCGGCTTGCAATCCCATGCCTTCCCCCTATGTTCCCAGCCCATGACGCCAACCTTGACCGACCGCAACGCCCTTGCCCTGCACCGCGCCCGCGCGCGCGCTTTCTTCCTGCAAGAAGAAGCCGTCGCCGAAGTGCAGGATCGCCTGAGCGAAGTTAACAGGTCGTTTACAAACCCGCTGGTGGTGACGGCTTTTCCGCATCTTTGGCCGAATTTTTCGACGATTGCCGATGAGGAGACCTTAAACTTGCAACCCGAGGCGCAGGATCTGGTGATCAACGCCCTCACCCTGCATTGGGCGAATGATCCGGTCGGACAACTGGTGCAATGCCGCCGTGCCCTGCGCCCGGATGGCTTGTTCCTTGGCCTGCTGTTTGGCGGCCAGACCCTGTATGAGCTCCGCGCCTGTCTGGCGCAGGCCGAGGCGGAAACCACCGGCGGGATTTCCCCCCGAGTGCTGCCGATGGGCGAGATTCGCGATCTGGGAGGGTTGCTGCAACGCGCGGGCTTTGCTTTGCCCGTGGCCGACAGCTTTACCAAGACCGTGTTTTATCGCGATGCCTTTCACCTGATGGCCGATCTGCGGGCGATGGGTGAGGGCAACGCTTTGGCGGCGCGGTTGAAACATCCCACCCGTCGCACGGTTTTGACTCGCGCGGCACAAATTTACACACAAACCTATGCCACGCCCGAAGGCCTGATTCCGGCAACGTTTGAGATCATTTGCCTGACCGGATGGGCACCGCATGAGGCGCAGCAAAAGCCGCTGCGACCCGGATCAGCCACAGCCCGGCTGGAAGATGCGCTAAAGGCCGCAGTCAAGAACGGTTGACGCCGCCCGCCGCCGCGTTATCTCGGGGTCAGCTTTAGGAGCCAACATGACCGATATCGCCCCCGGAACCGGACGCCTTGCCCATGCCCCCGCCGATCACCCGGCGGTGAAACAGGCCAAGATCGGCATCCTGTTGGCCAATCTCGGCACGCCGGATGGCTATGATTATTGGTCGATGCGGCGCTATCTGTCGGAGTTTCTGTCGGATAAGCGCGTGGTCGATATTCCCGATTGGAAATGGCAGCCCTTGCTGCAACTGATCATCCTGACCAAGCGGCCTTTCACATCGGGCGCGAATTACAAGCTGATCTGGAACCACGAGAAAAACGAAAGCCCGCTGCTGACGATCACCAAAGCGCAGACAGCGGCGATTGCGCAGGCTGTTGCGGCCAAGCATGGCGACGGCGTGATGGTGGATTTCGCGATGCGCTATGGCAATCCTTCCACCGAATCGAAGGTCAAGGCGATGGTCGCAGCCGGCTGCGAGAAGATCTTGTTCTTCCCGCTGTATCCTCATTACGCGGGCGCGACCTCGGCCACCGCAAATGACGCGTTCTTTGCGGCTTTGATGAAAGAAAAACGCCAACCTGCCGCCCGGACCGTGCCGGAATATTTCGATCACCCCGCCTATGTCGAGGCCCTCGCGCAATCGGTGGAACGTGCCTATGCGGCGCTGGATCACAGGCCCGACGTGCTGGTGACATCCTACCATGGCATGCCAATCCGCTATCTGATGGAGGGTGATCCCTACCATTGCCAATGTGCCAAAACCACGCGGTTGCTGCGCGAACGCTTGGGCTGGGACAAGGGCAGCATCGACGTGAGCTTCCAATCGGTGTTTGGCCGCGAAGAATGGCTGAAACCCTATACCGTCAAGCATGTCGCGGAACTGGCCAAACAGGGCAAAAAGCGCATCGCGGTGATGGCCCCGGCCTTTTCAGCCGATTGCATTGAGACGCTGGAGGAAATCAACGGTGAAATCCGCGAGTCGTTTGAACACGCGGGCGGTGAGGTGTTCACCTATATCCCATGCCTCAACGACGAAGCCGCCCACATCAACGCATTGGTGCAGGTGATCGAGGAAAACCTCGCAGGCTGGATCTAAGCTATGAACCTGCGTTACAGCGGCTAACACGCCAGCAATCAAGCTGGCCTTGGTAGGACGGCATTCTAGCTTGAAGTGCTAAAATTTCGCGTCCGTCGCCATGCAGAATTCAGTCCGTAAAATAGAAAAGGACGGCAGATTGCTCTACCGCCCTTTCCAAATTCGATCCAAGGATTAGTTGGACGAAACTGCAGCAGCCACAATAACGAGCAGCAGCAGCGGGATCAGGATGCCGCCCGAGGACGACGTGGTTGCCGCTTTGACAACTTCCGGTTCCATTACGGGTTCAACAACGCCGCCAGCGAAAGCGGTGGTAGCAGCAACCGACAAAGCGGCAGCGAGAGCGATTTTTTTCATGTCTATCTCCAGTTTTCTGCATACCGCCAATTCGCAGAGGCGACGGCACGCACCCAAGAATATTCCTCGTATCTGCTCTCTACCCTGCCCGCCCGCGAATATGCAACGTTCTGTCAAAAGTCGACGCTAAAGCGTGTGGCCGTGTCGTCAAATTAGCAACACCTTTGAGGCAACTGCGTGAGCTAACATATGACGCGGAAAAAACTTTGGTTTCAAAGGGAACCAAAGCCCCAGCGCTGGCTGAAAGGCCGGTGCTGGCGGCTTGAAATCGACCGGGTGATGTTAAAGCAACAGAACCTGGGTGCCGACTTTCACCAGCGCGTACAGCTCCAGAATATGCTCGTTGTACAGACCAACGCAGCCGCTGGACGACCTGCGCCCGATCTTGCGCGTGTCATGCGTGCCATGGATGCGGTAGGCAGGCCAGCCGAGATACAAGGCGCGCACGCCAAGCGGGTTATCCGGCGAGCCACCCTCGATCACTTTGGGCCAATCCGGATGCGCTGCCAACATCGACTGAGTCGGAATCCAGCGCGGATTCTCAACCTTTTGAATGACATCCGTGCGACCCCGCCGTGTCAGCTCATCGTTCAGCGGCACCGAAGTCGGGTAAAGCTTGTAAACGCTTTGGTCTTCCGACCAGTAATGCAGCGCGCGCGAATTCAGGTCGGCCAGAATCACGCCGTTGCGGGTGTTGTCGAAGTGGTCGCGCCAATCCAACATGCGGAAGGCCGAGATATTGTTGCGCACAGGACCAGCCAGCGGCGTGTCTGGTTCGGTGGAATTGGCCAGTTGTGCGGCGGCAGGCAGCGCGGCGGTCGACATCACTGCGGCGGCACTGCCCATAAACAGGCGACGGTTCAGCGTGTTGGGGCGTTCGGCGGTCATGCGCTCTTCTCCATTGGTCATCTGCTCGGGGATCTGCAAATCGGTCTGGTTTGTGCGGCTTTTACTGCTTTGCAGCCCGCGCCGCAAATCAAACACTCGTCAGTTGGCGAACTAACGCCAAGTTTAACACAATTTCGCAGCGTTGGATTTGAAACCCGAGGCGGAGTTCGCTAAGCACTAGCAAACAAAGGGCCAGAAGCAGCCCGTATCAGGTGAAATACAGATGAACAGACGGACAGCCCTTGTCGCGGGCAGCGCAACGCTCCTCCTTGCCTCTTGCGCTATGAGTTCGGCCCCCCCTGTGGATGCCAGCGGCGCCGGTGCTCCACGGGTTTATCGCATCAACAACGCTGAGGCCGAGAAAATCCCGTTTCGTCTGCTTGATTCGGTGAACGCCTTGCGCACCGCCAAAGGCGCGCAGCCACTGGCATTCAATGCTGCCCTGAACGCCGCTGCCCTGACCCATTCCCGCGACATGGCGGTGCAGAATCGCCCGTGGCATTTCGGCTCTGACGGATCGTCGCCGCTGCTGCGGGTGCAGCGGGTGGGCTACGCCGGGCAGTTTGTCGGCGAGACGATTTCCGAGACCTATCAGACCGAGTTGGAAACTCTATCCGCCTGGATGGCAGAGGCGGATACCCGTGATGTCATCCTGACCCCGGCGGCGCGCGAGATTGGGTTTGCGTGGTTCCAAGAGCAGTCCGGCAAAATCTGGTGGACGCTGGTGTTGGGCGCCTGATTGGCCCAACCGCATTGAGAATACGAAAAAGGGGGCCAGCGTGGCCCCCTTTCTTATGCCTTAGGGCAGAATGACAATCGGCGTGCCCGGATTGATCATCGCATAGACCCGCTCAATCTCATCATCCGTCACCGAGATACAGCCCGCCGTCCAATCCGCGCTGGAGACCTTTCGCGGCTTGCCATTGGCTTTGCGCGGTGGCCCGCCGTGGATCATGATATCTCCACCCGGAGCTTTGCCCGCGAGCGCCGCATAGGCGCGGTCTTCATCATTGGGATAGCTGATGCCCAGCGACAGATGGTAACGTGAATTCGGGTTGCGATGGGTGATGTAGTAGACGCCTTCCGGCGTTTTCAGGTCGCCCTCGAATTCCTTGTCGCCGACCGGAACGCCCCCCAAGCCAATGTCATAGGCTTTGATGACCTTGCTGTTATGCAGCAGATACATCTTGCGATTGGCCTTTTGCACCTGCACCGAGGTGATCTCTGGTCCGTGATATGTTTTGAATTTTGACGAGCATGCGGTCAGCGCCAGCCCAGCCAAAATCACCACCAGAATCCGCAAAACCCGCATCGACTGCCCGTTCGTTATTATATTTTCTCTGCGCAATAGCGAAAAAACCGCCAGTTGCCTAGTCTGCGAATCGGCACAACCGATCACGCTTTTTTCAACGCAAGTGACGCGGGCTTAGGGGCGGCTGAACTTTGCCACCAATTCGACATGCGCGGACCAGCGGAATTGATCGACAACCTGCACCCAATCCAAGCGATAACCACCCGCAATCAACACCTTGGCGTCGCGGGCAAAGCTGATCGGGTTGCAGGACACAGAGGCAATCACCGGCACCTTGCTGCGCGCCAGCACTGCCATCTGCGCCTCGGCCCCCGCACGCGGCGGGTCGATCACCACCGCCTCAACGCCTTTAAATTCATCATCTTCCAGCGGGCGGCGGAACAGATCGCGGGTTTCCACCGTGACGCGCTTCAGGCCTTCGGTGTTATTGGCGGCCTTTGCCAGTGCCGCCATCATCGCGGCTTCCCCTTCGACGGCATGCACCTCGGCGCGTTCGGCCAGCGGCAAAGCAAAAGTGCCAACGCCGGCAAACAGATCAACGATCTTCTTGGCCGAGCCAATCGCCAAAGCCACCGTGCGCAGCAAAGCCTGCTCACCCTCCACCGTTGCCTGCAAGAACGCACCCGGCGGCGGAGAGACCAAAGCGCGGCCAAACCGCTGCATTGGGGCGGTGCGCAGCGCCACCGTATCGCCGTTCCAAGTCAGTCGCGCAAAGCCGTAGGTTTCCGTCACCCGCGCCAGTTCCAGTTGCAACTGGCCGTCCAGCGGCTTGCCACCCACCACCATCACATCGGCACCCGAAAGCGAGCGTGTCACCGTCAGCGAAACCTCTGCCGTGCGGGAACCGCCCAGCTTCACCAGCGCCTGCAGCCCCGGAAACGTCGCGATCAGGTCTGGATGCAGCAACTGGCAGTTCGGCACTTCGACCACCATATCGGACGCGCGGGCATGAAACCCCATCAGCGCCCCGGTCTTGGTGCGCCGCGCCGCAATCGTCGCCCGACGCCGTGACTTCGGCGGTGAGGTGATAATGGGGCGAAATTCCGCCTCCAACCCCTGCCCCGCCAAAGCGCCCTTCACGATCCCCAGCTTCCAATCCGCGACAAACGCGTCCGAGGCGTGCTGCATCATGCAGCCGCCGCAGGTTTTGGCGTGGGAGCACGGCGGTTTCACCCGGTTGACCGAGGGCGTCACAATGCGGAAATCCGCCAGTTGATCGCCCTGCAACTCGCCTTCCACTTCCTCGCCCGGCAACATTCCGGGCACAAAGATTGCGCCCAACGGCCCTTGGGCGATCCCGTCGCCAAGATGGCCCAGCCGGTCGATGGTGACTTTCACTCTGCCGCTTCCTTTTCATCGGTGCCGATAAAACCGCCCGATTGGCGATTCCAATAGCGCGCGTATAGCCCGGCTTGCGCCAGCAGTTCCGCATGGCTGCCCTGTTCCACAACGCGGCCCGCGTCAAGCACCACAATCCGGTCCATCTCGGCAATCGTCGACAGGCGGTGCGCAATCGCCAGCACGGTTTTGCCCTGCATCACTTTGGTCAGCGCCTCTTGGATGCTGGCCTCCACCTCCGAATCCAGCGCCGAGGTCGCTTCATCCAGCACCAGAATCGGCGCGTCTTTCAGGAAGGCGCGGGCCAAAGCAATCCGCTGCCGCTGCCCACCGGAAAGCTTCACGCCCCGCTCGCCCAGATAAGCGTCATAGCCCTTGCGCCCGGCGAAATCCCGCAGGTTCAGGATGAACTCATGCGCCTCGGCCTGCTTGGCCGCCGCAATCATCATTTCCTCGGTGGCATCCGGGTTGCCATACATGATGTTCTCGCGCGCGGTGCGGTTGAACATCGCTGTTTCCTGCGTGACCATGCCGATCTGACGGCGCAAGCTTTCCTGCGTCACCGTTCGCACATCAATGCCATCAATCAAAACCCGGCCCTTTTCGGCGTCATAGAGCCGCAAAAGCAGCGCCACGAGGGTCGATTTCCCCGCCCCCGAGGCCCCAACAATGCCAATCTTCTCCCCGGCCTTGATCGTCAGGTTCAGATCATCGACCCCGCCGCGGCCATCCTCGGTCTTGCGGCCATAGGCGAAGGTGACATGTTCCATGCTCACCTCACCGCTCACGCGCGGCATCTCTTGAGCGCCCGCGGCATCGTTCAACGTATAGGGCGGCGTCAGCGTTTTCACGCCATCCTCAACCTCACCCAGATTGCCGAACACCGCCATCAGACTGAACGACACCCAGCCGGTCATCTGCGCCAGACGGAACGCAATCGCGCCCGCCGCCGCAATATCGCCAGCGGTGGCCCCACCTTGCGACCACAGCCAAACCGTCGCCCCGACCAGCAGCACTGGCAGCACCCCGGCCAAAGCCATCAGGCTCAGCCGGAACCAGCTGGAGATAATGCCATATTCAATCGCCTTGTCGCGAAATGCGTTCATCGCCTCCAGCGCCACGCCATCCTCATGCCGCGAATGGGCGAACAGCTTGACGGTTTTCATATTGGTCACCGTATCGACAATCTGCCCGGTGACCATCGCCCGCGCCGCCGCCCGTGCGCCGGAAGCGCCGCGCACTTTCTTCAAGAAGCCTTTGATAAACAGGATATAAGCCGCAATCCACGCCACCAGCAGCAGCGAAATCCAGCCGTTGATCGTGCTGAGCAGCGCCACCGAGCCGATCACCGAGGCCATAGAAAACGCCATGGTTTCGATACTGCCCGACACCACATCCGTCGCCGCCCGCGCCACCTGCATCTGCTTTTGCGCGATCCGCCCGGCGAAATCATTGTCGAAAAACGTCACTGCCTGGCCCAAAGTCCAACGGTGCATCCGCGACAGGATCAGCGGGAACAGGTTGGGTTCGACAATGATCGCCGCCGCATGAGTGGTCATGCCGAAAATCAGCGGACGGGCGATCAGGTAAAACGCGACGAATCCCACGAACAGCCAGATATGATCGCTGAACACTGTCGCCGGGTTCGCCGTGTTGGCGGCATCAATCACATCGCCCAGAATCGTCGCCGAAATCGCCTCAAGCGATCCCGAACAGGCTGACCAAAAAGTGGCCCACAGAATCCCCGGCCACGCCCCCTGCACCGCCCACAGGAAAAACCGCCAGGTCGTTGCAGGCGGATTGGTCGAGGCCGGGCGGAACGGTTTGATTGTGGGAAATAGTCTCATTCTTCCGTCTCCAACCCAATGAACCCACCGGATTGGCGCGCCCAGAACCGAGCGTAAAGCCCGTTCGCTTTCAACAGCTCCGCATGGCTGCCCTGTTCGGCCACGCGGCCATCTTCCAGCACCACAATCCGGTCCATCGCCGCAATGGTTGACAGCCTATGCGCAATCGCGATCACGGTTTTGCCCTGCATCACGCCAAACAATGCCTCTTGAATCGCCGCCTCGGCCTCTGAATCCAGCGCGCTTGTCGCCTCGTCCAGAATCAAAATCGGCGCATCCTTCAAGATCACCCGCGCCAAAGCCACCCGTTGCCGCTGCCCACCCGACAGCTTCACGCCACGCTCGCCGACGTGGGCATCATAGCCCATCCGGCCCTCAGGATCTTGCAACGTCAGAATAAATTCATGCGCATCGGCCTGTTTCGCCGCCGCAATCATCTGCGCTTCCGTGGCCTCGGGCCGCCCATACAGGATGTTCTCGCGCACCGAGCGGTGCAGCAAACTGCTGTCTTGGCTCACCATACCAATCCGCCTGCGCACCGAATCCTGCGTCACCCGCGCAATATCCTGCCCATCAATCAAGATCCGCCCGGCTTCGGCATCGTAAAACCGCAGCATCAGCTTCACCAAGGTCGATTTCCCCGCACCCGAGCGTCCGACAACGCCGATCTTTTCCCCCGGTGCCACATCCAGCGAGATCGACTGCAAGCCACCCGAGCCGCGCCCGTAGTGGTGTGAGACGCCCTCAATCTGCACGCGCCCTTGGCGGAATTGCAACGCGGCCGCGCCCGGTTGATCGACCAAAGCAATCGGCTGCGTGATGGTCTGCATCCCCTCCTGCACCGTGCCAAGGTTCTGCACGAGGTTCGTCGTCGCCCACATGATCCAATAGGTCATGTTGTTCAGCCGCAGCACCAAAGTCACCGCCGCCGCCACAGTCCCGACACTGGCAAGGCTTTGATACCAAAGCCACATCGCCCAGGCCGTCACCGCAACGATCAGCAAGCCGTTCAGCCCGGTCAGGATAATATCCATCTTGGTCACAACGCGCATTTCGGCGAAAAACGTCTGCCGCGCGCGTTCAATCGCCTCACGTCCGTAGTTTTCCTCCAGATCGTGATGCGCGAACAGCTTCACCGAATGGATGTTGGCATAGGCATCGACCACGCGGCCCGTGACGGCCGAGCGCGCATCCGAACTCGCCGTCGCCGCAGGCCCCGCTCGCCCAATCGTCCAGCGCATCAGCGCGATATAGCCCGCGAACCACAGGATCAGCGGCAGCAACAACTGCACATCCGCCCCCGCCAGCATGATCGCCGCGCCAACCAAAGTCGTCGAGGCAAAAGCCACCGCGTCAAAGGTCTGGAACACCGCCTCGCCCGCCGCCGGAGGCGCCTGCATGATCCGGTTGGCGATCCGTCCGGCAAAATCGGACTCGAACCAGCCGACAGGTTGCCGCAGCACATGTCGATGCGCTCGCCAGCGCATCATCGTGCCAAAATTCGGCAGAATCGTGTTGTGCAGCAGCGCCACGCCGGTGCCGCCCACCAAGGGCCGCAGGATCAGAACTGCAAGCGCCACAAGAATAATTTCGGTGCCATGATCGGCCCAGACCTGCACCGGATTGCCATTCGCCAGCAAATCCACCAACCGCCCGACATACCAGATCAGCCCCACGTCAAACGCGGAATTGGCGGTGGCGACCAGCGCCGTGACCGCGAACACCCCCTTAAACGGACGCACATAGTCGCGCAGAAACGGCCACAGCTTGCGCGGCGGCGTGTCGGTTTGGGCGTAGGCAGCATAGGGGTCAACAAGACCCTCAAAAAACTTGAACATGATGATCTCGCGCGTTGCCCTTGGCATATAGCGCCGCAGGGGGGCGAAGGAAACCTTACGCCAGCAGGTCAGACTTGCGCAGATAAAGGTCAGAGGCAAGCCAGCGCGCCTCTATTTCGTGCAGTTTTTTGCCCAAAGCAGCGCCTTGCAGGGCAGGCATCAGATCGGCTGCGGTGACGGGAATGGCGCTGGTCGCCCCGCGCGCAATTTCGGCTTGCCAGTTCGACGGCAACGCAGATTCAAACAAAGACGCCCGGCACAGCACCGTATCAACGGCATGCTCCGCTCCGAGCTTCCACCCCAAGGCCGCAGGTGTCAAAGCAGAGCCAATTTCGTCTCTAACAGCTATGTTAGAGCCTGTTTCTAATCGAGATAGCCGCAAGGCCGCGCCGGGATCGGTGCCACCCAAAACCGCCAAACGCCGCTGCCAGCGTGGCGGCAGATCGCCTTCCAGATGTACCAAAATGCTCAGCGCCCTGGCATCCGATCCCGGCAGAACCCGCGCAAGAATCCCCGTCTGCGCCATTGCCGCCACCGCAGGTGCCGGATCGCGCGCCGCGAGCAATTTGCGCATCTCGGCCCCAACCCGTTCGCGCGAAAGTCCCTCGATGCCATCAGCATTGGCTGCACAAGCCGCCAACCCTTCAGCATCAATCCCGTCATCCGGGTTGCCATAAACCGCGTAAAACCGGAAAAACCGCAGGATACGCAGGTAATCCTCGCGAATCCGCGCCACTGCCTCACCGACAAACCGCACCCGCCGCGCCAAGAGATCAGGCAACCCGCCCAGAGGGTCCAGAACCGCGCCATCCGCCCGCGCGTAAAGCGCGTTCATCGTGAAATCGCGCCGCGCCGCGTCCTCGGCCACATCGGTTGAAAACGCCACCACCGCCCGCCGCCCATCGGTTGCCACATCACGCCGAAATGTGGTCACCTCATGCGCCACGCCGTGCGCGATCACCGTCACCGTGCCATGCTCGATCCCGGTAGGCACCACCCGAAATCCAGCCGTTTTGGCCAGCTTAGAGACGATCTCTGGTTGCGCATCCGTCGCAATATCAATATCCGCAACCGCCACCCGCAACAGAGCATTGCGCACACAGCCGCCAACGAACAGCGCCTGATACCCAGCCTTCGCCAACACAGCACAAAGCACCTGCGTGCCGGGATGGCCGATCCAATCACCGGAAATCTTCATGACGCCATCTCGGCCAGATTGCGCAAAATCCGCGCCGTAGCCCCCCAGATATAATACGGCCCGTAAGGCACCGCAAAATAGCGGCGCGGTTGGCCTTTCCAGACCCGGCCCTCAATGACAAAGTTTTCCCGATCCAGCACATGCGCCAGTGGCACGGTGAACACCTCATCCACTTCACCAGCCTCGAGGATGGGGCTAAAATCGTCTCTAATAAGGCCCAAAATCGGCGTGATCATGTAATTGGTCACGGTTTCATGCGCGGGCAGTCGCCCCAACACCTCGACCCGATCCGGCGGCAGACCAATCTCCTCCCAGGCCTCGCGCAGTGCCGCCGCCTCGGGGCCGCTATCGCCCGCATCCACCTTGCCCCCCGGAAACGCGATCTGTCCGGGGTGGTGTTTCAGATGCGAGGACCGCTTGGTCAGGATCAGCCGCGCACCGTCTGGCCGCAGCCAAACCGCAATCAGCACCGCCGCCGCACGCAATATCCGCGTGTCGGGCAGCAACACCGGGTTCAGGTCAAAATCCGACGACTCGCCCGCAGGACGGGCGAGTGCATCTTTCAGCTGGGCAATCTCATCCCGCATCACCCGGCGCTTTCACTGCTTCAAACCCAAGGGTTTCCGGGTCGAACTCGTAATGTTTGCCGCAGAACTGGCAATCGGCGGTGACCACACCTTCGGGCGTCGTCATGTGTTTGATGTCTTTCGCCGAATAGATCGACATCGCCTGCACCACCTTTTCCGGCGCACAAGAACAGCCGAAATGCACCACCTGCGCGTCAAACACCCGCGGATCTTCCTCATGGAACAGCCGCACCAACAGGTCGGTCGGCGCAACCGTCGGCCCGATCAGCTCAATTTCCTCAACTGTGTCGAGCAAGGCATTGGCGCGGGTCCAGTTTTCGGCTTCCTCGCCCGCCAGAATATCGGCATGGCTGAGCAAACCGCCCTCACCCGAGCCTTGCTCTGCGGCAACCGAGCCGCCCACGGCTGGCATATGCTGCAACATGACGCCGCCCGCCCGCCACCGCGCGGCCTCGCCGGGCACTTGGTTTTTGCCGAAGGTCAGCGCGAATCGGGTCGGGATTTGTTCCGACTGGGCGAAATAGGTCTGTGCGCAATCCGACAAAGATGTGCCCGCAATCGGGGTAAAGCCTTGATAGGGCTGCATATCTTGGCCCTGATCAATCATCACCGCGAAATAGCCTTCGCCGATCTGGCTGAACGGCTCGGCGTCCAGATCCAACCGATCTGCGTCATAGCTGGCATAGGCGCGGATGCGCGCGGGCTCGCCTTCTTCCGAGGGGCCGTAGTAATCGGTCGCGATCAATCGCGCCGGGCCTTTGCCACGAATTTGCAGCGACAGCTTCCAGCGCAGCTTGACCGATTGGCCAATCAGCGCGGTCAACACGGCGGCTTCGGCCACCAAAGCCTCAATCACCGGCGGATAGTTGTGCTGCTTCAGCACATTGTCCAATGCGCTATCCAGCCGCGCCACCCGGCCACGGATGTCAGAACGGTCGAGTTGAAAGGGCAGGACGGTATCGTCCCAAGCGATTTGCAAAGGGGAGGTCATGGGGTTTCCTAAACGTGCCAGTCTTGGCATACCGCGCCTATATAGGCAGAGCAACCGCACACCCAAGGGGCAAGCATGATCAAACGCTATGGATCCAGCCCGGAAGTCGGCCGCAGCTATACCCGCAGGCCGGGGGTGTATGCGGTTCTTTGGGATCGGGGTGCGATTCTCACCACGTTTCAGGCGGAGCCAGAACCCGAATATCAACTGCCCGGTGGCGGTATCGACAAGGGCGAGCATCCGATTGCCGCCCTGCACCGCGAGGTGATGGAGGAAACCGGCTATCACATCGCGGGTATCCGCCGTTTGGGGGCGTTCCGGCGCTTCACCTTCATGCCGGACTACGACCTGTGGGCAGAGAAGATCTGTACCGTTTATCTGGCGCGGCCAGTCTTGCGGATCGGGCCGCCGACGGAGCCGGGCCACCGGGCGGTCTGGATGCAACCCGAGGCGGGGCTGCGGCTGTTGGGCAATCCCGGCGACCGCGCAATGTTGGCGCTGGCGTTGCGTCAACTGGAATCGGGTTGGGGGCCCAGATAGTCAAAGATCAGGCCAGAGACATCATCGGGAAACACCCCGCCGCCCGCATAGGTGTTCAGATCCCACAGCAGGGCCTCCAGCAGATCAATGCTGCGCAACATCCTGTTATTATGCAGCATTTTTATCAGGCCTTCGCCACCCAACTCCTCCCCTGCGGGATTCGGACATTCGGTAACGCCGTCAGAGACCAAAAACAGCCGATCCCCGGGGTACAGGGCGACGGTGGTTTGCGGATACTCTGCCCCCTCAATCAGCCCGATCGGCAGACCGCCATCGCCCAGCCGCTCAATCGCCCCATCTGCCCGGATCAACAGTGGATGCGGATGGCCCGCCTGCACCAGCGTCGCGCACCCGGTGTCCAAGTTGATCTCGGCATAGCCCAAAGTGAAATACTGATCGACTTGCAACTCCTCCAGCATCATCCGGTTCAGTCGTGCTGCCACAGTGGCCGGGGGCCAGGCATCGCGGCCACCATCGGGGCCGGTGCGCAGCGCGATGTTCTGATCTGGCGACGCGCCTGACAACAGCCCTGCCAACCGCGCCGTCATCATCGCCGAGGCCACGCCATGCCCGGACACATCCACCGAATAGACCACGATTCGCGCGGCATCAACGACAAAACTGCCCACCAGATCGCCGCCGACATGTCCCGAGGGCCGCAGCATCAGCGCCGCCCGCCCCGCGCCAAAATCGCGCACCAATGTCTGTTGCAGCTTGCGCGCCTCGATCAGATCGCGGTCGAGCGAATCATACAGCTTTTGCAACTCCTGCAAGGTGCTGCCGATCAGCCGGTTCTTTTCGACCAGTTCATCCTGCATCCCCAAAATCCGCTCACCTGCCCGCAGCCGCGCGCGCAACTCATCCGCGCTGACAGGTTTGGTCAGGAAATCATCCGCGCCATTCTCCAGCCCATCGGCGATTTCGGCTTTCTCGGATTTTGAGGTCAGCAGGATGAAATAGCCGTAACCTTCGCGCGGAAGTGCCCGAAATGCCTTGCAAAACTCCAGGCCTGTCATGCCGGGCATCATCCAGTCCGACAACACAATGTCGAAATCCTGTGCGCCGCACAGCGCCAAAGCCTCATCCCCCGAGGCCGCTTCTGTCACCTGATAACCCCAGCGCGACAGTTGCATCTGCAGGATTTTGCGCTGCGCTTTGCTGTCATCCACCACCAGAACGGGTCGTGCCGCAAAGGCACTGGGCCTTCGGTCAAGGCTGGCTCTGGACAGAAAATCGGGTTTCACAGCATGAGTCTCACAGTGGTTTTCCCCTGTCTGAACCCAACCTGTTAACGGCAAGTGAAACTTAAAACTGTGCCTATCCGAGATGTTAGCGGTTACTGATTGTTAAGGGATGACGCGCAATCTGACGCTATGGGGTGGTGAAAGGCAGGTGTGCGGTGATCGCATGGGATAGGGTGAACGAGCTTCGGGCAGAGATCGGCGAAGATGATTTTGCCGAGGTGGTCGCGATGTTTCTGGAAGAAGCCGATGAGGTGATCGGGCGGATTTCTAAGACCGTCGGTGCCAAGGCACTGGAGGCTGATCTGCATTTTCTGAAAGGTGCCGCGCTGAACCTTGGTTTCGCGCAATTCGCCGCATTTTGTCAGGATGGCGAACGCCGCGCAGCAGGCGGGGATGCGGGCGTCGATCTGGCGCAGGTGTGCAGCAGCTATCAGGCGTCTAAAAAGGCACTTGTCGCAGGGCAAAATGCCAATGCGGCTTAGATCAAGAACTCGGACAAAATCTCATCATTGGTGATGTCGCGATAAGTGAAAGCAGCTGCATCCAACTGATCGAACAGGTTCTTGAAGTTGGAGGCTTGGCTGGTTTCAATCCCGATCAGCACCGAGCCGAAGTTGCGCGCCGATTTCTTCAGATATTCAAACCGCGCGATGTCGTCTTCCGGGCCTAACATGCCAAGGAACTCTTTCAACGCACCGGGGCGTTGCGGCATCCGCAGGATGAAATACTTCTTCACCCCCGAATAGCGTTGCGCGCGTTCTTTCACTTCCGGCAACCGCTCAAAGTCAAAATTTCCGCCAGAGGTCACGCAAACCACGGTTTTCCCCGCAATCTCGGTGGCCAAATCCTGCAACACATCCACCGAAAGCGCCCCGGCAGGTTCCAGCACGATGCCCTCCACGTTCAGCATCTCTAACATGGTCACGCAAATCCGGTCTTCTGGGGCGAGCAGAACCTCCTCCGGTTTCACCCAAGCCAACGCCGCAAAGGTTTTATCGCCCAGCCGCGCCACCGCCGCGCCATCGACAAAACTGTTGATCGACTTCAGTTTCACAGGCTCCGCCGCAGCCAAAGCTGCCGTCAGGCTGGCCCCGCCGACAGGTTCGACAAAACGATACGCAGTCTCTGGCGCTTCCACCCGCAAAAACCGCGTGACACCCGAGGCCAGACCACCACCGCCCACAGGCAACACCACCAAATCCGGCGCGCGGCCCAGTTGTTCCAGCATCTCGACGGCGACCGAGGCTTGGCCTTCGATCACATCCTCATCATCAAACGGCGACAGGAAATGCGCGCCCTGTTCGGCGCAAAACTTCTGGCTGGCGGTCAGGGTTTGGTCGAAATAATCCCCGGTCAGCACGATCCGCACCGCATCGCCACCGAACGCCCGCGTCTTGTCGATTTTCTGCTGCGGCGTCGTCACTGGCATGAAAATCGTGCCCTTCACGCCGAAATGCTTGCAGGCAAAGGCCACGCCCTGCGCATGATTGCCCGCCGAGGCACAGACAAACGCCGTCTGGCCCGGATTATTGGCCCGCACCTTGCGCATCGCCGTAAACGCCCCGCGCAGTTTATAGCTGCGCACCGGGGAAAGATCCTCACGCTTCAGCCAAATCTCGGCCCCATAGCGCCGCGACAGATAGTCGTTGCGCTGCAACGGCGTGCGCGGAAACAGTTCGCGCAGGGCGCGGGTGGATTGGCGGGCGGCATCAGAAAAATCACTCATATCCCCGATTACGCCCGCACGCGCCCGAAAAGCAAGTCAGACCAGCGGGCGCTTTTCAATGTAATGGCCATAAAGCGTGGTCAAAATCGACAACCCGACCATGGTGACAGGCCAGCTCGCAATCACTTGCCACAGCTGCGCCATCACGCCATAGCCGCCAAACACCAACCAGCTGATCAGGTTCACCACCCAAATCGCCAAAGCCATGATCACCGCCAGTTGCAGCAAGGGCCGCCATTCGCCTGCCGTCGCCTCCCAGCCCGCCAGCAGTGGCGGGTTTTGATCCAAGGCCGTACCCGGCAGCGCCGCCGATAGCCGCAGTCCCAGATAAATCATCGGCACCAACACCATTATCGCCATCAAAAACATAGCGATCACCACATTGCCCATCAGCAAACGCCCGAACAATCCCATGATGACCATGCCCAAAATCATGTTCAGCACCAGCAACACCAATCCGATCATCAGGGACTTGATGAAATAGGACCCCATGCGTTCGCCCATAAACGGCGGCACATAGCCCGCAGGTTCCTCGCCCAGCAGCACATAGCGATGCCAGGCAACCGCAATCCAGATGCTGGTGATCAGCGTGACCACCAGCACCAGCACCACGCCCAGCCCCATGCCGCCGCCCATCATCCCCATGCCCGACCCGGCAAGCGCATAGCCCAGTGCCCCAGAGATCACCACCTGCACCAGATACAGCACCCCCGACACCTTCAGCGCCGGACCAAGGTTATCCATCACCTGCCGCACCGAATGCGAGAAAATCTGCACGCCTTTCATCTTGCCCTCCATAGTTTAACCAATGCTTTACAGAGTCAGCCGCAGGCGAGCCTGTCAACCGCTGCTCAAACCAAGGGGCGCTTTTCGACGTAATGGCCGTAAAGCGTGGTCAGGAGCGATAGGCCCAGCATGGTTTTGAACCAAGTTCCGATAAAGCTCCACATTAGCTCCAGCGAGGTCGTCGGATACAGCGCCTTAATCTTGCCGACATAGGCTACTCCTATGAAGGTTAATCCCATCAAGAATACCAAAATCGTCAGCGCCATCAGTTGCAGCCGGGACGCGTCCCATCCGTCGCGCAGGCGGGTTTTCTGACCTAGCGCGATACCGGGCAGGTAGATGGCGGCACGCAGCATGATGGTCGAGATCATTAAGATCGGAATCGCAAAAATAAGGGTGCCAACAATCAGCGCTGTTTCGCTGTGCAGAGCTTTGGCGAAGCCCGCAGGTATTCCCAACAAAACACCGTTCAAGATTGAGGTCGGAAGAATCACGGCGATCGAAAGAAAAAGTGTTGCCAAAAAGTAAGACCAGACAAGCCGGATATGCAGCGGAGGAAGGCCAAACCCCACTGGTTCCTCGCGCAAGATGTGTCGGTGCCAGTTCACTGCCGCCCACACGAACATGAGTTGCACCACGATTAGCAGCGCCGCAACTTTCGGCCAAGGAATCAAACCACACTGAAGCGCCAAGGCAAACTGAAACGGGACCAGCAGGAACTTCAGCTTCAGGACATAAAGCGCTGTCACGCTGACCAGCATTGGCAAGGCTGTAATCAGCACCGCCGCCCGTATGTTCCCAAACACTTGCCGCACCGAGTGCACAAAAATTTGCCAACCCTTCACGAGACCCTCCAAAGCCACCATTGGTTGCACTGATTCACCCCAATCCCCCCCTGTCAACCGCCCCACCTTGCCCTCCCCTGCATTTCCCGATAATCGCGGGCGAAACCCGCAGTGGAGTTCCCCCAATGACCGCCAAGTTTGCCCCGAAGAAAGTCGTCCTCGCCCATTCCGGCGGTCTGGATACCCCCATCATCCTGAAATGGCTGCAACCCGAAAATGGCTGCGGGGTGATCACCTTCACCCCGCAGCCGTCATAGTCCGCAACGTTGCGGGTCGCGACCGCTGCCCCGGCGGCGCGAGTGATGGCTGCAATCTGGGCGTCGAAGTGGGAAATCGGACGCCCGGCCCGGCGGCGTTCCGCCGCAATGCGGGCGTAGAGGCGCGCCGCATCGCTGCCGAAGGGAAGGACGCGGCCGGCGAAATCCTCCTTGAACATTGCCTCGGCCGCAGCCTCGACGGCGGGACGACGCCGGCCCGCCGGCAGCAGCATGACCCCGTGAAGGATTTCGGCTTGCGTGACGGTCGTGGTGTAAAGGCTCGTTGCCGGTTGCGCCGCCATCCATCGCACGACGCGTTCAGCGGGCGCCGGCTTCATGAGCTCCGAGAGGACGTTGGTGTCGAGTACGATCATTTGCCAGGTGCGG
>CAYLYV010000089.1:0-20252 GCA_964387655.1 uncultured Cypionkella sp. | reverse complement strand
GAGGCGGACGGCTCCGTGGGCGGCCATGCTGACGTGGTCTTCCTGGTTGGCGGAAGTGGGGGTTGAATCGGTCACGCAGGGCATGGCGATGTGTTTGTTTTCACTCATCAAAGCCGCCGTGGTGACTTCGGCGATCATCAGGCCGGAGTTCAGGCCGGGGCGCGGGGTCAGGAAGGGCGGCAGGTTGAACGACAGCACGGGATCGACCATCAGGGCGACGCGACGCTGGGCGATGGCGCCGATTTCGGCGAGGGCCAGCGCGATCATGTCGGCGGCGAAACCCACGGGCTCGGCGTGGAAGTTGCCGCCCGAGACGATCAGGCCGGCTTCGGTCAGCACAAGGGGGTTGTCGGTGGCGGCGTTGGCCTCGATTTCCAGCGTGGTGGCGGCTTGGCGCAGCACGTCCATCGCAGCGCCCGTCACTTGGGGTTGGCAGCGGATGCAATAGGGGTCTTGCACACGGGCGTCGCCCTCGATGTGGCTTTCACGAATTTCCGAACCGGCCAGCAGGTCACGCATGAAGGCGGCGGCTTCGATCTGGCCCGCATGGCCACGAAGCGAGTGGATTTCGGGTTGTAGGGGCGCGGTAGAACCCATGATGGCGTCGGTGGAAAGCGCGGAAGTCACCAGCGCGGATTGCGCGGCATTCCAGCCGTCGAACAGGCCTGCGAGGGCGAAAGCGGTGGAGAATTGCGTGCCGTTGATGAAGGCGAGGCCCTCTTTCGGGCCGAGCTGGATGGGGGTCAGGCCTGCGGCGGCGAGGGCCTCGCGTCCCGGCAGGATGCGGCCTTGGTATTCGGCTTCGCCCTCGCCGATCACCACGGCGGTCATATGGGCGAGCGGGGCGAGGTCGCCGGAGGCGCCGACAGAGCCTTGGGCGGGGATCTGCGGGGTGACGCCTGCGGCGAGCATCGCCTCCAGCAGTTCGACAAATTCCCAGCGCACGCCGGAGGCGCCGCGACCGAAGCTGAGCAGTTTCAACACCATCAGCAGGCGGGCGTGGCGGCGGGGGATGGCTTCGCCGACGCCGCAGCAATGCGACAGGATCAGGTTGCGCTGCAGGGTGGCGGTGTCAGCGGGCGCGATGCGCATGCTGGCAAGTTTGCCGAAGCCGGTGTTGACGCCGTAGACCGGGGCATCGCCAGCGGCGGCGGCGGCGATGGCTTTGGCGGCGCGTTCAATGCCGGGTTTGGCTGTGCGGTCGAGGGTGACGGGCAGTTCCTCGCGGTAGATGCGGACCAGTTGTTCAAGGGTGGTTTGGCCGGGGATGAGGGTCAGTGCGGTCAAAGCGCGCCTCCGATGATGCGTTGATGAAGGGGATTGAAGCCGATGCGGTAGGCGAGTTCGGCCGGGTGTTGGGCGTTCCAGATGGCGAGGTCGGCGGTCTGGCCTGCGGCGAGGGTGCCGTGGGTGGGCAGGTTCAGCGCGCGGGCGGCATGGGTCGTGCAGCCTGCGAGGGCTTCGGCGGGGGTCATGCGGAACAGGGTGCAGGCCATGTTCATCGCGAGGAGGAGCGAGGACATGGGGCTGGAGCCGGGGTTCATGTCGGTGGCGACGGCCATGGGCACGTTGTGTTTTCTGAGCAGGGCGATGGGGGGCATTTGGGTCTCGCGCAGGGTGTAGAACGCGCCGGGGAGGATCACGGCGACGGTGCCAGCCTTGGCCATGGCCATGGCGATCACGCCCGCTTCGTCGAGGTATTCCAAGTGGTCGGCGGAGAGGGCGTTGAAGCGGGCGGCGAGGGCTGCGCCACCGAGGTTGGAGAGTTGCTCTGCGTGGAGTTTTACCGGGATACCCAGTTGGGTGGCGGTGATGAACAGGCGTTCGATTTGGGCGGGGGAGAAGGCGATGCCTTCGCAGAAACCGTCCACCGCATCAACCAAGCCCTCGGCATGGGCGGCGTGCAGGGCGGGGATGGCGACTTCGTCGATATAGGCGTCGGCGCGGTCTTTGTATTCGGGCGGGATGGCATGGGCGGCGAGGAAGCTGGTTTTGACGGTGACGTTGCGCAGGGTGGCGATTTCGCGGGCGGCACGCAGCATCCGCAGTTCGGTGTCTTGGTTCAGGCCGTAGCCGGATTTGATCTCGATCACCGCGACGCCTTCGGCGATCATCGCATCGACGAAAGGCAGGGCTGCCGCCACCAGATCGGCTTGGCTGGCGGTGCGGGTGGCTTTGACGGTGGAAATGATGCCGCCGCCGGCGCGGGCGACTTCTTCGTAGCTGGCACCTTGCAGGCGCATCTCGAACTCGGTGGCGCGGTTGCCGCCGTGGACGACATGGGTGTGGCAGTCGATCAAAGCGGGGGTGATCAGGCGGCCACCCATGTCTTTTTGCGGCAGGTGGGCGTGTGCGGCGGGCAGGTCGGTGCGCTTGCCGATCCATGCGATTCGGCCCTCGGCCAGCACCACAGCAGCGTCTTGGATCAGGCCGTAGGGGTCGGTTTTGCCCTGCATCGTGGCCGCTTGCAGGTTGGTTAGGATGATCGGGGAAGGATGCACGGGATGCCTCGTCAAAAGCTATTGCCTGAATGGTGTTTATGCGAGTATGTTTATTATGTCTACACATAAGGAGTCGTCACCGTGATTTTTGCTACCCGCGCTTTGCTGCCCCAAGGTTGGGCCGAGAATGTCAGGATCACTGTGGCGGAGGGCCATATCGCCAGCGTGACGGTGGGGGCCCAGGCGCAGGCGGGCGATGTGCTTGTGTCTGCGCTGCTGCCTGCGCTGGCGAACCTGCACAGCCATGCGTTTCAGCGCGCGATGGCGGGGATGACCGAGCATCGCATCGCCGGGCGGGACAGTTTCTGGACCTGGCGCGATCTGATGTATCGCTTTCTGGACCGTCTGACGCCGGAGCAGATGCAGGCCATCGCGGCGCTGGTGTTCATGGAGATGCAGGAGGCGGGTTATGCCTCGGTCGGCGAGTTCCATTATGTGCATCATCAGCCGGGGGGGGCGGTGTATGCGGATATTGCGGAACTGTCGGGGCGGATTTTTGCGGCGGCGGAGTTGGCGGGAATCGGGCGGAGGCGGCTGCCGGGGCTGTATAGCTATGGCGGTGCTGGCGGGCAGGCTTTGGCGGCTGGGCAGTTGCGGTTTGGCAATGATGTGGATCGCTTTGCGCGGCTGGTGGAGGCGGCGCGGGGGGCGGCGCAGGCTTTGCCCGGTGATACGCGGGTGGGGATCGCGCCGCATTCGTTGCGGGCGACCAATCCGAGCGATCTGCTGCGGGCCTTGCCGATTGCAGCGGGAAATCCGGTGCATATCCATGTGGCGGAGCAGCCGAAAGAGGTCGCCGATATCTCGGCTTGGCTGGGGGCGCGTCCGGTGGAATGGTTGCTGGCGAATACGCCGATTGGGGCGGATTGGTGCGCCATTCATGCGACGCATATGACCGAGGCGGAGACGGTTGGGCTGGCGCGTTCGGGGGCTGTGGCGGGGCTGTGCCCGATCACCGAAGCCAATCTGGGCGATGGGCCGTTCAATGGGCCGGAGTGGCTGGCGGCAAAGGGCGCGTTTGGCATCGGCTCGGACAGCAACGTGCGGATTTCACTGACCGAAGAACTGCGGACGTTGGAATACAGCCAGCGGCTGCGGGATATTGCGCGCAACGTGATGGTTGTGGGCGAAGGCTCGGTTGGTCAGGCGATCTATCTGGGCGCGGCCAAGGGCGGGGCGCAGGCGTTGGGGCGGAAGTCTGGGGCGATTGCGGTGGGCATGTTGGCGGATGTGGTGGCGATTGATCTGAGTCATCCGTCGCTTTGTGCCTTGCGCAATGAGCAGATTTTGGACGGGCTGGCGTTTGCGGCCTCGGATGCGGTGGTGACTGACCTTTGGTCGGCAGGGCGGCATCAGGTGCGCGGCGGGCGGCATATCCAGCGCGATCAGATCATCGCGGGCTGGCGCGTGGCTGTGCAGGGGCTGGTGGACGCGCTATAGGGCGCTGAGGAGGCCAGCATGCCAGACACTGCCAAGACCGAGACGACAACCTTCCGCGAGGTGATGGCCGAGATCGTGCAGCGCATCACCGAAGGGCCTTGGGGCCCGGGCACTTTGCTGCCCGGAGAGGTGGAACTGGCGGAAGAATTCGGCGTCTCGCGCACCACGATGAACCGGGCGTTGCGCGAGGTATCGGAACTGGGCTTTCTGGATCGCAAGCGCAAGGCCGGGACGCGGGTGCGGATGGCACCGATCCGCCAAGCCCGGTTTGAAATGCCAGTGGTGCGGTCAGAGATTGAGAAAACCGGGGCGGTGTATCGCTATGCTTTGGTCAGTCGGCAGGTGGTGGTGGCCCCGGACTGGCTGCGGGTGCGGATGGGGCTGAAGGCGCGGGCTAAGGTGGTGCATCTGGTGTGTTTGCACTTCGCCGATGGGGTGGCGTTTCAGCTGGAGGATCGCTGGATCAATGCCGATGCTTTGCCGCAGGCTTTGGAGCAGGATTTCTCGGAAGTGGGGCCGAATGAATGGCTGGTGGCAACGGTGCCGTTTTCCGAGGTGGAAATCAGCTTTCTGGCGGCTGCTGCGGATGCCAGCATGGTGGCGCATCTGGATCACGCTTTGGGCGATCCAGTGTTTTGTGTCGAGCGCGCGACGTGGTGGCAAAATGCCGCCGTCACGCTGGTGACGCTGGCGCATCGGCGGGGATATCGGATGACGACGCGGTATTGAGACACCGCGTCGTCATCCCTCGGTCTTCGCGCAGAGCGACTGCAGGGAGCGATAAGCCCGAGGATCGCAGTCGGGCGGTTTTCCCGGACCAAAGCTGGCGTCAGGCGTTCACATCGATCACGCAACGGCCCTTGATCTGTCCTGCCAAAATCTCAGCCCCCAAGCGCGGCAGATCGGCGAGGGTCGCCATCGTCACCATCGACTCGAGTTTGTCTTGCGGCAGGTCGGTGGCAATCCGCGCCCAAGCGGCTTGGCGGTTGGCAAAGGGTTGCAGCACGGAATCAATGCCCAGCAGGTTGACGCCGCGCAGTAGGAACGGGATCACCGAGGCGGGCAGTTGTGCGCCTCCCGCCAGACCAACAGCCGCGACCGAAGCGCCGTATTTCAGCTGGCCCAACACGCGGGCGAGCATTGGCCCGCCGACGGCATCAATGCAGCCCGACCATGTTTCGGATTCCAAGGGGCGCTTGACGGTTTCGTTGATTTGGTCACGCGGCACGATCTGGGTGGCCCCCAAGCCCCGCAGATAGGCTTCCGTGTCGGGCCGCCCGGTGACGCCCGCCACCTCATACCCCAAGTGCGCGAGGATGGTGACGGCGACAGAGCCGACGCCGCCCGCAGCCCCTGTGACCAGAACCGGCCCCTGCCCCGGCTTCAGCCCGTGCGCTTCCAATGCCATCACCGCCAGCATCGCCGTCAGCCCCGCCGTGCCAACAGCCATCGCGGCGCGGGGGGTCAGGCCTTGCGGCAAAGGCACCAGCCAATCAGCTTTGACGCGGGCCTTCTGGGCATAGCCGCCCCAATAGCTTTCACCCACGCGCCAGCCGGTCAGCACCACTTTATCGCCGGGTTTATAGCGGGTATCCTCCGAGGCCTCGACCGTGCCCGCAAAATCAATCCCCGGCACATGCGGATAGGCGCGCACCATGCCGCCGCCTGATCCCATGCAGAGGCCGTCTTTGTAGTTCACGGTGGAGTATGCGACCGCCACCAAAACCTCCCCAGCGGGCAGGTCGGCCAATGTCAGATCGCGCACGGCGGCATGGGTGGCCCCTGCCGCGTCTTTATCGACAACCAGCGCTTTGAACGTCATCTGCGGTCCTTTCCTGCGGCACCCCGGCCCTTGGCGGGATGCGACACCATGCGGGCGCTGGCGTCAAGCCGCGTTGGGCGCACCAAGCGGCATCGGGGCGGAGTAGTTCTCTTGCATGAAGGTCAGGAAATTGTCGCGGTATTGCCTTGTATGCGCGGCGGCCAAGGCATCGGCGCGTGCCACGTCGCGGGCGCGGATGGCGTCCAGCATTTCGACATGCTCATCGGTCAACAGATAACCGTCATGGGTGCGCTCAATATATTGAAAATGCAGATGAAGCATGCGGCGGCCTTGGTCGAGCAGGCGTTCATAGAAGGCGGTGAGATAGGGGTTCTTGCCCGCCTCGGCCACGGCCATATGGAACAGTTTGTTGGCCTCGGACATCGCCAGATGATCACCGGTTTTCACCGCCGCGACAAATTCCTTTTGGCGCTGGGCGATGGCTTTCAGATCGGAGTCGCTGCGCAATTCGGCGGCCAAACGGGTGTTCATCCGTTGCGCGATGTCCAAGGCTTCAATGTATTTCGGGAAGCTGGTCACATCAATCGGCGCGACGATGGTGGAGCGGTTGGCGAGCATCACCACCAGATCCTCGCCCGCCAGCCGGATCAAGGCTTCGCGCACGGGTGAGCGGGACATCGCAAAGCGCTCGGCCAGCGAGGTTTCATCCAGCAAAGCCCCGGGGCGCAGCGCCAGCGACAGGATTTCATCGCGGATCGTCTCGTAAGCGAAGCGTGCGCCGGTGCCTTTGGCGCGTTTGATCTCGGTTTCGTCCATCGCGCGGCCTCCTGTGCCGAGAGAGCGTAGCGGTTTCAGGCTTTCGTGTCGACACAGATTATTTTTGATTTGACGTGTCGGCACGCTGTCGCCATGAATAGGATCAGCGCTGCGCGTCCTGCGGCTTCGATTCGTTTGCAAAGGATATCCCATGCTGAAACTCTCTGGCGTCATGCCTGCCCTGGTCACGCCATTTGATGCGGCGGGGCAGATCGACTTTGCCGCGTTCAAGACGCATCTGACCAAGCTGCGCGCGGCGGGGGTAACGGGCTGGGTGCCGTGCGGGTCGTCGGGCGAATACAACCTGATGTCGGATGCCGAGCGTGAGGAGGTTCTGGCCTTTGTGAAGGCGTTTGCGCAGCCCGGTGAGACGCTGATTGCTGGCACCAATGCGCCGCATACCGCCGGGGTGATCGCCAATACCAAGCGGGCCAAAGAGTTGGGCTATGACACCGTTCTGCTGGCAACGCCGTTCTACACCAAGCCGACGCAGGCCGAGTTGATCAAGCATTTCAACGCGGTGCTGGATGCGGTGGATGTGAACATCGTGCTGTATAGCTACCCGGACAAGGATGGGGTGGAACTCGGCTGGGAGGTGCTGGATGCGCTGGCAGATCATCCCCGGGTGATTGGGATCAAGGAAAGCTCGGGCTCTTTGCAGCGGGCGATTGGCATTACGACGCGCTATGCGGGGCGGATTCAGCTGGTGTCGGGGTCGGATGACATTGCGCTCGACTTCATGTTCTGGGGCGCGGATTCGTGGATTTGCGGGCCTGCGAATTGCATGGCGCAGGCGGTGTGCGATCTGGACCGGACCTATCGCTCGGGCGATTTGATCAAGGCCAAGGCGCAGATGGCGACGCTGTATACGGCGATGAATATTCTGGAATCCGGCAAGTTTGTGCAGAAGCTGAAGTACGGCTGCGAGTTGCAGGGGGTTCCGGTGGGGGAATGCCGGATGCCTTTGGGGCCATTGACGCCTACGGAAAAGGCCGATTTCGCAGCGGCGATGCAGCCGATCATCGACTGGAAATAGGCGATGGTCACGGTCGTCATCGGGGCGGGGATTATCGGCACCGCCATCGCGCATGATCTGCAAAAGCGCGGACGGCAGGTGGTTCTGCTGGAGCGTGATGCACCGGGCAAGGGCGCGTCTTTCGGCAATATGGCCTCGATTGCGGTGACGGAGTTCATGCCCGCCTCGCGGCCTTCGGTGTGGCGGCAGATACCGGGGTGGATGCTGGACCCGGAAGGCCCGGTGCGGGTGCGCTCGGGGTATATGCCGCGTCTGGTGCCGTGGTTCTTGCGGTTCATCGCAGCGTCGCGGCCTTCCAAGCTTCGGGCGTTAGAAGCGGAGGGGGCCGCTTTGTGTGGGCGGGCGCTGGCGGATACGCAGGCGCTGCTGCGGGAGACGGGGCTGGAGGATCAAATCAGCGAACACGGGTGTTTGTCGCTTTACACCGATGAAGCCGAGTTCAAAGCCGACCGGGAGCATATTGAAATCCTCGAACGCTTTGGTTTTGCGCATGAGGTTCTCGGCGGGGCGGCCCTGCGCACGTTGGAACCTGCTTTGTCGGATAAGATCGGCATGGCGGTGCGGTTTCCCGATAACCGCTCGATGAAAGACCCCTATAAGCTGGTGCTGGCCTTGGCGGAACGGTTTGCCGCTTTGGGCGGGCGGATCGTGCAGGGCGCGGTGGTGGGGTTTGACCGCAGCGACAAGATCACGGGCGTTAAGCTGGCGGATGGGCGCGAGATTGCGGCGGATGAGGTGGTGATCTGCGCCGGGGCCTATTCGGCGCGGCTCTCGAAGCTGCTGGGCGAACCGATCCCGCTGGAAACCGAGCGCGGCTATCACACGCAGATCATGGCACCGGGCATTGAGATGCAGCACTCGATCATCTGGCCCGCGCGGGCGTTCATGGTGACGCCGACGGCGGGGGGCATAAGGGTGGGCGGCACGGTCGAGATGGCGGGGCTGGACGCTCCGCCAGATTACGCCCGTGCGAAAGTGACGGTGCGGCGGGCGCAAACAGCGCTGCCGGGGTTGCACTGTGAAGACTTTACCGAATGGATGGGGCATCGCCCTGCCCTGCCGGATACGGTGCCGATCCTTTCCGCCTCGGCCAAGACCAAGGGTGTGTTTTATGCCACCGGGCATGGCCATTTGGGGCTAACCTATGCCGCAACCACCGCGCGGCTGATGGGCGATCTGATCACCGGGGCTGCGCCTGCGATTGACCTGCACCCCTACCGCGTTAACCGTTTCTGAAAGGCCCGCCATGCAGTTTGAAACCACGCTTGATCTGCTGCTTGTCCATGCGCAGGGCGAAATCGGCAAGGTGATCATCGGCGGTGCGCCAGAGATTCCGGGTGCAACGATCCTTGAGAAGATGAACCATATCAACACAGTGGATGACAGCCTGCGCCGCTTTGTCACCTTCGAGCCGCGCGCGGGTGTGGCGATGAGCACCAATCTGTTGCTGCCGCCAACCCGCCCGGATGCCGATGCGGCCTTCATCGTGCTGCAACCGGATCGGGCGCATCCGATGTCGGGGTCGAACTGCATTTGCGTGGTCACGGCCCTGCTGGAATCGGGGCGGGTGAAGATGGTGGAGCCGGAAACCATAGTGCGGCTGGACACGGCGGCGGGGTTGATTGTGGCGCGGGCGGCTTGCAAGGATGGGCGCTGTCTGTCGGTCAGTCTGGACAACGTTCCGGCCTTTGTGCTGGGTTTGGATGTGCAGGTGAAGACCAGCTTCGGCGTGATCCGCGCTGATATCGCCTTTGGTGGCGTGTTCTATGCTTTGGTCGATGTGGATCAGATTGGCCTGACGATTGTGCCCGAAAACGCGCGGGCTTTGGCCGAGGCGGGGATTGCGATCAAGGCGGAATTGCAGGGACAGATTGAGGTCAGCCACCCCGATATTCCGGGCTTGGATGATGTGGCCTATGTGATGTTTCGCAGCCGCGAGGCCGATGGCAGCATCCGCACCTGCACCACGCTGAAACCGGGGCGGGTGGATCGCTCGCCCTGCGGCACCGGGTCTTCGGCCAACCTCGCGGTGATGTTTGCGCGGGGCGAGGTGGCGGTGGGTGACAGCCGCGTTTCAAAGTCGATCATCGGCGGGACGTTCACAGCGCAGGCGATTGGCGAGGCGGTGGTGGGGAACAGACGCGCGGTGCTGCCGCGCATCACCGGGCAGGGCTGGGTTTACGGGCGCGAGCAGTTGCGGATCAGTCCGGATGATCCGTTTGCGCAAGGCTTTGCTCTGTCGGATACTTGGGGCTCGCAGGTGGGCGAGCTATGAACCTATCGGGGCGCAATGTGCTGGTGACAGGGGCAACTGGCGCGATTGGGCAGGCGATTTGTGTGGCTTTGGCCGCTGAGGGGGCCAAGGTTGTGATCCACTACGGGCGCAATCAGGCCGCCGCAGAGACGCTGTTGGCGCAGATCGGCGGCGCGGGCTGGTGCGTGGGGGCGGATTTGGCGACGGCTGAGGGGGCGACGGCGCTTTGGGATCAGGCGCAGGCTTTGGCGGGGCATTTGCACGGGCTGGTGAACAACGCGGGGATCCGGTCTGAGGTGGCCGTCGATGCGCCGTTGGATCAGTGGCAGGCGGTATGGGAGCGGGAGTTTCGGGTGAATTTCCTTGCCGCCGTTGATCTGACCCGCGCGGCGATCCTGCATTTTCGGGCGCAGCATGGCGGGCGGATCATCAATATGGCCAGCCGGGCCGGGCAGCGCGGCTATGCGTCGAACGCGATGGCTTATGGGGCGACAAAAGCCGCGCTGATCAACCTGACGAAGTCGGTGGCGCAAAGTCACGGGGCCGAGGGGATCACCGCTGTGGCGATTGCGCCGGGCTGGGTGCGGACAGATATGGCTGAGGCGTTTATCGCCCAGCATGGGGAAGCTGCGGCGCTGGCGGGTATCCCGATTGGCGCGATGGCCGAAGCGGCGGAGATCGGCGAGTTGGTGGCCTTTGCGCTGCGACCAAGTCAGGCGTCGCTCAATGGCGCGGTGCTGGATGTGAACGGCGGCAGTTATTTGCGCTAGGGGGGCGGGATGCGGTTTCAGGATAAAGTGGTGGTGGTGACCGGGGCGGCGGGCGGCATTGGCGCGGCGATTTGTCAGCGGTTTGCCTCTGAAGGTGCCTTGGTGGTGGTGACGGATGTGAACGCCGAGGGGGCCGAGGGGGCGGCTGCCAGTATCCGGGGCGCGGGTGGCCGGGCACGCAGCTTTGCCGCTGATATTGCCACGGCTGAAGGCTGCCGCGCGGTGATTGCCGATGTGATGGCGCAGGAAGGGCGGATTGATGTGTTGTGCAACAACGCCGGGATCAATCGGCGCGGTAATCTGCTTTCGCTGACGCCCGACGACTGGAGTTTATCCTTTGCGATCAATATCGATGCGATGTTCCATCTGTGCCAAGCCGCGCTGCCGCATATGATCGCGGCACGGGGTGGAGCGATTGTGAACACCGCTTCACAATGGGGCCTGCACCCCGCGCCGAACCACATCGCCTATAACGTCACCAAAGCGGCGGTGGCGAGTTTCACCCAGAACCTTGCCCGCGATTATGCGCCGCAGAACATCCGGGTGAATGCGGTGTGTCCCGGCGAAATCCATACGCCGATGCTGGAGGCGGGAGTGATACGATCAGGTCGCACCATTGCTGATCTCGACCGGATGGTGCCTTATGGCCGGATTGGTCGCCCGGAGGAGGTCGCGGCCTTGGTGGCGTTTCTGGCCTCGGATGAGGCGGCGTTCATGTGCGGGTCTTTGGTGGAAATCACCGGGGCGCAGGCGGTGGCTTAGGGTGCGGCGTAAGGGGACAAGATGCGGTTAGGCTTTATCGGCACGGGTACGATCACGGCGCATATGGTGCGTGGGCTGAAAAGTTCGGCGCTGGCGGAGTGGCCGATTGTGGTCTCCCCCCGCAATGTGGCGGTGGCGGCGGAACTGGCGCTGCTGCCGGGCGTGACGGTGGCCGCGAGCAATCAGGCGGTGGTTGAGGCTTGTGATCTGCTCATCCTCGCCGTGCGCCCGCAGGTGGCCGAGGCGGTGATCAAGCCATTGGTGATCCCGTCGGATCGCCCGGTGATCAGCCTGATCGCGGGGCTGCATATCGGCACTTTGACGGCATGGACGGGGGCTGTGGGCATCTCCCGCGCCATCCCGTTGCCGTTTGTCGAGCGGCATGAAGGGGTGACTCCGGTGTTCCCGCCGCAGCCGCAAGCGATGCAGATTTTCGCCGCCTTGGGCAGCGCTTTGCCCGTCACCGATCTGGTCGCCTACGATGCCTATGGTGCTGCGAGTGCGCTGATGGCGAGTTATTTCGGCCTGCTGGAAACCGCGGCAAATTGGATGGTGGCGCAGGGCCATCCGCGCCCGGATGCCGTGGCCTATCTGCGCGGGCTGTTCGGCAGTTTGGGCGATGTTTTGCGCGAAAGCCCGGCCTCGTTTGAACGGCTGCGCGTGGATCATTCGACCACGGGCGGGCTGAATGAAATGATTTTTCAACACTTCGTGCAGGGCGGCGGTGGGGCCGCGATGGAGGCCGCTTTGACGGCGGCCTTCAAGCGGGTGCAAGGCTAGGCGTAGATATAGCCGCCCGAGACGATGATGTTTTCCCCCGTCATATAGGTGTTGCGCGGCCCACCGGCCATCAGCACCCATTCGGCCATCTCTTTCGGCTCTCCCCCCCGGCCCAAGGGACTGGCTTTGGCGAGTTCACCTAGGAAGCCGAGTTCGCGGGCGCGTTCCGTTGCCATGCCTGCGGGGGCGACGGAGTTCACCAGAATCCCGTCCGGGGCGACCTCTTGCGCCATGCTTTTGGTGAGGCTGACGACCGCCGCCTTGGTCGCGGCATAATGGGCGTTCTGCGGATGCGCCTTGAAGGCATCGACCGAGGTGATGTTGACGATGCGGCCCCGGATGTGGCCGATGGGGTCTTGGCTGCGCATCTGGCGGATGGCGGCGACCATCATGTGATAGGTGCCTTTGACGTTGATGGCGTTGGAGGCATCCCAATCGGCATCGGAAATCTCGAGGATCGGCTTGCGCGGATAGATCGCGGCAGAGTTGATCAGGGTGTCGACGCGGCCCAAGGCGCTTGCCACCGAGGCAAAGGCGGCGTGGGCAGCCTCGGCGGTGCGGATATCGCAGGCGGCGAAGGCATGCGGCAGGCCCGCGTTGCGGGCGGGGGCTAAGGCGGCTTCGGCAGCGGCGGCGTTCAGGTCGATGATGCCAAGCGCGGTTGCCCCCTCGGCTATCGCCATTTCGGCCAAGAGTGCGCCCAAACCTGCGCCACCACCGATGATCACAACGGATAAACCCTTCATGTTAGGCCTCTTTCTTCGGCGTGCCCGTAGCACTCGCCTGATAGGTGGGAAGAATATCAAACCGCGCCACATCAACGGATTGCGGCAGGGCGAGCACGGCGAGCAGCATCGCCGCCACGTCTTCGGGCTGCACAGCGGAATTGCCCGCATACATCGCGGCGCGGGCCTCGGCGGGCAGCAGGGCGTTGTAAAGCCCGGTTTCCACCCGCCCCGCGACGATCTCGGTCACGCGAACGCCGTGTGGCGCCATGTCGAGCCGGAGGGCTTGGGCGAAGCCACCGATTGCGGCTTTGGTGGCGCAATAGACCGCAAGATTGGCGAAAGGCGCATGGCCTGCAGTGGAGCCTGTGAAGAAGATATGCCCGGTCCCGCGCGCCCGCATTCCCGGAGCCAGCAGCCGCGTCAAGGTCAGAACCGCGCGCAGGTTGGTGTTGATCACCTGATCTACGTCGGCCATGTCGGCGTCGCAGAAATTGCCCAAGGGCGGCATCACGCCCGCATTGTTCACCAGAATATCGGGAGCAAGGCCCTCTAAGGCCTGCGCCAATCCATGCGCGTCGCAAAGATCAACCTGCCGCGCGGCCATGCCCATCGCCTGCAATTCTGCCAAAGCGGCGGCGTTGCGGCCCAGCACCACCACCTGATGACCCGCCGCGTGCAACGCCTGCGCAATCGCCCGGCCAATGCCGCTGGTTGCCCCTGTCACCACTGCTTGCGCCATATCGTCTCCTTACACCACGGGCAAAGCCCAGTTTTCCTGCGCAACCCAATCGCAGAACGCCGCGATGGCTTTCACCCGGCGATGCGCTTTCGGCAGCACCAGATAGAACCCCGGGATCTGCGCCTGCGGCATTCCCGCCATCACATCCAGCCCGAACGGGGCCACCAGTTTTCCCGAGGCGAGGTCTTCTTCGGCATCAATCGTAGACAGCAAGCCCACCCCCAACCCCGCCAAAGTCGCCCGCCGCATGGTGGCGGCATCCTGAAACCTCAGCGCGTCGGGGGCATGGTTTCCCGTAACGCCCAGGTGCCGCAACACTGGCACCCAAAGATCGGCCAGCACCGAATGGAGCAATGGCACGTCGAGCAGATCCCCCGGCGCGCGCAGGCGGGCGGCGAGGGGGGGCGTGCAGCAGATCACCTTGATATCACGCAGCAACAGCACCTGATCGACCTGCGGCCAGCCGCCAAAGCCCCATTGGATCGCCACATCGACATCATCGGCGACGAAATCCGGCAGTTCGACCATCGTGGTCAGCCGCAGGTCAGCCCCCGGCATGATCTCACGGAACCGCGCCAGCCGGTCCAGCAGAAAGCGGGTGGCAAAATACGGGCTGGCGTTGACATTGATGCGGTTGCGCTGGCCGAGTTTCGTCACCCGCCGCACGCCTTCGGCAAATTCGTCAAATCCGGCCTGAATGTGATGGGCGAGCAGGATCGCCTGCTCATTTGGCTCGATGGCGCGGCCCTTGCGGGCGAATAACTCCAGCCCCAAGGTGTCCTCCAGCAGTTTGATCTGCTGGCTGACCGCCTGCGGGGTGACGCTGAGTTCATCCGCCGCGCCGCGAAAACTGCGGTGCCGCACCACGGTTTGAAACACCCGCAGCGCGTTCAGGGGGGGCAGGCGGAGGGGGCGGTCTGTCATAGCGGGCGGGCGATTTTAGATCACCGCTTTCTCAAGGAAGGGGCGGTTCTCAACAATGCGCTCATAACCGACTTCGGACATATCCAGCGTGCGATAGCCGCCATAGATGATCAGTTCCGACACCGCTCGCCCTGCGGCTGGACCCTGTTGCAGACCGTGGCCCGAGAAGCCATTGGCGAAGACGAAATTCTGCACCTGCGGGTGACGTCCAACGATCAGGTTATGGTCGAGGGTGTTGAAATCGTAATGGCCGGCCCATTGGTTGACCACCTTGATCGCCTCAAACCCCTGCGCGCGGTTGGCCAGCGCCGGCCAGATGATGTCTTCGAATTCCTCGTAGCGGGGTTCAAAATCATCCCAATCCACCGCAGGGTCTTCGACGGGGACCGCTCCGGTCAAAAAGAAGCGGCCTTCGGGGCGGCAGAATACGCCGGAGGGGTCGATCATCAAGGGCAGGCGGCCTTGGTTGACGGTGGCGCTGCCTTCGGGGGTTTTGGCGCAATCGAACACGAACAGGGTGCGCTTGCGGGGCTCCACCGGAATATCAAGGCCAGCCATGCGCGCGGTGAGGGCGGCGCGGGGGCCGGAGGCGTTGACGACGGTTCCGGCTTGAATGGTGGCACCGGATTTGAGGGTGACCGAGGTGACAGCATCGCCCGTGCGACCGATGGCTGTGACTTCATCACTGATCACTTCGGCCCCCTGCGCGCGGGCCTTGTTGCGGAAGCCGGACATGATGCCGGTGTTGTTGAACCAGCCCTCGCCGGATTGGCCATAGCTGGCGAGGCGAATGTCATCGACGTTCAGATGCGGGAAGGCTGTCGCCAGTTGGTTTTGATCCCACAGCACGGTATCGGCCCCGCAAGCGCGCTGCACGTCATGGCTTTCGCGCAGGATTTGTTCCTGTTCGGGGGTGCCTGCGAGATAGAGATAGCCGCCGGAGTGGAAGTTCAGATCGGGCTTGTCATCGCCGACCTGCATGGTTTCGGCGAAGTCCTTGATGAACTGATAGCCGAACTGGCTGATCTTCACATTGATCGCGTTGGAAAACTGCGTGCGGATCGACGCCGCCGACAGCGAGGTCGAGGCTTTTGCATAGGTCGGGTCACGCTCCACCACCAGCACCGAGCCGTTGAAATCCGGATTCGCCGTCAGGAAATACGCCACAGCCGAGCCGATCACCGCCCCGCCCACGATCACCACGTCATAGTGAGTCTTCATTTTGTTTCCTCATCATCGGGATGCCCGATATCCACAAACCAACCGCCCAGATGCCGCACCGCAGGCGCCTTCGGGTCGGGCGTGGCGGTGCGGGCTTCTACGCCCGCGCGGAAAGGTTCCGATGTGTCTTGTGGGTGATAACCCAGATGCGCTGCAAGTCGATTATCGGTGGTTTTCACCACATTGTCCGAGATGCCGAAGCTGACGGTGAAGCCCACACGCGGCGCGGTCAGGGCGGCGGTGACGAGGCGGACGCAATCGGCAAACGACAGGTAAGACCACAGCATCCGCCGATCCTGCGGTTCGGGGAACGACGAGAAAATGCGCAGGGCGGCGGTTTCGATGCCGAACTTGTCCCAGTAAAGCCGCCCGAGGTCTTCGACGAAGCATTTCGACAGGCCGTAAAGGCCATCAGGGCGGTGCGGGGCGGTGGCGTCGATCTGGGATTCGAGATCGTGATAGCCGATGGCGTGGACGGAGGAGGCATAGATCACGCGTTTGACGCCATTCTTCCGCGCGCCTTCGTAGATGTGATAGCTGCCGCGAATGTTGGCGTTCAGGATGCTATCCCAACTGCGCTCCATCGGCACACCGCCGAAATGCACAATCGCATCAACGCCTTGGGTGAGGGTCAGGATCGCCGCCTCATCCGCCAGATCACAGATCACGGCGTCCTCGTTCGGTTGCAGATCTTTGATCGGGGCGACATCCGACAGCCGAAGCCGCCGCGCCAGCGGGGCAAGCCCCCGGCGCAGTTCTGTCCCCAACCGGCCCGCCGCCCCGGTGATCAGAATGGTGTCAAATCGGCTCATTTGGCCTCCAAAGCCGCGACGGCGGCAGCGATGCGGTTGATCGCTTCGGTCAAAACCGCGTCAGAAGTGGCGGTTGAGATGCGGAAGAACGGCGACAATCCATAAGCCGCACCGGGGACGGCGGCGACGCGGCCCTCGGTCAGCAGGTATTGGCTGACGGCAGTGTCATCGGTGAGGGTTTCACCTTTTGGGGTGCGCTTTCCGATCAGGCCCGCGCAACCGATATAGGCGTAGAACGCGCCTTCGGGGGGGGCGAGGCTCAGGCCGGGGATGCTGGCGACGCCCGCCACCACCAGATCGCGGCGGCGCTCAAAGGCGGTGCGGAATTGGGCGATGCAGTCTTGCGGGCCGGTCAGGGCGGCGAGGGCTGCGGCCTGCATCGGGGCGGCAACGGACGTGACCGACTGACTTTGCACCGTGTTCATCGCCTTCAGCAAAGCCGCGGGGCCAGCAGCATAGCCGACGCGCCAGCCCGTCATCGCATAGGCTTTCGCCACGCCGTTGACGATCAGGCTGCGGTCGCGCAGTTCGGGGCAGGCTTGACCGAAGCTGACAAATTGCCGCCCGTCGAACAGGATATGTTCGTAGATTTCATCCGACAGGATCAGCACCTGCGGATGCTTCGCCAGCACCGCGCCCAGCGCCTGCAATTCGGCCAAGGAATACACAGCACCCGAGGGATTGCCCGGCATGTTCAGAAACAACCATTTGGTGCGGGGGGTGATCGCGGCTTCCAGCACCTCGGGCGTCAGGCGAAAGCCGGTTTCAGCCGGGCAAGCGGGCGTGACCGGGACGCCGCCCAGCAGTTTGACCATCTCGGGGTAAGACACGAAATACGGCGTCGGCAGGATGGCTTCGTCGCCGGGGTTCAGCGTCGCCAGCAAGGCGTTGAAGATGATCTGCTTGGCACCGTTGGCGACCACGATTTCATCCGCCGTATAGTCCAAGCCATTCTCGCGCTTGAACTTCGCGGCCACCGCCGCGCGCAAGGCGGGGGTGCCTGCCGCAGCGGTATACATGGTTTCCCCCGCCGCAGCCGCCTTGAACGCGGCCTCCACCACATGCGCGGGCGTCGGGAAATCCGGCTCGCCCAAGCCAAGGTCGATGACATCGACGCCTTTAGCGCGCAGGGCTTTGGCGGCCATCGACACCGCCATCGAGGCCGAAGGCTTCACCACCGCCAACCGATCCGCAACATAGCTCATGGTTTCTTCCCCAAAACGTCGCCCGTCACATAGCCTTTGGCGGCATCATCCGCCCGTGCCGCCGCGCCGCGCGCCCTCGGCGCACCGTAACCGCCGCCGCCGGGGAGGTGAAGGATCAACCGACGCCCCGCAGGCACATGCTGCCAGCCTTTCGGCTTCAACACCGTGCCATCATCCAGCGCCACGATCCCCGCCGCCCCTGCCCCACCGCCATCGCGCCCATGCGCCGGATGATTGACCCGATCAAACCTCGCCGAGAAGTCAAACGCATGCCCCGGTGCGGGCTCAATCCCGAACCCCTGCACCACCCCGCCGCGCTATTCCCCCTCCCCGCCCGACTCCGGGCCACGTTCCTTCCCCCCAACCACCACCCGCCCGGTGTGCTCGGTCGCCTCAATCGGCATCGTCATCACGCCTGACGGAAAGGCGGTGGCCGACAGCCCATCCAAACCGGGCCGCGCGCCCATGCCACCCGAGTTGAACATCAGGATTTCCGCCCGCCGCCCCGGCTGACCCGCAACCGGGCGCACCGACATATGAATGTTCCACAACGCCGCAGCGCCTTCGGCCAGTACCTGCCCCGGCAAGGCCTTCGCCAAAGCGCCCAGCACCAGATCGGGCACCATATGGCCGATCACATGCCGCACCGCGACGGGGGCGGGACGGGCAGCGTTCAGGATATTTTCCGGCGAGGAGATGGTGAACAGCGCAAGCGAGGCCCAGTTGTTCGGAATATCCGGGGCGATCACGCATTTCAAAGCGTAGCAGGCATAGGCCTTGGTGTAGATGATCGGCACGTTGATGCCATAGCGGCTGGCGGGATCGCTGCCCGCGAAATCGACATTGACGTGATCGCCTTTGATCTCGACTTGAGCGGCCAGTTTGACGGGCGCATCATATCCATCGGTCAAGAGGTCATTCGACCATGCGCCCTGCGGCAAGGCCCGAATACGCTCCAGAGTCGCGGCATGGGTGCGGGAGAAGATGAACTCACCCAACACGTCCAGCGAGGTAAGCCCGATCTCCTGCATCATCGCCACAAGACGGCGATGCCCGACATCATTGCAGGCGGCGAGGGAATAGAAATCCCCCACCACCTGATTTGGCTCACGCACATTGGCGCGCAGCAGCCGCACAAGGTCGGCATTCACCACGCCGCGAGCGGCAAATTTCATGATCGGAATCTGGATGCCTTCTTCATAGACCGATTTCGCATCCGCGCCAAATCCTCGCCCGCCAACATCGACCACATGCGCGGTGCAGGCGAAGAAACCGACCAGATCATCCCCCAGAAACGAGGGCGAAACCATGGTGATATCATGCAGATGCCCAGTGCCCTTCCACGGGTCGTTGGTCACATAGGTATCGCCCGCGAACATGTTGTCGCGGCCAATCTCGGCGATGAAATGCAGCACCGCCTCGGCCATCGTATTCACGTGCCCCGGCGTGCCAGTGACCGCCTGCGCCAGCATCCGGCCTTGCGGGTCAAACACCCCCGCCGAAAGATCGCCCGCCTCGCGCACTGATGTCGAAAACGCCGTGCGCAGCAGAGTCAGCGCCTGTTCTTCCACCACCGAGATCAGGCGGTTCCACATCACCTGCATCCGAATATCGCGGGTCTGGTCGGTCATGCTTCACCCCCCTTGCGGATCAACAGCAAACTACCGTCGCGTTGCATCAGCACATCAAACGGCGCTGTCACGACGGTAGAGGTTTCGCGTTCGACAATCACCGCCGGACCCCTGATGCGCGCACCGGGGTGCAAATCCCCCCGCTCCACAATCGCCGTATCCATGAACTCCCCTCGGGACGGGTCGAATACCGGGCGTGAGAGCTTGTGCCCAACCTCCGCCCCGCCCGAGGTGAGCGCGATTTGGTCAGGCTTGGCGCGCTGATCCTGCGCCTTCACCGACCATGTGACGATTTCAATTTCCAAGCCATCCAGGCCCTCAATCGCGCGACCAAAAAACCGGGCGTAGTTTTCGCAGAACTTGGCGCGCAGCATTTCGGCGTCGGCATCGGTGAAATCCCGATCCGGCAGGCTGACCGGAATCTCCCAGCCCTGCCCGACATAGCGCATGAACGCGGTGATTTCACACTGGATCGGGGCACTGGTGCCTGCCCGCACGAACCGCTCTGCCGTGATCTTCAACCCGGCGATCAGCGTATTCACCGCCCCGGCCTCAAACGCCTGCAACCGCAGGATATGCGAGGCCAAAGCCTCATAGCCGAACGGCGCTTTCAGAAAGCCAATCGCCGAGCCGACGCCTGCGCCGACCGGGATCAGACATTGGTCGATGCCGAGTTTCTCGCAGAGGCGGGCAGCATGAAGCGGGGCCGCGCCACCGAAAGCGATCATAACATTGTCCGAGATATTCTTGCCATTCTCCACCGCATGCACCCGCGCGGCATTGGCCATATTCTCATCGACCACTTCGCAGATGCCAAAGGCGGCGGCCTCGGCCCCCAAGCCCAGCTTTC
>CAYLYV010000088.1:0-20340 GCA_964387655.1 uncultured Cypionkella sp. | reverse complement strand
ACGACCGGCAGCTGGAGTATTTCCGCCGCAAGCTGCTGACCTGGAAGCAAGAGCTGCAAGGCCAATCCGCCGAAACCATCGACAATCTGCAAGACTCTGGCCGCAACGTGCCCGACATTGCCGACCGCGCTTCGGAAGAAACCGACCGCGCACTAGAGCTGCGCACCCGCGACCGCCAGCGTAAATTGGTCTCGAAAATCGACGCGGCTCTGCGCCGGATTGACGCCAACGAGTTTGGCTATTGCGAAATGACCGGCGAGCCGATCAGCCTGAAACGCCTCGATGCCCGCCCCATCGCCACGATGACGCTGGAAGCGCAGGAAAAGCACGAGCGCCGCGAGAAGGTTCACCGCGACGATTGAGCCGCTTGCGGCCCGGGCGTTGATACGAAACAGATAGCGCCAGACCTCAGGGTCTGGCGTTTTCGTTTGGGGGCATGGGATGAGCATTGCAGGGCAACCGATCACGGTCTTGGGCGCGGGTGTGGGCGGTCTGGCCGCAGCCCTTGCTTTGGCGCAAAAAGGCGCGCAGGTCACCGTGCTGGAACAAGCCGACGCCATTCGCGAGATCGGCGCGGGCCTGCAAATCTCGCCCAATGGCGCTTGCGTGCTGCGGGCGTTGGGCCTCGGCACGGCGCTGGATGCCGCCTCGATGCGCGGGCAAGCGGTGGAACTGCGCGATGGCCGTGACGGCGATCTGGTGCTGCGCCTCGATCTCGCCCGCCTGCGCCCGCAACAGGGTTACCACTTCCTGCACCGCGCCGATCTGATTGATCTGTTGTCCAAAGCCGCCCGCGCCGCCGGGGTGCAAATCCGCCTGCTGCAAAAGATCGACACCGTCGATCTGTCCGGCCCGCGCCCGCGCATCGTCACGACGCTGGGGGCGGAATCCCTGCCCGGCCTGCTGATCGGCGCCGATGGCCTGCATTCCAAAACCCGCGCCGCGTTGAACGGCAATGTCGCGCCCTTCTTCACCCGCCACGTCGCCTGGCGCTGCATCATCCCCGCCGAACCGGGTGCTGCCCCGGTGGCCGAGGTGCATATGGGCGCGGGCCGCCATCTGGTCAGCTACCCTCTGCGCGGCGGCACCCTGCGCAACATCGTCGCCGTCGAGGAACGCAACGCTTGGGTCGAGGAAAGCTGGTCGCTGCGTGATGATTCGATGGAAATGAAACTGGCGTTTGAAAGCTTCAGCCCTCGCGTGCAAAGCTGGCTCGACCGCGCAGAAGATGTCTATGTCTGGGGCCTGTTCCGCCACCCCGTCGCGCAGAGCTGGCACAAAATATTGCCCGAAGGCGCTGCCGTGATCCTCGGCGACGCCGCCCACCCGACGCTGCCCTTTCTGGCCCAAGGGGCCTCGATGGCACTAGAGGATGCCTGGCTGCTTGCCGACCGCCTGTCAAACCTGCCCCGCGCCGAAGCCCTCACCGCCTACCAAACCGCCCGCAAGCCCCGCTGTAGCCGCATCGTTGCCGCCGCCAATGGCAATGCGAAAGCCTATCATTTGACCGGCCTGCAGCGCAGCGTCGCCCATACCGCTCTGCGCCTTGGCGGCAGGATCGCCCCCAACCTCGCCCTGAACCGCTTCGACTGGCTTTACGACTACGACGTCACGCAAAGCTGACGCTCAGGTGATCCTTTCTGCGCAAATATCCCCGCCGGAGGCTTCGGCTGGCCGCAGAAGCCTCCGGCGGGGATATTTAAGCCAGTATGAAAGCCCTTAGCGCTCACGCCACCAATCTTGCAGTTGCAGCTTCCAATACGTCGCCTGCGCCGCAGCCAGCCCCAAAGGCCCGCCCGCCCAATCCAACCCAAAGCCTGCGAACATCGCCAAACGGTTGCTTTCGCCCAAGATCGCCTCGGCCAGCACCTTGCCCGCCACCGCCGTGGTGTTCAGCCCATGCCCGCCAAACGCCGTGATATGCCAAGCGCCGGGTTCCATCACCCCGACCTGCGGCATCAGATGCCGCGCATAGCCCATCTGGCCTGACCAGCTGAGGTCCGTCCGCAACCCCGCCAGTTGCGGAAACGCCCCCACCATCTCACGCCGCAACTCCTGCGCCACACCCGCCGCCGAGGCCGCCCGGGTGGTGATCCGCCCGCCCCAGAGCAACCGATTGCCGCCCTCGATCACCCGGTAGTAATCCGAGGCGCGCCGATCATCCAACACCGCCTCCTGCGTCCGAATGGCTGATGCGATCAGATCGGGGGCGACTTCCGACACCATCATATAGGTGGCAATCGGCAGCACCGCGCGCTTCAGCCGCGGCACCAGCCCATCGGTATAGCCCCCGGTCGCAAACACCACGCGGGGGCCTCGCGCCTCGCCTTGCGCGGTCTTCACCACCTTTTGCGCGGCCTTGAACTGCGCTTGCGTCGCGGGGGAGGCTTCATAAATCCGCCCGCCCAGCCGTTCCAATTCCGCCGCCAGCCCGCGCAGATAGTTCAACGGATGGATATGAAACGCCTGCGCATCCGCGAGCCCATGAAAGTAACGGTCACTGACCAACCGCTCGCGGATCGCAGCACGGTCCAGATAGGTCAACGCGTAGCCAAAATCCTGCGCGAATTCCCCCGCATAGGCGTGCAGATCATCGGCGCGATCAAACCGGCGCAGGTTCAGCAGGCCCGAGATCGGATCAGCGCCTGCAATCCCCAGATCACGGATATAGCCCCGCACGCGGTCCACGCCCTCAATCGTCAAGCGATGCAGCGCGCGGGCGGCCTCAACCCCCACCCGCGCCGCAATAGCCTCCGATCCGCAGGCAAAGGCGGGCGAGACGATACCGCCATTGCGCCCCGAGGCGCCCCAACCCACCGCCTGCGCTTCCAGCACCAGCGGCTTCAAGCCGCCCTTCGCCAGTTCCAGCGCGGTCACAAGGCCAGCCAGCCCGCCGCCGACCACGATCACATCGGCCTCCTCAACCCCACGCAGCATCGGGCGGGCGCGGCTCTCGGTCAGGCTTTGCGCGTAATAGGTCGTAGGATAGGGCAGGGTCATGGCATGTTCCTTCAAGCTGAGCAGGTTGTTGCCGCATGGCCTGTGCGTGTCAATCAGCCAAGATGCAGCAATAGTGCCAGCGCTTTCGGCAAAATGTCAGACCCAACGCCTGCCCGGCGCGCCTTGGATTTTCAGTTGCTTTCATGCAATCTTGCGGTAGCGTTTTGCCCAGTACTGCATTTTGATCCCAATTCCCTTTGATCCCTTAGCGCAGAGGTGACGCGATGCTGCGGGTTCTGGCTTTTCTCGCCTTGGCGGCCTGCGGCACCGTGGATTACGACCACGCCCCGGTTGGCAAGCTCAGCGGCACCGTGCTGGTGATGTGGGTGGGCGAGACCGAAGCGGGCGAGGGCGATGGCCGTTTTGTCTATGTCCCCTCGGCCACGCCGTTGCGGTTCGAGCGTGCCAACCCGAGCGCCACGCTGAAAACCATTCAGCCCGAGATGATGTATACCGACGGCGGCTCGATCCCGGCTTTGGCGCAGGTGTTCAAGGGCTTTTCGCCATGGGGCTATGCGCCCGCCTATATTCTGCATGACTGGCTGTTCGTGGCGCGCAAATGCGTCAACGACAGCAGCGCCAATCCCGATCAAGCCGCTGTGGCGCAGATGCCCTTCGCGGAATCCGCCAGTGTCGCGGCAGAGGTGATCCAGACGCTAATCGCCACCAACACGGTTGCCCCGAACGATGTCGCCCCGCAGGTGATTTCTTCGGCCGTCGCCGGACCCATCGCCAAATCCCGCTGGAATGAGGTGGGAGCCTGCGCCCGCGACAAGGTGAAACCCGCGCATATCGACATGATCCGCCGCGCGCTGCCGGCACCGCCGGGCGCACGCTCGGCGCGGCCCGCAAAAGGCCCGGTGGCGCAAATCGTGCAGGTGATCGACTTCGGCGCGCCCTAGGGCCGCTCAGGCGTCGAGGTCGATCCAGACCGGCACATGATCCGAGGGCTTGTCGCCGGCGCGCACCTGTTTGTCGATCTGCGCATCTTGCAGCAAATCCGCAGCCTGCGGTGACAGCAGCAGATGGTCGATGCGGATGCCGTTGTTGCGCTCCCATGCCCCCGCCTGATAATCCCAGAACGAATACTGCCCCGGCGATTGGTTGCGCGCCCGAAACGCCTCGGTCAGCCCAAGATTCAGCAGCCGCCGCAAGGCCGCACGGCTTTGCGGCAGATAGAGCGCGTCGTCCAGCCACAGTTCAGGCCGTGCGGCATCCTCGGCCTGCGGGATCACGTTATAGTCGCCGCAAAACACCAGCGGCTCCTCCAGCGGCAACAAGGCCTCCACCCGCGCCTGCATCCGCGCCATCCACGCCAGTTTGTAATCATATTTCGGCCCCGGCGCCGGGTTGCCATTTGGCAGATACAACCCGCAGACCCGCACCGCCTTGGAACCTACCACCGTGGCCTCAATCCAGCGCGCCTGCGCGTCGTCGTCATCGCCGGGCAAACCCCGCACCACATCCTCCAGCGGCAGCTTCGACAGAATCGCCACGCCGTTGAAGCCCTTCTGGCCATGGGTTTCCACCCGGTAGCCCATCGCCTCAAACAGCTCCCGCGGGAAACCCTCATCCACCGATTTGATTTCCTGCAAACACACCACGTCGGGCTGGGCGGCCTCAAGCCAAACGGGCAAAGCCTCAATCCGCGCCTTGATGCCGTTGATGTTGAAGGTGGCGATTTTCATGAGGTGGCCTCCGGGTTACCCCCCAGTCTTAAGCCGCCGCCTTACGGCAAACAAGCCAGCCAAAGCGCATCCAGCGCGTCAATCTCTGCCACGTCGTAAGCCGAGAGATCCTCCCAATACCGCCCCGAGGGCGCAAAATACCCCAATTCCGCCTCTCGCGCCCGCGCCTCAGCCACCCGCGCTGGATCAAACGCCAAAGGCCGCAGCACGCCCAAATCCGAAAGCCCCGCCCGAGGACACAGCAACCGCGACTCCCCCACCGACAGATTGACCACCGCACAGCCCTGCGCCGCCGCCAGCACCATCAGCCGCACCGATTTCGCCTCCAGACTGCGCAGTGTAATGTCATCCCGCAACGGATCAGGCGCGCCCACCCCATAGAAATGCGTCTGCCCCGCCGGATAGTGCATGTCACAGCCAAACACCGCCAACACCCGAGGCTGCAACGCATCCAGCGCCCAATAACCCGCCGTATAGGCCATCGTCGCACCGGCATAAACAAACCCGCCGTAACGGTTCTGCGCAGGCACAAAATCGGCCTCTGTCACCAAGCTCTGACCCGGCCCCGGCACAGGCACCCGGCCCGGATCAAAATCCCATGGATATAACGAGAAATCCCAATCGGGCCGCACCCGCCACGCGTTGTTGATCGCCAACACGCGGTCAAAGGCCCGCGGCCACTCTGCCGCCTGCACAACCATCGGGGCCGAGCCCAGCATCAGTACAACCGTCATCGCGCCCCCAAATCAGGCGCCAAAGCTAGATCACAGCCGCCAGAAATCCAGCGCTAAATCGAAAACGACGTTCCGCAGCCGCAAGCACTCGCGACATTCGGATTCTCGATCACAAACCGCGCGCCGATCAACTCGTCGCTGAAATCAATCACCGCATTGGCCAGAAACGGCAGCGACACCTGATCGACCAGCACCACTTGCCCGTCGCCCTCGATCACCAGATCATCCGAGGCCCGCTCATCCAACTTGATATCATACTGAAAGCCCGAGCAGCCGCCGCCCTCCACTGCCACCCGCAACGCCTTCTTTTCGCCGGTCATTTCAGCAATCTCCGCCAGTCGCGCAAAGGCGCGGGGCGTCACGCGGGGAGGCATATTCAATTCCATGGCATTTCTCTATCCATTGGCGGTTAATTCCGAATATAGGGGAACCCAACGCATACAACAAGAACGGCCCCGCATATGCTTGCCCCTTTCGCCTGCCAACCTGACCAGTCCCGAGGCCGCCTGCACCAGGAACGCATGTCCAGCTTCCGCTCGCCGTTCCAGCGCGACCGCGACCGCATCATCCATTCCTCGGCCTTTCGTCGGCTGAAACACAAAACCCAAGTCTTTGTCGAACACGAGGGCGATTACTACCGCACCCGGCTGACCCATTCGATCGAGGTCGCGCAAGTCGCCCGCACCATCTCCGGCGTGCTGGGGCTGAACACCGATCTCGCCGAAGCCATCGCGCTGGCGCATGATCTCGGCCATACCCCGTTCGGCCATACCGGCGAAGACGCCCTCGCTTTGCTGATGGCCCCCTACGGCGGTTTTGATCACAACGCCCAAGCCCTGCGCATCGTGACGCGCCTTGAACGCCACTATGCCGATTTTGACGGCCTCAACCTGACATGGGAAAGCCTTGAAGGCATCGCCAAACACAACGGCCCGGTGACTGGCCCCAATGCTGATGAGAAACATGCGGGCCCCTTGCCCTACGCCTTGGCCGAGGTGAACGCCCAGTGGGACTTAGAACTGCACACCCATGCCAGTGCCGAGGCGCAAGTCGCCGCCATCGCCGATGACGTGGCCTATTCGCATCACGACCTACACGATGGCCTCCGCTCCGGCCTGTTCGATGAAAACGATCTGATGCAACTCCCCGTCACTGGCCCGGCCTTTGCCGAGGTCGATGCGCTTTACCCCGGCCTTGATAAAATGCGCCGCCGCCACGAAGCCCTGCGCCGGGTGTTTGGCCGCATGGTCGAAGATGTGATCGCGGTGGCAAAAAACCGCCTCGATGCCGCGCAACCGCAATCGGTCGAAGAAATCCGCGCCATGGGCATGACCATCATCCGGTTTTCCAAACCGCTCTATCAAGAACTCAAAGCCATCCGCAGCTTCCTGTTCCACCGGATGTACCGCGCGCCCTCGGTGATCGTGATGCGCAAACAAGTCACCGAAGTGGTCAACGGCCTGTTCCCGCTCTACCTCGCACAGCCCGAAATGCTGCCCGAGGAATGGCGCACTGACATCACCGCCGCCCAAACAGAGACCGAACTCGCCCGCCTCGTCGCCGATTACGTCGCAGGCATGACGGATCGGTTTGCATTGCAAGAGGGGCAGCGGCTGCTCGGCTAATCCTACCTCTTAGCTCATCCTCTGCGCTTAAATATCCCCGCCGGAGGCATCCGAGGCTGGCCTAAGCGGCCTCCGGCGGGGATATTTAAGCCAATGTGAAAACCCAAGAGTGCCAATCCTACCGCAGCAGATCAGCAACCGCCGCATGCCCCGCCTGCACCGCGTAATCGAGCGGCGTGGCATGGGCAAAACCCTCATCGCGCAAACTGGCATCCGCTCCACGCGACAGCAGCAGCTGCACGACCTCCCCCAATCCCAAAGCCGCCGCCACATGCAACGGCGTCAAGCCTTGGCGTGAGGCCGCGTTGATCGCAGCGCCCCCGTCCAGCACAGCCACAATCAGCGGCAGCGGGTCTTCGGGTGCATCGTCAAATTCATCCACCGCAGCCGCCCGCTCGACCGCCGCCTGCACCACAGACCGCCCGTCCTTATCGACGCTGTCCAGCGTCACACCCTGCGCCAAAAACCACTGCAACGTCGCAAGGCTGCCCAGATCAATCGCATTGAACAGCCAAGGCTGGCCGACAAAGCTGTCTGAACTCGCTGCAAATCCCGGCCCCAACCGCGCCAAAAACCCGGTATCCCCGGTTTGCAGCGCCTCAACAATCTGATCGTAATCCGCGACCATTGCCGCATCAGCCGTCACAAGGGCAGGGGCCTTGCGCCACGGCAGCAGAGCCACAGCCCGCCCACCAATCCGCCAAGCCAGCCGCGCGAAAAAGCCCAAACGGGCCCGCGAGGCGCGGAATCGGGCAGAGAACGGAGGCGGAGTTTCAGGCATGACACACCATGCCATGCCCGCCAAACCTTAACAAATCCTGAATGGACATATGTAAGACCTTGGTTTTGCGGCAGGAAAAATCTGTCCACGCGTGGACACTCAAGCCTTCCGCGCAGCCAGGCCCCAAATCCCCGCCAGTCCTGCGGAAATAATCGCGTTCCACCCCGCCATCGAGATCCCCAGCATCGCCCATGGCACCGCATCGCAGCGCACCGGTTTGCCGACCGCAATATCGGTGTTCAAAAGATCGCCCGCACTGACCCCCTGCAAGGTATCGACCGTGCAGGTGGCCAGCCCCGCGAACCAGCCCAGCTCGACCCCGGCATGATAAACCCCCATGCCCGCCGTCACCAGCATGGCCAGCATCCCCAAGAGCGGCAGCGTAGCCCCCCCCCGGCCCCGCAACGCCAGCAGCCCGATCAAGATCGCCACCCCATGCGGCCAGCGCTGATAAATACATAAAATGCAAGGGATCAGCCCGCCGAAATACTGGAAGGCAAACGCCCCCGCCAGCAAGCCAGCCGAGCCCAGCGTGGCAATCCAGATCAAAGAAGTCCGCGTCATCAAAGCCTCACATCATCCGGGTCGCGAGCCAGACCAGCCCGCCAACCACCACCAAGCCGCCCACAATCAACGCCAACCGCCGCTCGATAAAGCCCGCCATCGCCGCCCCATAGCGCTGCAACAGGTAAGCCAGCAGATAAAACCGCCCCCCCCGCGCCACGATCGCCGACAGGATGAACCATTTCAGATCGAATGACACCACCCCTGACAGAATCGTGACCACCTTCATCGGCGGCAGATGTGACAGCCCGGATGTGACCAACATGACCAGAATCGCGGTATCTCCGGTCTGCGCCTTCAACGCCTCAAACGCGCCGAGCTTGCCGTAGAACTCCAGAGCAGGGCGGGCGAGCAGATCAAAGGCGTAATGCCCGATCAGCCAGCCGAAGATGCCGCCGAGAACCGAGGTTACGGTGGCAATCAACGCATATCGCCAGACCCGATCCGGCCGCGCGAGGCACATCGGAATGAACAGCACATCGGCGGGGATCGGAAAGAACGAGCTTTCCACAAACGACACCGCCCCCATCGCAGGCTCGGCATAGCGCGAGCCTGCCCAGTGCAGCGTCCAGTTATACAGCTTGCGAAACATCCGGGCTCTCCGCTTTTGCGCCCAATGGCCACGCGCGGGCCTGCGGGTCAAGAGGACTTCATCGAGTTGGGCACCGAACCAACGCCGGCAATGGCCACGCGCCGGCCTGCGGGTCAAGAGGGCGCTTCCGCGCAACCGGATTGCACTTCACGCGTTGAGGGTTAGATTGGCCAAAACAGGGTGGAGTGTCGTTATGGAATGGCGTGGACGCAGAGGTAGCGGCAATATCGAAGATCGGCGCGGTGTGCGCGGCACACGGGGCGCAAGTATCGGCGGTGTGGGTGGCGTCGGTGTAATCGCCGTGGTGGTGATCGGCTACTTTCTCGGCATTGATCTGACGCCGCTGCTGAACGACAGCCAGACCCAGACCCAGCAGACGGGGGCTCCGGTTGAGATCACCGAGGCCGACAAGCAGGCCGGGCAATTCGTCTCGGTCGTTTTGGCAGATACCGAAGAAATTTGGGCGACGGTGTTCAAGCAGCAGTTGGGCGAGACTTATGTGCCCGCCAAACTGGTGCTGTTTAAGGGCGTGACCAACTCGCCCTGCGGCGATGCTTCGGGGGCGACGGGGCCGTTTTATTGCCCCGGTGACAAGAAGGTTTACCTCGACACCGATTTCTTCACCACCCTGTCGCGGCAACTGGGGGCGGGCGGTGATTTCGCGATGGCCTATGTGGTGGCGCATGAGATCGGCCACCATGTGCAGGACGAGTTGGGGATTCTCAGCAAAGCCAACGAGGTTCGTAGTCAATCTTCGGAAGCGGACAGCAACGAGATTTCGGTGCGGATCGAATTGCAGGCGGATTGTCTGGCGGGAATTTGGGCGCGTGAGGTGCAGCAGACCTATGGCACCATTGAGAAGGGCGATTTTGAGGAAGCCATCAACGCCGCCAAGCAGATTGGCGACGACACCTTGCAGCGCAACGCGGGGCAGGTGCCGATGCCGGAAAGCTTCACGCATGGCACCTCGGCGCAACGCTCGAAATGGTTCACCACTGGGCTGAACTCTGGCCAGCTGAGCGCCTGCGATACGTTCAGAACGAATAACCTTTAGCGGTGATTTGCTTGCGCAAATCCTGTTGACGCGGACAAGAGGCGCGGCTAAACCGCGCCTCGGATCAGTCAAGCACTGGTCCTGACACTTCGGATCGCTCTGCGGTCCCTACCAAGAAGGGTCAACTGTGCGGGCGTGGCGGAATGGTAGACGCGACAGACTCAAAATCTGTTTTCGCAAGGAGTGCCGGTTCGAGTCCGGCCGCCCGTACCATTAAACTTCTCTTTATAAAGAGCCATCGGCAGCCTGCACAGGCACAGATTGTGGCAAAGCTGTGGCGATTCATCGTCAACATCGAGAATCATTCCCGGTTCACGCGGTTTTATAGTTAATTTTGAGCATCTTACTGGCGAAAATCGGTGGCCGATTCGCAGGATCACCCCGGTTGACCTGGCGCCATCCTGAACAGTTTCTACAAATCCGCAGAATTGACGCCGTCTGGGCAACAGCATTTTGAGATTGTGGTGAAAGAATGGCAAATAATCTCTGTGATGGTTAAGGTAGTATCCGGATTTTGGCTGGTTTCGGCTCTGGAAACAGTGGCGCGACTTGCATGCGGGGAAGCTCCGCAACTTTCGGGGGCCTAGCACCTGATAAGTCTGCATTTTTCAAAATACCCCACTGTTTTCAATCTCGAAACCCCGTGTCAGATGGCACAATCAGGGCGTGTGGCCGCCATTTTGACAGGCAGAGATTGCGGCAGAGCGACGCCCGAATGCTGCCGCAATTAGGTCTTTTTTTACTTTGCGCTCGGCATAACTGGCGGTATTCAGATCAAGTCTTACTGGGAAAGACAAAGGCCGTGGGGGCGGTCGTTGAGTGGTGATGTGTCGTAAGACACGTGTGATGTGAAAGATTTGCTGCCTTAGCCTTGGGTTCTGCGACCAGAGGCTTGTCATGAAAATCGTATCTTTTTGACCGGAAGCCGTTGGTTTCCGAACAGCATCGCTTTCGCTTCACCTCAGACGGCAGGCAACTGGGCGCTGGCCTCGGATGACACCGGGCTCGCGCCTTTTTCGGGGTCGCTTCGCAGCGATCTGGCTTGGGTCGACGAGAGACGGAAGTCCGGCTCTCAGGTGAAATGAGGGATATGATATGCCGGTTTTTGCGCAATTTAATTTCAACGACGTTGGCAGCAACGCCTTGGACAGCGCGCCGGCGTTGGGTGATCAGCTGGGCACCTACCGCAACGGTGCGACCTCGGCAGGCGGGCAAGCTGTGCTGGACGGCCAAGACGACATCGTGAAAATCTTTCAAGATCCGGCCTATCAGATGGATCAGGGCACGCTGGACATCACCTTCACCTTGGCCAATCAGCCACTGACCGCGACGCAGACCGTGCTGTCGCGTGACAGCGCAGGCGACACAGCGGGCGGCTATCGCATTGAAATTCAAGCCGATGGCTCGGTGGTGATCAGCCACGAAACCGGCACGGGCACCGAAACCTTTGGCACTGGGCCGGGCTTTGCCAATCCGGGCGATGAGATCAGCCTGTCCTATTCCTGGGATCAAGGCGGCGCGGGCGGCCAGTTGCTTATCGACAACGTGACCAGCAGCAATAGCTTCCAAGATACCGTGCCGAACACCTTGACGATGGATATGGGTGGCCTCGATCAGCCCTGGGTCGTTGGGGCAGGGCAGGCGAGCTCGGATGCGGGCACGCTGGACAATATCGACCAGCATTTTGCAGGCTCGGTCGATTTGTTCCAACTGTCGGACAGCGTGGATAACTACGATCCGCGCGATGGCTATGTCGATGGCACCGCAGGCAACGATCTGATCGACCTAAATTATACCGGCGACCCGGATGGCGATTTCATTGACCATAGCGATGCGATTTTGGGCAATGACGGCCCGAATGACGACCGCGTGCGGGCCGGGGCGGGCGATGACACGGTCTACGCCGGTCTGGGCGATGATCTGGTCGACGGCGACCTTGGCAATGACGTGCTTTATGGTGAAGCTGGCGACGACACGCTGAACGGCGGCGCGGGCAATGACGCACTCTATGGCGGGCCGGGCGACGACTCGTTGCGCGGTGGCGATGGCGACGACACGCTGATGGGCGGCAATGGCAATGACTTGGCCTATGGCGGCGAGGGCAATGATGTCATCGACACGTCGGGCGGCGGCGCTGCTCCGCTGCCGGATCAGGGCTATCCGGGGCTTTACCCTTCGGACAGTGATCCGAGCAACGATCTCGACACGGTTTACGGTGGCGCGGGCGATGATATCATCCGCACCGGCGATGATGCCGATGTGGTTTTTGGCGGTTTTGGCAATGATCTGATCGAAGCGGGCTTTGACGACGACACCATCGAGGGCAATCAGGGCGACGACGCCATCATCGGTGGCGAAGGCAATGATCTGATCGACGGCGGCCAAGGCGACGACCTGATCTATGGCGGCTATGGCCCCGGCGTGCCGGATGCGGTGAATATCCCGGACGCGGCGGGCGATCTGCTGCCCGACAATGGCCGCGACAGCATCGTTGGCGGTTTGGGCAATGATACCATCTTCGGGATGGATGACGACGACACCCTTGATGGCGGTCAGGGCAATGACCTGCTCTATGGCGGCATCGACGATGACAGCATCCGCGGCAATGTTGGCAATGACACCATTGTTGGCGGCGAGGGGGCGGATTCGTCCGAGGGCGGCAATGACCGTGACACCTTCCTTGTTGGCGCAGCTGCGGATGGCGCAGGCGATGTGATCGACGGCAACGAGGGGGGCGACGATTATGACACCCTTGATCTGACCGGGGCGGGCCCGCTGCACATCATCTACGATCCGAACAATGCCGAGAACGGCACGGTGCAGTTCCTCGATGCGGATCGCAACGTCACCAGCACGTTGACCTTCACCAATATCGAAAACGTCATCCCCTGCTTCACCCCCGGCACGCTGATTGCGACGCCGAAGGGTGAGGTTCCGGTGGAGATGTTGAAAGCGGGCGATCGCATCATCACCCGCGACAACGGTATTCAGGAAATCCGCTGGGTTGGTCGCAAGGATATGGGCTGGCACGATCTGGTGGCCAATCCGCATCTGAAGCCCGTGCTGATCCGTCAGGGCAGCTTGGGCAATGGTCTGCCCGAGCGGGATATGATGGTGTCGCCGAACCACCGTGTGCTGGTCGCCAATGACCGCACCGCGCTCTATTTCGACGAGCATGAAGTGCTGGTTTCGGCCAAGCATCTGGTGGCGGGCAAGGGCATTGATAGCGTGAACGCGGTCGGCGCAAGTTACATCCACTTCATGTTTGACCGTCACGAGGTTGTGTTGTCGAACGGCGCTTGGACCGAAAGCTTCCAGCCCGGTGATTACACGCTCAAAGGCATGGGCAACGCGCAACGCTGTGAGATTTATGATCTGTTCCCCGAGTTGAAGACCGATGCGGGTCTGGAGGGCTACCATGCAGCCCGCCGCACGCTGAAGCGCCACGAAGCCATGCTTTTGGTGAAGTAAAGGTTTATGCAGCCAAGGCGGGGTCGTCCTTGCCTTGACAAGAAGGGGTCCTTTTGGGGCCTCTTTTTTTATTGGATTGGTGACCTTACCGCTCTGCCCCACCTAAGATTGCAGCAGAAAATCAACCGCTTTGACCTGCGGTTGCAACGCGCCCAAGTATCACAATGATGCCATTATTGTGCCGAGTTCGCGCCCGCAGATCAGGCGCTGATCTTTGGTGCTTTCAAGTGGCAGCGCGGCATCGGAAGTTGCGCCATCAACTGATCAGTGCCTTCGCGCTGTTCCCGGAGCTTGGCGCGGGCATGCCCTATCCGGCGGTGCGGATGATGCTGAAGTCAAAAGAAGCGCACATGCTACTGCATTGCCAACACCGCGGCGCTGGACACCTGCTGACTTGCACGCACAGGTTGCCGGGCGTTGTCCTCACACCAGAAACATACCTCAGTCTGGCCATATTTCGACCATGCGGCAGAATTATTCCCGGTCTTAGAACTCCTGGAGTGGTCCTGCTGTGTGCTTACACGTTGCAAAAAATCACCGCCTTGCCCCCGAACGCGCGCCCGCGTTGCGGGACAATAAGAAGCGCTGATCATGGCTGTGTTGAACTCTGGTCTCGGCGGCACTTCGGGCTATGGTGAGCAATCCTTCAAGACCACTGGCGGCTATACCGGATCGTTGGATGACGGCTCGCGGCTGGTTGATATCTCCGGGGTTTTCGGCTCCGGCGGGATGGATGTCTATGGCAGCCGCTTTACCTCGATCTATATCAACACCAACGGCCTGATCACCTTCTCCTCGGCACAGCCCAGCTATACCCCGGCGGCTCTCACTACTTTGGGGCAACCCAGCCTTGCACCATTCTGGACCGATATCGATATCTCAAAGGGCGGCGATATCTATTGGGATATCGACGCCACCACCGGCAAGATCACCATCACCTGGCTGAACGTTGCGCCCTATTCTGGCACGGGTACGAACAGCTTTCAGGCGGTGATCACCAATCTCGGCGGCGGCGATTTCGGCGTCGATTATCTCTATAACTCGGTCGGCTTCACTAACGGCTATGCCGGGCAAGCGACGGTTGGTATCTCGAATGGCAGCAGTTCGCAGACCCTGCTGGAAGGTTCGGGCGATGCCGCGTTTCTGGCCACCTATGCCGGCAACGACTTTGACACCAATGATCCGGCTGGCGTCTATTCGATGCAGTTTGAGGCTGGGCAGGTGTTTCAGGGCGACGGGGTGGTCGATGGCACCGCGGGCAATGATCTGATTGACACCTCTTATGTGGGCGACCCGGATGGCGACCGCATTGATGCCAATGACGGCACCGGATATTCTGGCACCACAGGTCAGGCTGACTACGTGTTGGCGGGTGCGGGCAACGATACCGTCAACTCTGGCTTGGGCCACGACATCGTCTATGGTGGCAGCGGCAATGACGTGGTCAACGCAGGCATTGGCAACGACAGCATTTTTGGCGATGACGGCAATGATAGCCTTGATGGCTCCAGCGGCAATGACAGCCTTTATGGCGGCGCGGGCGATGACACCTTGTCGGGCGGCACTGCCACCACCGGCACCACCTATACGCCGGGCTACACCGAGGTCACCGCCGCGCTGCAATCGGTTGCAGGCACCAACGGTCGGCCGAATTTCACCGTCAACACGGTATCGGGCGACAATGATCTGACCACGGGCACGTCCGGCACGCTGACCGGGTTCCGGCTGGGCAATACCGATGCGGTGGAGACTCACACCCACACCGCCAGTTCGCAGCTTGCAGGCGGGCAGATCCTGTTCAACGCCATCAACGGCAATGAGACGCTGACCATCGTCATCGACGGCGTCACCATTGATCTGAACACCGCCATTGCCTCGGGCATGGTGACGTTCAATGGCAATGCGGTCTATGCGATCAATGCCTCGGGTCAGGTGATCCGCATCGGTTCGGGGGCAAGCTCGACCACCAATGGCACGCTGACCATCAATGTGCCCTATACCAGGCTGGCACTGACCTCGGGCGGCACCACCACCGGGACGGCAGCGGGTCTTTATTACGAGTACTACGCCAACACCAACCCGCTGAACGTCGCGGCCGAAGCGGCGGGCGATGATTACCTGTCCGGCGGCTTGGGCAATGACAGCTTGCTCGGTTATGACGGCAATGACACTTTGTTTGGCGATGACGGCAATGACACGCTCGACGGTGGCAATGGCAATGACAGCCTGAACGGTGGCATCGGTGACGATAGCCTGCTGGGCCTTGTCGGCAATGACACGCTTCTGGGCGGCGATGGCCGCGATAGCCTCTACGGTGGCGCAGATGCGGACAGTCTGACGGGTGATGCGGGCAATGACCTGCTGTACGGTGGCGACGGCAATGACACCTTGGATGGTGGAGCCGACAATGACACGCTTTACGGCGACGCGGGCAATGACAGTCTGCTGGGGGCCGCTGGCAACGACAGCCTGTTCGGCGGCGCGGGCAATGACATGCTCTATGGTGGCGACGGCAATGACAGCCTTGATGGCGGCACCGAGGCCGATAGCCTTTATGGCGATGCGGGCAATGACACGCTGAACGGTGGGGCCGGAGCCGACCAGCTCTACGGCGGCGCGGGGATGGATTACGTCGATTACTCGGGCTCGGGTGCGGCGGTAGACATCGACTTTGCGGCGGGCACCGGTCTTGGCGGCGATGCGCAGGGCGATGTGCTGAACAGCCTCGACGGCATTTTCGGCTCGGCATTTGACGATACCCTGCTGGGCTATGACGGTGAAAGCACGCTGCCGGGCGATCTGTGGACCAACGTGCTTTATGGTGCAGCGGGCAATGACAGCATTGACGGTCGCGCTGGATCGGACCGCCTGTACGGCGGCACGGGCAACGATACGGTGATCGGCGGCGCAGGCAATGATCTGGTCGATGGCGGCGATGGCAATGACAGCCTGACCGGAGACGCGGGCAACGACAGCCTGACGGGCGGCCTTGGCGATGACCGCCTGTATGGCGGTGCGGACAATGACACGCTGTCGGGCGATGCGGGCAACGATTCCCTGATTGGCGGCGATGGCAATGACTCGATCAATGCCTCACTCGGCAATGATACGGTCGATGCCGGGGCAGGTGATGACAGCGTGGATGCAGGTTCGGGCAATGATCTGGTCTACGGCGGCGACGGTCAGGACAGCATTTTCGGCGGGGCCGATAGCGACACGATCTATGGTGGCGCGGGCCATGACCTGATCTTTGGCGGCGACGGCACCGATCTGATCAACGGCGATGCAGGCAATGACACTTTGTCGGGTGATGTTGGCAACGACACGCTCTATGGCGGCGCGGACGACGATCTCGTGTATGGCGGTGACGGCAATGACCTGCTCTTTGGCGGGCTTGGCAATGACGTGGTGTATGGCGATGCGGGCGATGACACGCTGCAGGGCGATGCCGGCGCCGATACGCTTTACGGCGGCACGGGCAATGATTTGTTCTTCGTCGATGGCAATTCCGACGCGTTCGGCGATGTGATCGTCGGCAGTGAGAATGTCGGCGACAATGACGTGCTCGATCTGACCAGCTGGGGCTGGGCGCGGACCAACATCATCTACGACCCGATGAACCCCGAGAATGGCACGGTTGAGTTTCTCGATGGCGCAGGACTTGTGATCGGCACGATGACCTTCTCGAACATTGAGAAGGTCATTCCCTGCTTCACCCCCGGCGTGAAGATCACGACGGGTCGCGGCGATGTCGTGGTCGAGGATTTGCGCGCGGGCGATCTGCTGGTGACCCGCGATCACGGGCTGCAACCGATCCGCTGGATAGGCAGCCGCAAATTGGGACTGGGCGATCTGATTGCGCAGCCGCATCTGCAGCCGGTAAGGATTGGGCAGGGCGCGCTGGGCTGTGGCCTGCCGCGGCGCGATACGCTGGTTTCCCCGCAGCACCGGATGCTGATCGAAGGCGCTTTGCCGGAAATGCTGTTTGGCGAGGCTGAGGTGCTGGTCGCGGCCACCCATCTGACCACCTTGCCGGGGGTTGTGCAGATTTTGCCGCCGGGCGTCACCTATATTCACCTGCTGTTGGCGCATCATGAGATCATCTGCGCCAATGGTGCCTGGACCGAAAGCTTCCAACCTGCTGAGCGGATGCTGGATGCGATGGAAGACGGGCCGCGCGCGGAAATCGCAGAATTGTTCCCCGACTTAATGCTGGATCATGCCGACTATCCGGCTGCCCGTCTGACCCTGAAAGCGCATGAGGCCAAGGTGCTGCTCTCGGCGTGATCCGCCGCTAGCCTTGCCGCCCTGCACGCCACACGGCCCAAGCTTCGGGCGTGTCCAGATCGGTCAGCGCGTGCTGATCGGGCAGGGCGATCAGCCTGACGCGGGATCGGTGCTGCGCCAAAATGCTCCGCGCCCCTTCATCGCCGTACAAGTCCTGCAATGTGCCACGCAAATCTGCCGGAAAAATCACCGGATGCCCCGGCCTGCCATCGGCACTTGTCCCGCGTAGAATGGCGTCAGGCGTCTGATCGAAAGCCCCGATCATCACCGCCAAATCCTCTGCCTCCAGCTCTGGCATATCCGCCGGCAGGATCATCAGCGCTGCCTCCGCCGCCGCAGCCCCGACCCGGATCGAAGCCGCCATGCCCTCGTGGGCATCTGGCACGGGCAGCAGGATCAGATCCAGCCCCGCCAACACTGCGGTTCGCGCCAGATCATCCAGCCGCTGCGTCACAATCACCCGTGCACAAACCCGCCGCGCCAGCCGCGCCTGCCTGCGCAGCATCGGCTCGCCATTGACCAATTCCAACAGTTTGTCGCCGCCGCGCATCCGAAGGGCGGCCCCGGCGGCAGGGATGAGGATGGTTAGGGTCATGAGGTGAGCGTGGCGCAAACAAAAACGCCGGTCAAGCGACCGGCGTTCTGCTGTGGGTCAAGCTAAATTTCAGCCACGCATCCGCGCACCATCGGCGTCAAACAGGGGGGCCAGATGCACTACAGCCTTGCGGCGCTCTCCGAGGATTTCGATGTGGCATTCCAACCCATCCGTGACCTTATCGGCAGGCAGGAACCCCTGCGCCACCGATTTCCCGGTGAAATGACTGAACCCTCCACTGGTGCAGAAGCCCACCACATCGCCCTCTAACCAGATCGGCTCCCACGCCACCACATCAGCATCCTTGGCATCAACGATGAACGACACCAACTTGCGTTTCGGCCCCGAGGCCTTTTCCGCCATAGCCGCCGCTTTGCCGATCCAATCCGCGTCTTTGTTCCAGCGGATGAAGCGGTCCAGACCCGTCTCGCAGGGGGTATAATCCGGGCTGAACTCACGCCCCCACGAGCCGAACCACTTGTCCAACCGCAGCGACATCATCGCCCGCATCCCGAACGGGCGTAGACCCAGATCAGCCCCCGCCGCGTTCAGCGTGTCCCACAGATGCCGCACCGACATATGATCGCAGAAAATCTCATAGCCCAGATCGGCGGTGTAGCTGACGCGCTGCACGATGCAATTCGCCATTCCCACCGTCATCCGCTTTACATCCATGAACTTGAACGCAGCGCCCGACACATCCGTCCGCGTCACGCGGCTCAGCAATTCCCGCGCATTCGGCCCGGCAATCTGGAAACCCGAGCGTGCGTCCGAGACGTTCTCCACCGTCACGCCATCCATCGCGTTCTGCTCAAACCAGCGATAGTGCCAACCCTGCGCGCCATAGCTCGCGGTCAGTTGGAATTCGGTTTCCGACAGGCAAGACACGGTGAAATCGCCAATGATCTTGCCGGAATGCGCCAGCATCGGCGTCAGGCTGAGGCGGCCAACCTTCGGGATATTCCCGGCCATGATGCGATCCAGCCAAGCTCGCGCATTCGGCCCTTTGACGATATATTTGCCAAAGTTCTGCAACTCGTTGATGCCAACGCCTTCCCGCACCGCCATCACTTCCTGCCGCGTGGCCTCCCAAGCGTTCGAGGGTTTGAAGGTTGGCTCCTCATAGGTCGGCTCGCCGGGCAGGGCGTAATAGTTCACCACTTCCAGCCCATATTGCTGGCCCCAAACCGCGTTCAGCGCGGTGTTGGTGTCATACATCGGCGTGGTGCGGAACGGGCGTGCCGCCGGGCGTTCTTCGTTCGGATAACCGACCGAGAAGCGCATCTGATAGTTCTCGATCACCTTCGGCACGGTATAGCCCGGCGTGGTCCAGGTGCCAAACCGCGAGACATCAAAGCCGCGCGGATCACGTTCAACCTCGCCCTCGATCATCCATTGCGCCAGCGCCAGACCCATGCCGCCACCTTGGCTGAAGCCCGCCATCACCGCGCAGGCCGACCAGTAGTTCTTCAAGCCCTGCACCGGGCCGATCAGCGGGTTGCCATCCGGCGCAAAGGTGAACGGGCCGTGAATCACGCGCTTGACGCCCGTGCGCTCCAGCACCGGGAAGCGGCGATAGGCGAAGTTGACCGAGTCTTCGATTTTGTCGAATTGCTCGTTCAGAAGTTCATGGCCAAAATTCCATGGCGTGCCGTCCAAAGACCACGGCTCACAGGGTTTTTCATAGAAGCCGATGCACAGGCCGCGACCTTCTTGGCGCAGATAAGACTCGCCGCCCGGGTCCATCACATGTGGAAACTCCCGGCCCGATTTCAGAATATCCATGATCTCAGGAATGTCATCCGTCACCAGATACTGATGCGCGCTCGGCAGCAGCGGCACATAAACCCCCCCCATCGCGCCAATTTCTCGCGCCCAGAGGCCGCCCGCGTTCACCAAGTCCTCGCACTAAACCGTGCCCCTTTCGGTCAGAACTTCCCAGCCGCCAC
>CAYLYV010000087.1:0-20360 GCA_964387655.1 uncultured Cypionkella sp. | reverse complement strand
GTTGAAAGGGCTACCGATCTTGACGGCGTGGCACATAAGAAAACGGGGCACAAAATGTGCACAATCACCCCTCCGGTGATCCCACGCCGTCACAGGCCGACATCAGCATGACCCTGCAAGTGCAAGAGGCCGCGCAGGTGCTGGGGATCACCCTGCACGACCATCTGATCATCGGCAAAAGCCGCGAGCTTAGTTTTCGGGCGGCGGGGTATCTGTAGCATCCGGCGTGAACGACGGCTTCAGCCAGACCTCAACCCGCCTGTTCAACCGCCGTCCGGCGGCGGTTTCGTCGCAAGCCATCGGCAGCGCCTCGCCAAAGGCTTCGACCCTCGGCAAAGCCGCCTCAGGCACCGCAGCGGCTTGTTTCAGCGCCGCGAGTATTCCATCAGCGCGGTCTTGCGACAGATCGAGATTGGCCTTCGCCGCACCCGAGCCATCCGAGAATCCGGCCAAGATCAGCGCCTTATCGCGAAACACCCCAGCCTCAATCAAGCGGGCCAGATCGGCCAGATTATCTTGGCTCGCCGCATCCAGCGCCGAGGTGCCATCCTGAAACCGGAAGGTCAGCGACAAGCGATCCGCACCGTCCATCAGATCCACCAGCCGTTTCAGATCGGCCAAAGTCGTCTCCTCGCCCGCGCCCTGAATGGCGTTGATCAGCCGCAAGCCGTCCGCCGTCATCGGCTGGCTTTCCGGGCCGCGATCAATATAGCCACCACCGGCAATCGCGGCTTGTGCTGTCGGAAGCGCCAGAAAATCCAAGAACTCCCGCGCCATCAGCGGCAGGCGACGCCGGGGAGTCAGCAGAAACACCGGTAGGGTCAGCGGGTAATCCCCAGCCTTTACCGCCAAAGCACTGGGCAACAGGGGAAACCCGCAACTGTCCGACAAAGGCAGCGCCCGCGCCGCACCGACCGAGGCGCGCCCGGTCAGTGCAATCGCCCATGGGTCTTTCGCCACTGCAGATGCCAAGGCGCGCAGATCGGCATGGGTGACACTCGCCGCCGGATCGCGGCCCAACCGCGCTGACAAGGCCCGTTGCAGATCGCTGTCCGCTGCCAACCCATGCAGCACCAAGGGCATATCCGGGCCGCCGACCTGCGCCCAATTTTTCACATCTCCGGCCAAAACCTTCGCCAGATCAATCGTCGAAATCCCCGGCAGCGGATTGTCCGGAGCCACAATCGGAACCAGTGCATCCAAAGCCATCGCCTTCGAGCCAAGATCAGGCTCCACCGCCGAGGCCACCATTAATTCGGCCCGCCCCGCCTTCAACGCGGCCCGGGCTTGGTCGGGCGGCAGCGGGCGGAAGGAAATCTCGGCCAGAATCTTCGCCGTCGCGGGATCGGTCAGCACCGCAGGCGCATCCGCCGTGGCGGGGGCGGTATAGACCAGCCCGCGCGAGCGCGCGAAAGCCGCGATCAGCGGTGGCAGCAGTGCCGCCCCTGCATCCGCCTCACCCACCAGCCGGATCACCGCTTTCGGCGCGGTCAGATCGGGGCAGGCGGGGCCATCGCAGATCACCCCCGAGGCGTCGAGGGTCAGCGGGCCATAGGCGCTCTCAATGCGAAAAAACTCACCGTCATAGCCTTGCAGCGTCCCGGCAATGCTCAGCGCGCCATCGCGCGAGGTCAAGGTGACATCCTGCGCTACCCCCAGCGTTGGCAAAACCGTACACGGCAAAAGCGCGGCAATGACCGCCGCGCGCCAGTAACCCATCATAAACTGCCCCGCCTGACCCTGAGTCTGTGACCCTTAGTTTGAGGAGGCGATAGTCATGTCCGGCACAAGATTTTTCAACACCAGATAATCACCCACCGCATCACAATCGGGCATCGCAAGCGACATATCACTCACCTTGACTGTGCCAGCGGCGGTTTGCAGCGTCTGGCCCAGCATTTCGCGGCCGCAGGTGGCCTCGGTCACTGCGGCTTCCACCACGATCTCGGGCTTGATCTGGCTGTCTTTGGGATAGGTGTAAACCTGCGCCAGCATCGGCAGATCGGTGGTGGCATCGCCCAGCAGGGTCAGGAAGCCAGCTTTGGCAGGCGCGCCCGCGATGGGCTGATGCGGGGTCGCTGCCGAGACATCGCCCGGTCCGCCGAAATCAGAGCCATCCTCGAAGCCGTGCAGCTGGAACGCATCATCCTGCTGCCATTGCACCGCAAAACGCTGCAGCGCGGCCAGTTCCGGCACCGCAACCGAGGCTTCAACTGCGGTGCTATCCTTGAACATCACCGCAACCGTCGCATCTTGCAGCAACGCAGGCATGTCGGTGAACAGAGCCCCGGTCAGGGTGGTTTTCGCGGTGACGGTCAGGCCCGCATGTTTCAGCACCACCCGCTCATCGGCGTGGCAGGGGGCAACGAGAGTGATCGCAATCAGCGCATTGTCAGCATTGGCAAGGTCCAGCGAGATCGGGCAGGCATCGGCCAGTTCGGTCTTGGGAAGTGGTTCTGCCTTCGGTGCAGGGGCTGCCGGAATGGCTGCTGCTATGGGTGCTGGGGGCGTTTTGGGCGCCATCAGCGCAACCTCAACCGCAGCTTTCGGCGCAGCTTCGGGTGTCGCCACACTGGCCACAACCGGAGCCTTGGCTGGCGGCGGCGCGGCTTGCGTGTTCGCGGGGGCGTCCAGCGCCACCATCGGCGCGGGCTTCGCGCCAGTATCGGTCGCGGCAACCCGTTCGATGGCCTTGGGCTTTTTGTCCATCTGGGTCTCTGCGGCACGCGGAGCCGGAGCCTTGCCCGACATGCTCTGCACCAGTTGGCCCGCCCCAAGCGCAATCGCGATTACGGCGACGCCACGGGCCAGTCTGCGCTTGATATCCGCCGCCATCGGTACCTCCATCGAAATCCGTTCGAGGGTTTTTGCGCGTCAAACACGGCGGGGATGCGGCGCAATCATGGAATGTTTCCGAAAATGCGGGCAATAAATGGGCAGGGGCGGCCGTAGCCGCCCCTGCACCAACAATCGGAAATCAGATCAAACCAGCTTGCCGTGGCACGCCTTGAAGCGCTGGCCCGAGCCACAGGGGCAGGGATCATTCCGCCCCGGATCACCCCAAGTCGTCGGATCACTTTCGACAAAGCCAGCCAGCGCCGCCATCACGGTGGGCGCTGCGGCAACTTCAACCGGAGCCGCAGCGCGGTCCGCTGCCTGCGCCGCCTGCTGCTGCGCGATGAACTGCGCCATCATGGCTTCCTGCTCGGCTTGGCTGATCGGGCGAATTTGCGCCAGCTTCTGCGTCACGTCTTGGCGCAGCGAGTTCAGCATCGATTCGAACAGCGTGAAGCTTTCGGTTTTATACTCGTTCAGCGGATCGCGCTGGGCATAGCCACGGAACCCCACGACCGAGCGCAGATGCTCCAACCGCAGCAGGTGATCGCGCCATTTCGCATCAATGCTTTGCAGCAACAGCTGTTTTTCGATGTTGCGCATGGTGTCTGGCCCGAAAGCCTCCAGCTTTTCGCCCATCATCGTGTCCGAGGCTGCCACGATCCGTTCGCGGATGGCTTCCTGATCGGTGCCTTCTTCGGCAGCCCAAGCGGCCACAGGCAGATCAAGCCCCATCTTTTCGATCAGCGCCTCATGCAGCGCCTCGGTATCCCAGCGGTCAGCATAGGTTTTCGGCGGCATGTAGTGATCGACCAGATCTTCGGCAACCTGATGGCGCATATCCATCACGATCTCGCCCAGATCTTCCGACTGCATCACTTCCATGCGCTGGCCAAAGATCGCCTTGCGCTGGTCGTTCATCACATCGTCGAACTTCAACAGCTGCTTGCGGATGTCAAAGTTGCGGCCCTCGACCTTGGCCTGCGCGCGCTCCAGCGATTTGTTGACCCAAGGGTGAACAATCGCCTCGCCTTCCTTCATGCCCAGCTTCGACAGCACGGCGTCGAGACGTTCCGAGCCGAAAATCCGCATCAGATCATCTTCCAATGACAGGAAGAAGCTGGAACGCCCCGGATCGCCCTGACGGCCCGAACGGCCGCGCAGCTGGTTGTCGATGCGGCGGGATTCGTGACGTTCGGTCGCCAGAACGAACAGCCCGCCCGCCTTTTTGACCGCTTCTTCTTCATCGGCATGTTCCGCCTCGACCCGCGCGCGCACTTCGTCGGGGTGCAGATGCGGATCGGCGGTGATCGCCTCCATCACCTTGAATTCAACATTGCCGCCCAGCTTGATGTCGGTGCCACGGCCCGCCATGTTGGTCGCAATCGTCACCGCGTTCAGCTTGCCCGCATCGGCGACGATCTGCGCCTCTTGCTCATGCTGGCGTGCGTTCAGCACGTTATGCGGGATGCCCGCTGCCTTCAGCATTTCCGACAAAGCTTCGGATTTGTCGATCGAGGTGGTGCCGACCAAGATCGGCTGGCCCGTCGCATGGGCCTCCTTGATAGTCTTGACCACGCCCTCAAACTTTTCGCGCGCGGTGCGGTAGACGGCGTCATGCTCGTCTTTCCGCTTCACTTCGCGGTTGGTCGGCACTTCGACCACGCCCAGCTTGTAAATCTCCATGAACTCGTCGGCTTCGGTCGAGGCCGTGCCGGTCATCCCGGCCAGCTTGTCATAAAGCCGGAAATAGTTCTGGAACGTCACCGAAGCCAAAGTGACGTTCTCCGGCTGAATCGCGACATGCTCTTTCGCCTCAATCGCCTGATGCAGGCCGTCCGACAAGCGGCGGCCCTTCATCATCCGACCGGTGAATTCGTCAATCAGCATCACCTCGCCATCGCGGACGATATATTGCTGATCGCGGGTGAACAGCTTGTGCGCCCGCAAAGCCTGCGTGACGTGATGCACGATGGTGGTGCTTTCCGGCTCGTACAGGCTTTGCTCGGCGGGCAAAATCCCAGCCTCATGCAGCGCGTTCTCGATAAACTCGTTGCCGTCTTCCGAATAGGTGACGTTGCGGGTTTTCTCATCCAGCTTGTAATGCGACTCGTTCAGCGTCGGGATCAGCTTATCCACCTGCTGATAGAGGTCACTACGATCCTGTGACGGCCCCGAGATGATCAAAGGCGTGCGCGCCTCATCGACCAGAATCGAGTCCACCTCATCGACAATCGCAAAGTTGTGGCCGCGCTGGTTCATCTCCTCCAGCGAGGCTTTCATATTGTCGCGCAGATAGTCGAAACCCAACTCGTTATTCGTCGCATAGGTGATGTCAGCGCGATACGCCTCGCGCTTTTCAACTTCGCCCTGATAGGGATAGACGACACCGGTGGTCAGACCCAAAGCGCCGTACACCTTGCTCATCCATTCCGCATCGCGCTTGGCAAGGTAATCGTTCACCGTCACCACATGCACGCCCTTGCCGGTAAGGGCATTGAGGTAGGCCGGGAAGGTCGCCACCAGCGTCTTGCCCTCACCTGTGCGCATCTCGGCAATATTGCCTTGGTGCAGGAAAATCCCGCCCATCAGCTGCACATCAAACGCCCGCAGACCCAAGGCGCGCTTGGCGGCCTCGCGGCAGTTCGCGAAGGCCTCCGGCAGCAAAGCATCAAGGCTTTCGCCCCCGGCAATCCGCTTCTGGAAATCGGCGGTTTTCGCCTTGATCTGATCATCGCTCAGCGCGGCAAATTCCGGCTCCAGCGCGTTGATCTTCGCCACCAAGGGGCGCACCGACTTCACCTTGCGGTCGTTCGGCGTTCCAAACATCTTCCGCGTTAGCGTTCCAAGACCCAGCATGTGTTCTCCGCCCGGCCGTATTGATCACCGGTATTGACAATATCGTGTGAGGCTCTGGCTTGCCCGACCCGCACGGCTTCCTTAGAAGGGCGTCAAAGCTTGGGCAAACCCGCATCACACGCGACCCGTGCGATGTAAGGGGTAGGCCCAACATAGTCAACGTCACGCAGGGTTGCGGACCGATCAGGAGAGTGTGAGATGGCAAAAGCGATGCGGTTTATGGCGGGAATGGCACTGTCCTTCGCCCTTGCAGCCCCGGCTTTGGCAGAAGATCCGACCGCCGATACTGTGATCGCCACCGTCAACGGCAGCAATATCACCTTGGGCAACATGATCGTGGCGCGCGAAAGCCTGCCAGAGCAATACAAAAACCTGCCGCCGGATGTTTTGTTCAAAGGCATCCTCGATCAACTGGTGCAGCAAACCGTGCTGGAACAGTCGATGGCCGACAAGCTGACCAAGAAAGACACGCTGCAACTGGAAAATGACCGTCGCAGCTATCTGTCGAACGCCGCTTTGAAGCCGATTGTGACTGCCGCTGTCACGGATGAAGCGCTGCAAAAGGCCTATGACGACAAATTCAAAGACGCCAAACCCGCCACTGAATACCACGCGGCGCATATCTTGGTGGACAGCGAAGAAAAGGCGAATGAGCTGAAGGCCGAACTGGTCAAGGGCGCGGTTTTCGCCGATCTCGCCAAGGCCAATTCCACCGACACCGGCTCGGGCGCACAGGGTGGCGATCTCGGCTGGTTCGGTCTGGGTGCCATGGTCAAGCCGTTTGAAGATGCTGTTGTGGCAGCCAAGGTCGGCGAAGTCACCGGCCCGATCAAATCCGATTTCGGCTGGCATCTGATCTTGGTCAGCGAAACCCGCGTCGCGGCCAAACCAACGCTGGATGAGATGCGCGATGAATTGGCGCAGGGCATCGAGCAAAAGGTGGTCGAGGATCACATCAAAACCCTGACCGAAGCTGCAAAAATCGAAAAGCCCGGCGAAGCGGTGGACCCCAAGTTCCTCGGCGACGCCACATTGCTCGACAAATAACAGTTACGCAGCGGCGCTAAAGCGCTAAACATCGGCGCGCAGACCTTCGCGGTTTGCGCGCCGATTTCAGATGAACAGCAGATCAAACGGGGGCCAGCATGGCGAAGAAAGAGTTGAAGGCAAAGGTCAAGTCGTTGAAGGCCAAGCTGAAAGCTGCAACTTCCACGCCCGAAGCTGTGGTGCCGGCATCAGCGGCCCCGGTCAAAAAAGCCAAACCCGTCTCACCCCTCGCCCCCGCCGCCTTCCCCAGCCTGCCGCTGATCGCCGGGGTCGAATTTGCTGCGGTGAAGGCTGGAATCAAATACCAGAACCGCAAAGACGTGATGCTGGTCCGCCTTGCCCCCGGCACCGCGATGGCCGGGGTGTTCACCCGCTCCACCACCCGCTCGGCCTGCGTGCGCGATTGCCAAGCCAAGCTGGCGCTGAAAGTCCCTGCGGATGCGGGTGCTGCCATCGTGGTGAACTCCGGCAACTCCAACGCTTTTACCGGAAAAGTCGGTGATGAAGCCGTCGCCGCCGTCACCATCGGTGTGGCCGACGCCTTGGGCATCCCCGCCGCCCGCGTGTTCTCCTCCTCCACAGGCGTGATTGGCGAACCTCTGCCCTACGCCAAAATCACCGACAAAACTGCCGAACTCGCCGCCAATCTGCGCGAAGATGCCATCGAGATGGCCGCCCATGCGATGATGACCACCGACACTTTCCCGAAAGGCGCTGCCGCCACCGTGCAAGGCGACGGCGGGTTGATCCAGATCGCAGGCATCGCCAAAGGCTCTGGCATGATCGCGCCGGATATGGCGACGATGCTGGTCTATATCTTCACTGACGCCAAAATCAGCGCCACCAATCTGCAAAAACTGCTGTCGCGCAACACCGACGACACCTTCAACGCGATCACGGTCGATAGCGACACCTCCACCTCCGACACGCTTTTGCTCGCCGCCACAGGCAAATCCGAAGCCGCCGAGTTGAAAGGCGTGCATCTCAAAGCCTTCGAGACCGCCCTGCGCGGCGTGATGATGGACCTCGCCCATCAAGTGATCCGCGACGGCGAGGGCGCCACCAAATTCGTCGAGGTTCGCATCACGGGTGCCGCCTCCAACGCCGACGCGCATAAACTTGCCATGGCCATCGCCAACTCGCCGTTGGTGAAAACCGCCATTGCGGGCCAAGACCCGAACTGGGGCCGCATCGGCGCCGCCAACGGTAAGGCGGGAGCCGAGGCGGAGCGGGAAAAGGCGAGGAAGCGTGTCGGCGGAATCCTCGTCGCGCAGAACGGCTGGCGGAACCCCGACTACAAGGAAGACGACGGCGCGGCCTACATGCAGGGCCAGGAACTGGTCTTCGCCGTGGCCCTCGGTCTCGGCAAGGCAAAGCGGTCGGTCTGGACCTGCGATCTGACCAACCGCTACATCGAAATCAACGCCGACTACCGCTCCTGATTTCATCTGTTCTTAAATATCCCGGGGGTCCGGGGGCTGGCCCCCGGTTCCTCCGTCTCAGCGGAGCGACCCCATGAAAACCCTCCTCGTCTCCGCCGTCGCCCTGATCGACCCTGAAGGCCGCGTGCTGCTGGCGCAACGCCCCGAGGGCAAATCCCTCGCAGGCCTGTGGGAATTCCCCGGCGGCAAGGTCGAGCCCGGTGAGACCCCCGAAGCCGCCCTGATCCGCGAGTTGAAAGAGGAACTCGGCATCGACACCTGGAAAAGCTGCCTCGCGCCGCTGACCTTCGCCAGCCACACATACGACGACTTCCACCTGTTGATGCCGCTGTTCGCCTGCCGCCGCTGGGAGGGTATCGCCGCCCCGCAGGAAGGCCAAAACCTCGCATGGGTGCGCCCGCAAAACCTGCGTGACTATCCAATGCCTGCCGCCGATCTGCCGCTGATCCCGATTCTGCGGGATTGGCTTTAGAAACCGCCCGAAGTTTCTACAACTTTTTGGCGAATGAGGCGAAATTGTAGTGGGAATTTAAACGAATCGCCCCTAGGCTCAGGCAAACAACCGCTGATTGGGGGATTGGCACATGCTGAGAACGATTTCTGTAGGAAGCTGCGTTTCTATTCAAGGTCTGCTGGTTGGCCAGTTGGCCGACGGCAAGATCATGGTGAAGGTCGATGAGAAAACCTTCGTCGGCTATCCGGTGAACCGCGCCAAATCCTCTTAAATCCAGCAACAGCGTAAAGAAAAAGGCCGGGTTTCCCCGGCCTTTTCTATTTGGCACAGGCCCCCGTCACCGGGAACCCTTAGATCAAGCCAAAGTGCGCTGAATTTCTTCACGCTCGAAGATTTCGATGACATCGCCCGCGCGGATATCGTCATAGCGCTCAAACGCCATGCCACATTCCTGACCCGAGATCACTTCCTTGACCTCGTCCTTGAAGCGCTTCAGCGTCTTCAGTGTGCCTTCATGGATCACCACGTTATCGCGCAGCAAGCGCACGCCCGCCGAACGACGCGCCACGCCTTCGGTGACCAAGCAGCCCGCAACCTGACCGATGCCGGTCACCTTGAACACTTCTTTGATCGTCGCATAACCGATGAAGGTTTCGCGAATCTCTGCTTTCAGCAGGCCCGAAGCCGCCGCCTTGATGTCATCCACCAGATCATAAATGATCGAGTAATAGCGGATCTCCACGCCCTTCTGATGCGCCGAGTTCCGCGCCGAGGCATTGGCCCGGACGTTGAAGCCGATGATCGGGCATTTGCTGGCTTCCGCCAACATCACGTCGGTATCGGTGATCGCCCCCACGCCATAAGACAGCACGCGCACGCGGACTTCGTCGTTGCCGACCTTTTCCAAGGCTTGCACGATGGCTTCGGCAGACCCCTGCACGTCGGCCTTCACCAGCACCGGCAATTCAGCCACCGACTGATCCGCCTTGGCTTTCGCCATCAGCTGCTCCAGCGTCGTCGCAGCACCAGCCGCCGCGCGTTTGTCCTTGATGACATTCTCGCGGTAGGTCGCGATTTCCCGCGCCTGCGCTTCGGTTTCCACCACGTTCAGCGTGTCACCAGCCGAGGGTGTCCCCGAAAGACCCAGCACTTCAACCGGAACCGAGGGGCCAGCTTCGTCAATCCGCTCGCCCTTGTCGTTGATCAAGGCGCGCACTTTGCCCCACTGCTCGCCGACGACAAAGATGTCGCCTTTGCGCAGGGTGCCGTTCTGCACCAGAACCGTCGCAATCGGGCCACGACCCACGTCCAGCTTGGCTTCAATCACAGCCCCCGCAGCAGCCCGGTTCGGGTTGGCGCGCAGTTCCAGAATTTCCGCCTGCAAAGCAATGGCTTCCAGCAGTTCGTCAATGCCTTGGCCGGTCTTGGCCGAAACTTCCACGTCCTGCACGTCGCCCGACATCTGTTCGACCACAATCTCGTGTTGCAGCAGATCGGTGCGCACCTTCATCGGGTCCGCGCCGTATTTGTCGACCTTGTTGATCGCCACGATCATCGGCACTTTCGCCGCTTTCGCATGGGCAATCGCTTCAATCGTTTGCGGCATCACAGCGTCATCCGCCGCAACCACCAGCACCACGATATCCGTCACCTGAGCCCCACGCGAACGCATCGAGGTAAAGGCGGCGTGACCGGGCGTGTCGAGGAAGGTCAGAACCTGACCTTTTTCGGTCGTCACCTGATAGGCCCCGATGTGCTGGGTGATCCCGCCAGCTTCGCCCGACACCACATTCGCCTTGCGGATCGCATCCAGAAGCGAGGTTTTGCCGTGGTCAACGTGACCCATGATCGTGACAATCGGCGGCCGGGTGATCCGGGTGCCTTCAGCATCCGCCACCAGCTCAATCGCTTGTTCCACGTCGGCATCCGACACCCGCACCGCTTTGTGGCCGAATTCTTCGATCACAAGTTCAGCGGTATCAGCGTCGATGGCTTGGTTCATCGTCACCATCATGCCCATTTTCATCAGGCTTTTGACAACATCCGCCGCGCGTTCGGTCATCCGGTTCGCCAGTTCAGAAACCGTGATGGTTTCCGGCAGTTGCACGTCGCGGAATTGCTTCTCGGGCTTGCCGATTCCCAGCGCTTTCTGACGCGCCTTTTCCTGCTTGCGCTTCATCGCGGCCATCGAGCGGGTACGACCACCCTCGCCTGCCAGCGCATCATTCAGCGTCAGCTTGCCGGTGCGGCGACCGTCATCGGTCTTGGCCTTGGCATTGCGCTCACGCTCTTCGCGATCCCGGTCAACCTTGCGCACGGCCAAAGCGGGCTTGGCCCCCATCGGTGCGCGCGCAGCCGCATCCGCCGCAGACGGCGGCGCTGCGGGTGCATTGCGATCCGCGCGTTCGCCGCGTGCCGCCGGAGCAGCAGCCTCGGCGGGTTTTTCAGGGGCCGCTGGTTGACGACGCGAGGTGCCAAGCACATCGGCCTTGCGGGCCGCGGCCTTCGCCACAGCCTCAGCCGCGGCTTCAGCGCGCAGGCGTTCTTCTTCATCTGCCTTGGCTTTCGCCGCAGCCAGACGCTCGCGCTCTTCGCGTTCTTTGGTCTCGGTTTCTTCGCGCTTACGCGCACGCTCTTCGTCGCGTGCCTTATCTTCTTCGGCCCGGCGCGCGTTGTCTTCGGCTTCGCGGGCTTTCGCTACGCGCAAGGCCGCCAGACGGCGTTCCATTTCGGCATCGGAAATGCCAGCCGGGCGCTTTGACGGATCGCCCAGATGGGATGCAGACCCCGGCGCAGCCGCAGCTCCGGGCGTGCCCGGTTTGGCCGCAGCCACCGGCACGACCACGCGCTTGCGCTTCGTCTCAACCACGACGCTTTTCGTGCGGCCATGGGAGAAGCTTTGCTTCACCTGACCGGAACGAGGTGCGCCACCCAGGCCGAGGGGTTTTTTGCCGTCTGTATCGCTCATGCGTCCTACGTATCCTTCAAGGCGATCTCGTCGCCATCCTGCTGAACGGTTTGCCCACGCAAACCAGCCAGCCTTGCCGCTTCCTCTACAACACGCGCCGTGAGTCCACCAGCCGCAAGCGCGGCGTGTATCGCACGTTCGCGCCCGAAAGCCAAACCCAATTCCTCCGCCGACAAAAAGCCGATATACGACCCCTCGCCATCCGGCGCGCGCAGCTTCGTCTTGCCGCGTTCAGACCCATCAGCGGCTTGCAACAGCACCCGCACCTTGTCCTTTTGCAGCCACTCCTTGACCTTCTCATAGCCCATCACGGCCCCGCTGGCCTTGCGGGCCAAACTGATCAGATCAACCACCCGCCGCAGCAGCAGCGCTTCCACCAGATCGGCCAGATCATCCGGCACCTTGACCGGCTGGCGCGCGGCACGAGAGAACAAACCCTTCTTCGCCGCCTTCTCAATCGCCGCCCGGTCAGCCGAGACATAGAATCCCCGGCCCGGCAATCGCGCCAGAATATCCGGCACGATCAAATCTTCCGGCCCCAGACAAAAGCGGATCAAGCCTGCTTTCGGCTGAACTTCCCCGGTCGCAATGCACTTGCGTTCCGGGTCGTCTTGCAGATTTTCCCGGCCACCGCGCGTCACGGTATTCCCCCGAGGCCTAAATCAGGCCTCGGCCTCCTCGTCTTCGTCGACTTCTTCCGTGGCCGTAGCCAGTTCGGTCGGGTCAACCCAGCCAAGCATGACACGGGCGGTCATCACCAAAGTCTGCGCCTCTTCCAGCGAAACGTCAAACTTCTCCAGAACGCCCTCATCCTTCTTGCGCTGACCATTTTCCGTGGTCCAGCCGCCGGCCAATTCCCAGTCTGCACAGGTCGCGAAGTCTTCCAGCGTCTTGATGCCGTCTTTTGCCAGCGCTTCCAGCATTTGGGGAGTAAGCCCGTCAAATTCAACCAGAGAGTCCTCAACGCCCAGTGCCCGCGCGGCTTCCATCGCCTTGGTGTTGACCGCTTCCAGATAATCCCGCGCCCGCGCCTGCAACTCGCCCGCCGTGCCTTCATCGAAGCCGTCAATCGACAACAGCTCATCCGCCTCGACATAAGCGACTTCTTCGAGGTTCGCGAAGCCTTCCGACACCAGCAACTGCGCCATCATCTCGTCGATATCCAACGATTCCATGAACAGTTTGGTGCGTTCCGCGAATTCAGCCTGACGACGCGCGGATTCATCAGATTCCGTCACGATATCAATATCCAAACCGGTCAATTGGCTGGCCAGACGCACGTTCTGACCCCGGCGACCAATCGCCAGCGACAGTTGCTCATCCGGCACCACGACTTCGATCTTGCCCGCGTCATCGTCGATCACAACCTTCGACACTTCCGCTGGCTGCAAAGCGTTCACCAGGAACGTCGCCTGATCGGCGTTCCACGGAATGATGTCGATCTTCTCGCCCTGCAATTCGTTCACAACCGCCTGAACCCGAGACCCGCGCATACCCACGCAAGCGCCGACCGGATCAATCGAGTTGTCATAGCTGATCACCGCGATCTTCGCCCGCGACCCCGGATCCCGCGCCACAGCTTTGATCTCGATGATGCCGTCGTAAATCTCCGGCACTTCCATCTTGAACAGTTCCGCCATGAACTGCGGGTCGGTGCGGCTGAGGAACACCTGCGGCCCGCGCGCTTCGCGGCGCACGTCCTTGATGTAGCAGCGAATCCGATCATTGGGGCGATAAGACTCGCGCCCTATCTTCTCGTTCCGACGCAGAATCGCTTCGCCCCGGCCAATATCGACGATGATATTGCCGTATTCCTCGCGCTTGACCTGACCGTTGATGATCGTGCCCTTGCGGTCCTTGAATTCTTCGAACTGACGGTCACGCTCGGCTTCACGGACCTTTTGCAAGATCACCTGCTTGGCCGACTGTGCCGCGATCCGGCCCAGATCCACCGGCGGCACTTCGTCGATGATCTCATCCCCGATCTGCGGGTCTTTCAGGTGATCTTTCGCCTGCTTCACCGTCAGCTGAGCATGGTGATTCTCCACCGCGTCATCCTCAACCACCGTCCGAATACGCGCAAAGGTGGCGCGCCCGGTCTTGCGGTCGATCTTCACCCGGATGTCCATATCCGCGCCGTAACGCGACTTCGCGGCCCGCGCGAGGCTGTCTTCCATCGCCTGAATGACCAGCTCGGGCTCGATCATCTTTTCGCGCGCCACCGCTTCGGCGGTTTGCAAAAGCTCAAGCTGGTTGGCAGAGGTAATCGCCATCGGAATTCTCCCGCTTAGTGTTTGGTGGGTTCTGGAGCGTCTTCTTCGTCGCCCTCAGATGTTTCAATCTCGTCAAAGGCTGATTCGTCGATCACACCGCTGGCCTTCTTCTGCCGTAGCATTTCGGTGATCAGCTCATCGGTCAGGATCAGCTTGGCATCCGCCAGCCATTCAAACTGCAAGCCGATGGTGACAGTGCCAGTCGGTTCTTCAATCTCGATCAGCACTTCCTCGCCCTCAACCCCGGCCAGAGTGCCTTTGAAGCGGCGGCGGCCGTCGATCAATTCGGTGGTCTCAACCCGGGTTTCCCAGCCCTTCCACATCTCAAAATCCTTGAGACGGGTCAGCGGGCGGTCGATGCCGGGCGAGGACACTTCCAGCACGAAGTTCTCCTCAATCGGGTCTTCCACGTCCAGCACAGCCGAAACCGCAGTGGAAATCTCACCGCAATCATCCACCTCAATGCCGCCCTCAGGACGGTCGGCCATGATTTGCAAGGTGCGGGTCGCCCCCCCCATCAAACGAATCCGCACCAGTTCAAAACCAAGCCCCTCAATCACCGGAGTGACGATATCGGCCAAGCGGCGATCCATAGCGGTTTTGGCAATCAGATCAGACATGATGTTCCAAAAACAAAAAACGGGCCAACAGGCCCGCGTGTGACGATCGGTAGCTTCAGGTTTGGACCCGGAAGCAGCTGTTAGGGGGGATATAGGCCGATCCCCTGCGGTTTGCAAGCTGCATCTCTTACGGCAACTACCCCTGCATGATCACATACAACTTTCGCACCTGCTCAATCACCCGCCATTCGCCCTTCCAACCCAACGGCAGCGCAATCGCATCGCCCGCGCCAAGCTGGACTTTGCTGCCATCGGCATGGGTCATCTCGATCTTGCCAGAAATGAAATGGCAGAACTCGGACGCGGCACTGCGGTCGGCGGTAAAGCGGCCCGGTGTGCATTCCCACACCCCGATTTCCACCTTTCCATCGGCGGACGTGAACAGTGCTGTCGCGGCTTCCTGTTGATCGCCCTCAAAGCTGGTGGGTTTGGGCGCGAAGGTCTCCAATGGAATATTGGCAAGCGCAAGGAAGGCGGAAAAGTCGATCATAAGGGCCTCATTGGGGGAACGTGTTAAAAGTGTCTTAAAGTGGCAAGGTCAAGCCATTGATTTATAAAGGTTCTATTTGGTCCCGAGTTGGGACCGGTCCCGCAACGCATCCATCGCCGCCACCAAAGCCTCGGAAATCCCCGGCTCTGACAAAGCATGGCCCGCCATCGGCACCACCTTTAACCGCGCCTTGTCCCAGCCAGCCGCCAGCTTCGAGGCTGACACCGGCGGGCAGATCATATCAAACCGCCCCTGCACAATATCCGCGCCGATATGGGCGATCTTGTGCCGGTTTTTCAGGATCCAACCGTCGGTTTCCAGGAAGGCCGCGTTGACGAAATAATGGTTCTCCAGCCGCGCGAAAGCCCGCGCATAATCGGCCGGACCCTCACCGCCCATGAACCCCTCTGACGAGACGGAAGCCAGCGCATTCTCCCACCCCGCCCAGATCCGCGCCACCTGAGTCTCCACGATCAGACTGCCGCCGAAAAGTCTGCGATTGTAGGCCGCGATCAGATCGTCGCGCTCCTCCACCGGAATCGGCGCCAGAAACCGCGCCCAGAGATCAGGATAAAACGCCCCTGCACCGCCGCCGTAGAACCAATCCAATTCCGCCCGCGTCGCCAGAAACACCCCGCGCAGCACCAGATGCTTGACCCGATCAGGATGGGAGATCGCATAGATCAGCGCCAGCGTCGCGCCCCAACTGCCACCGAACAGGATGAACTGCCCCACCCCCATCGCTTCGCGGATCGCTTCAATATCGCGGACCAGATGCCAGGTGGTGTTGTCCTCGACCGAGGCATGTGGCCGCGACCGCCCGCAGCCGCGCTGATCGAACAGGATCACCCGATACACTGCGGGGTCAAAATACCGCCGCATCGCCGGGCTACAACCACCCCCCGGCCCGCCATGCAGCACCAGAACCGGCACCCCGTCAGGCCGCCCGCATTGCTCGACATAAATCCGATGCCCATCGCCCATATCCAACATCCGCTGATCGAACGGCTCGACCGACGGGTAAAGATATTCGGCTGCGCGCTTTTGCCCTGATCTGTGGTCCATATTCGTCCTATATAGTCGGTTCAGATTGCGCCACCACCGCCCGGCGCGCAAGGAGTTCCGATGAGCCAGATCAACACGATTGACCCCGCCGAGGTTGCCAAGTTCGAGGCCATGGCCGCAGAATGGTGGGATACCGAAGGCAAGTTCAAGCCGTTGCACCTGATGAATCCGTGTCGGTTGGATTATATCACCAGCCAGATTGCTGCCGAGTTTGATCGGGATTTGACCGCGCCTTTGCCGTTCAAGGGGCTGCGGATTTTGGACATTGGCTGTGGTGGTGGTTTGTTGTCGGAACCGATGGCACGGTTGGGGGCGGATGTGGTGGGGGCGGATGCGGCCCCGCGCAACATTCCGGTGGCGCAGGTTCATGCAGCGCAGTCGGGGCTGGTGATTGATTACCGCCACACCACGGCAGAGGATCTGGCGGCTTCGGGCGCGCAGTTTGATGTGGTTCTGAACATGGAAGTGGTGGAGCATGTCGCCGATCCGCAGGGCTATCTGACCGCCTGCCAGCAGTTGCTGAAACCGGGCGGGTTGATGATCTGCTCGACCCTGAACCGCACAGCAAAAAGCTTTGTGATGGCGATTGTGGGGGCAGAATGGGTGATGCGCTGGCTGCCGAAAGGCACGCATGACTGGGCGAAATTCATCACGCCGGACGAGCTTTACGACCTGATCCGCAAGGCCGGGCTGGAGCCGGTCGATCGCAAGGGCATGGTGTTCAATCCGATTAGCTGGAAATGGTCGACCTCGGCGCGGGATTTGTCTTGTAACTACGTGACCGCCAGCGTGAAGCCCCGCTAAAGTGGCCCCAAAGCCAGTTCCAGCGTTGAGACGCAGATTTGTTTGGCAGCTTTGGGGGAGAGTAGTTTCGGCTCGATACAGCGCTCCAGACCCAAACCGTCCACCAAAGCGATCAGCATTTGGGCAAGCGATTTCACATCGACATTCAGCCCGCGCGCCGTGGCGGTTTCGGCCAGCGCGGTTTCTAGGTCACGGCGATAGCGGGTGTATTGGCGGCGGTGCTCGCGTTTCAGAGAGGGGTTGTTGACGATCTCGGACCAGAGCGCGAGCCAGATGTTCAGTTCCTCGCGGCTGAAAAACTCCGGCGCGAACATGGCGTCGATGATGGCCAGAAGGCGTGATTTTTTCGGATTTGGCGTTTCCAGCCCGGAATGTAGCCGTTCATACATGGTGCGGTAGACGGCAACCAACAGGCCGTCTTTCGATTTGAAGTGATGGGTGATAAGGCCGCGCGAGACGCCGGCCTCGTTGCAAATATTGTCGATGGTGAATTCGAGAATCCCGCCACGCGCAAGGCAGGCGAGACTGGCTTGGATCAGGCTGGCGGATCGCTGGGCCGAGGTCAGGCGGGTATATTTGGGGGCTGTGGCGGTGGTCATCGCGCGCCTTTCTGGGAGGGCCGGGCCGAGAAATCCCGGCCCGCCTGTGTCGCTGATTGAGGGATTGCGATCAAGCCTTGGTAAACATCACTGGATCGGGGTGTCCGTCGGCCATGATCACGGGTTTGATAGTGCTGTCATGGATCGCGATATAGGGCTCGAAGCAGATGAAGATAAAGCAACCCGAGGCTTCCATCAGATCCTCCATTTTGTTGAAGATGGCCTTGCGCTTGGCCTCATCCTGTTCGGTCAGGCCTTGCTGATACAAAGCCTCAAACGCGGCGCTGTCGAAGAACGACCAGTTGTAGATGCCGATTTGGTCGGGGCGGAACCAGACGAGGTTTTCGGTGGGGTCAATGCCGCCCGCGAAGTTCATCAGTGCCAGTTCCAGCGATTTATAGCCGTCACCTGCGGTCTTGTCGCCTTCCGACCAATAGGCGGCGTCTTCGGTGGGCTGGATTTCGATGGTGATGCCTGCCTCGGCCATGCTGGCTTGAAAGATTTGCGCAATGGCTTGGGTGGTGCTGTCGGTCAGCGCGACCAGCTTCAGCGTCAGGTCTGAAACCCCCGCCTCGGCCAGCAGGGCCTTGGCTTTCTCCACATCGCGCGTCGGGATCAGATTGCTGGCACGGGCGAAGGGGCTGGTGGGCGGGACGACTCCGGTGGAGCGGGTCGCCAGCCCGTCATAGGCACCGATCAGCACGGCATCGCCGTCATAGGCGTATTGGATGGCTTGGCGGACGCGGATATCCTTCAGCGGTTCGGCGTTCATGTTGATGGTCAGCCAGGCATAGCGGGCGGATTGGGCTTGGATCAGGGTGGCACCTTCCGGCATCGCGGCTTTGATCTGGGCGGTGGCACTGACGGCGAGTTTGGTAAAATCGAAAGCGTCGGCTTCATAGGCGAGTTGCGCGGCCTGATCATCGCTGACGATGTAGATTTCCACGGTGGAAAACGCAGGTTTCGGGCCTGACCAATCCGGACTGGCGGTAAGGGTGACTTTCTGGTTCTGCTCCCAGGCAGCAAAGCGGTAGGGGCCACATTCGGCGGGGGCTTCGGTGGTATAGCTGCCGCCGACCTTCTCGGTCGCCGCCTTGCAGATGATATTTCCACCGTAATAGGGCAGCGCGATCACCATGAAGGGGGCGAAGGCCTCTTTCAAATGGATGATACCCGAGCGGGCGTCGATCACTTCGACATGATCAAGTTTTTCGAACTGGTAGGCCCAGGCGGAATCGCTGCCTGCGATGCGTTCGAAGGAAAATTTTACGTCCTCGGGGGTGACGGGGCCGAAGCCGTTCGACCAGACCAGACCTTCACGCAGGGTGAAGCCGATTTTGGTCGGGTCGATCCAGTCGATTTTCTCGGCGCCCCAAGGCTGCCACTTGTTGCCGTCGCGCATGTCGCCCAGCCGGACAAGCGCGACCTGGGTGCAGCGCGGGATGATTTCATCCAACTCGCCGATGATGCCTTTTGGGTCGATCACCTGGAAATCCGCGCCGACGCGGAGGCGCAGGGTGTCGCCCTCAGCCGCCCAAGCGAAGGTGGCGGGCAGGGTCAGGCTGGCAAGACTGGCCCCTGCGATTTGCAGAAAGCCGCGACGGTCGGTGCGCCATTGGGTCATGGGAATGCTCCTGTTGGGGGTTGGGCGAAATGGCAGCGCACGAAGCGGGCAGGGCTGATTTCGCGGAGGGATGGGGGATCGGTGCGGCAGATCGGTTGAACAAGCGGGCAGCGGCTTTGGAACACGCAGGCCTTGGGGCGGTTGAGCAGACTGGGGATTTCACCCTTGATCGCAAGGTCTTGACGGCGTTTGCGCGGGTCTGGCAGCGGTTCCGAGGCGATCAGGCTTTGGGAATAGGGGTGCAGCGGTTGCGCGAAGGTGGCACGGGTGGGACCGATCTCGACAAGGCGGCCGAGATACATCACTGCGATGCGGTCCGAGACATGGCGCACCATCGCAAGGTTGTGGCTGATGATCAGGTAGCTGAGGTTCAGCCGGGTTTTCAGATCGGTCATCAGGTTGAGGATTTCGCCTTGCACCGAGACATCAAGGCCCGCCGTGGGCTCATCGGCGATCACCAGCTTTGGGTTCAGCACCAGCGCGCGGGCGACGCCGACGCGGCGGGCTTGGCCGCCTGACAGTTCGTGCGGGTAGCGGGTGGCGAAATCGGGGGGGAGGCCGACGAGGGCGAGCATTTCGGCGATTTTCGCAGGCGGGGCGGGTTGGCCGTGGATGGTCAGGGGTTCGCCGAGAAGCGCGCCGATGGTCATGCGGGGGGAGAGCGAGGCGATAGCGTCTTGGAACATCATTGCGGTACTGGCCCGCATGGCGGTGAAATCGGCTTTAGTGCTGCGCTGGGCTTGGTCGAACTGGATGGTGCCGTCGGTGATGGGGGTCAGGCCAAGCAGCGCGCGGGCGAGGGTGGTTTTGCCGGAACCGGATTCGCCGACAAGGCCAAGGGTTTCGCCGGCGTTCAGGGCGAAGGACACGTCGGAGAAGATTTGCAGTCTGCGTCGGGATTTGGGGTTGAGGGCGGACATGAGGCTGCCGCGTAACGGGAGATCGAGTGCAAGGTCTTGCACCGAGAGCAGGGTCATGGCTGGCCTCCGGCTTTGTGGCACAGCGCGCTCTGCGTGGGCGAGATTTGCACGCGCGGCGGTGGGGTGGCGCAGATCTCGCTGGCGATCGGGCAGCGGGGGGCGAAGCTGCATCCGGCGGGAGGATTGCGCAGGTCGGGCAGGCGACCGGGAATGGTGGGCAGGATCGGGGTGGGCGCGTCGAAATGGCCGGGGTCGCAGGCGATCAGCGCGCTTGTGTAGGGGTGGCGGGGGGCGTGGAACAGGTCATCGACAAGGGCTTCTTCCACCACCTCGCCCGCATACATAACATAAACCCGGTCG
>CAYLYV010000086.1:0-20486 GCA_964387655.1 uncultured Cypionkella sp. | reverse complement strand
GCTCCCCGGCACGTGGTGGCGGTCTGGGTGGCGCGGGTGCCGGCGGGGATTTGGGATTGGCTATGGACCGTTACCGGGGAAGTGGTCGAGCTTAGGCCTGATCTGGATCAGATCCCGGCGCTGGCGGTGGAGCGCGATCAGCTGTGGGCACGGGTGGGGGCTGCGGCGTTCCTGACCGAAGTGGAAAAGCGTATTCTGCTGGGCCTGCCTCGGCTGCAGGAGGGCGCATGACGCCGCCGCGCAAAGCGTCTGACGGCTCGCGCTATCTCTACGACAGTTTCGATGCCGCCGCCGCGCGCATTGAGGCCAATGAGCGCGTGGCCGAGGAGCGTTGGGCGGCGCTCGATTACCGCTTGGGCCAGATTGATGCGGTGCTGGAGCGGCTGGAGAAGCGAATTTGGGTCGGGGTTTACGGCGTGGCCGCGTTCCTTTTGGCCCAGATGGCCGAGGCTGTGATGCAGGCGGCGAGCAGATGAAGGGGGATGCGATGAGTTGGAAAATGCAGGGCGCGCCGGAGTGCAAGTTTCAGCAGCCCGAAGCGCGGCTGGTGGTGACCGATGGCACCCAGGTGGAGGGCTATGCCAGCCTGTTCGGCAAACGCGATCAGGGCGGCGATGTGGTGCAGAAGGGCGCCTATGCGGGCAGTCTTTCGCGGCTGACCACGCAGGGGCGTGCGGTAAAGATGCTGTGGCAGCACGATCCGTCCCAGCCGATTGGGGTCTGGGATGAGGTGCGCGAGGATGCGGTGGGTCTTTGGGTCAAGGGCCGTATCCTGCCGGAAGTCGACAAAGGCCGCGAGGCGGTGGCCCTGCTGGCGGCGGGGGCGATTGACGGATTGTCGATTGGCTACCGCACCGTCAGAGCGGAACGTGATGGCAAAGGGCAGCGGCTTTTGTCCGAGCTGGAGCTGTGGGAAGTGTCGCTGGTGACCTTCCCGATGCTTCCCGAGGCGCGGGTTTCGGCGAAGGGCGATACGCCCGAGGCTGAGCTTTGGCGTAGCATGGCGCAGCTGTTTGACGATGCGCGCCAATCCCTAAGCGAACGCGCTTAGCGGCTTTTCACGACCAAACAACTTCCACGACCAAACACGGGGAAATCAAGATGACCGAGACGAAGGCTCGGGCCGGTGAGGTTATGCCTGCCGCCCAGACACTTATGGCCCAGAATCTGGCCGCAAATCCGGGCGCGGAGGTGAAATCCGCGATGGCTGGATTTCTAAATGCCTTCAAAGGCTTTCAGAACGATGTGAAACAATCACTTCAACAACAGGACGAAAGATTGACCATGCTGGATCGCAAACAGATGACCTACGCCCGCCCCGCTTTGTCGGCCTCTGCCGAGTTGGACGTGCCGCATAAGAAGGCGTTTGGCGCCTATCTGCGCTCGGGCGATGATGACGGCTTGCGCGGCCTTGTGCTGGAAGGCAAGGCGATGAGCACCGCAGTGGCCGCTGATGGCGGCTATCTGGTGGATCCACAGACGGCGGATTCTATCCGCTCGATGCTGGTGTCGACCTCATCGCTGCGGGCGATTGCGAATGTGGTGCAGATTGATGCGACCTCGTTTGACGTGCTGATCGACCGTTCCGAAGTGGGTTCCGGCTGGGCCACGGAAGCGGCGACGACGGCGGAAACCGCGACGCCGACCATCGAGCGGATTTCGATCAAGTTGCATGAATTGTCGGCGATGCCGAAGGCGTCCCAGCGTTTGCTTGATGACAGCGCCTTTGACGTGGAGGGTTGGCTTGCGGGCAAGATCGCTACGCGGTTCATCCGGGCTGAGGCTGCGGCCTTTATCAACGGCACGGGTGTCGATCAGCCCAAGGGCATTCTGCTGCCGAACAAGGTGGCGAATGCGTCCTGGAGCTGGGGCAATATCGGCTACATCCCGACCGGAGCGGCTGCGGATTTCGCGCCGACGAACTCGGTCGATTGCATCATCAGTTTGGTTTATGCGCTGACCGCTGATTATCGCGCCAACGCGAGTTTCATCATGAACTCGAAAACCGCGGGCGCAGTGCGCAAGATGAAGGACGCCGATGGCCGCTTCATGTGGTCGGATGGGCTGGCCGCTGCCGATCCGTCGCGTCTGATGGGCTATCCGGTGCTGATCTGCGAGGACATGCCGGATATTGCTACCAACGCCTATGCGATTGCGTTTGGCGATTTCAAAGCGGCCTACACGATTGCCGAGCGTCCTGATCTGCGCATCCTGCGCGACCCATTCTCGGCCAAACCCAACGTACTGTTCTATGCCAGCAAGCGTGTCGGCGGCGATGTCACCGATTTTGCAGCGATCAAACTGCTGAAAATCGCGGTTTCCTGAGGCCGTAACGGCCGCCCGGTTCCCTTGGGGGCCGGGCAATGGACGCGCGTCGCATGGCCGGGCTGTCTGGCTGCTCCCCTCCGTTCGAGCGGTGCGGGGTGCGCGTCCAGCCTTTCGGGGCGTTGGTTGGGGCATGTGGGAAGGGACTTTGCGATGATGTTGACGGAAATTACCAGCGTGGCGTCGGCGTCTTTGCCGGTGCAGGCGTTGAAGGATCATCTGCGGTTGGGCTCGGGGTTCAGCGATGACGGGATGCAGGATGGGCTGATCGAGGGCTATTTGCGCGCGGCGATGGCGGTGATCGAGGGGCGGATTGGCAAGGCGCTGTTGGCGCGGCGGTTCAAGCTGGTGCTGGAGGATTGGCGGACGCGGGGTGAGCAGGCTTTGCCGGTCGCACCGGTGACGGCACTGGTGTCGGTGACGCTGGTGGATGTGGATGCGGTCGGCACGGCGGTCAGCGCAGATCGCTATCGGCTGGTGCAGGACACCCATCGCCCGAAGCTGATCGCGGCGGGGGTGTTGTTGCCGAATGTGCCGACAGATGGCCGGGTCGAAGTGGTGTTCGATGCCGGCTTTGGCGCGGCTTGGCCTTCGGTTCCGGTCGATCTGGCGCAGGCGGTGCTGCTGCTGGCGGCGGAGTTCTATGAGAACCGGCACGATCAGGGGCAGCGCGTGGCTGGCCTGCCGCTGGTGGTGCAGGCGTTGATTGAACGCTGGCGTACGGTGCGGGTCCTGGGTGGGGGTGCGGCATGAGCGGCGTGCGGTTGACGCGCAAGCTGGTGCTGGAAGCGCCGCAGAATGTCGCCGATGGCGCGGGCGGGTTTACGGCGGCTTGGCTGGTTTTGGGGACATTATGGGGCGAGATTCAGCCGGGGTCCGGGCGTGAGATGGCGGGGGTGGAGGTGGTTTTGGCCTCGGTGCCTTACAAGATCACCGTGCGGGGGGCTCCGGTCGGGGCTGAGCGGCGGCCAAAGCCGGAGCAGCGGCTGCGCGATGGCAGCCGCGTGTTCACCATTCTGGCGGTGACGGAGCATGATCAGGACGCGCAGTACCTGACCTGCTTCGCGCGCGAGGAGGTTCCGACATGAGCTATCAGGCAGCGGCGGCGCTTCAGTCGGCAGTTTACGCGCGGCTTTCGGGATTTGCGGGGTTAAGCGGGGTCAGCATTGTGGATGCGATGCCTGCGGGGACGGCACCGGGGACATTTGTGCTGATCGGGCCAGAGCAGGTTCTGGATCAGTCTGACAAATCCGGAGCCGGGGCCGAGCATCGCTTTGAGATCGCGGTGATCAGTGACGCGGCTGGATTTCTGACCGCGAAACAGGTGGCGGGGGCGGTCTCGCAGGCTTTGGTTGATGCGGCTTTGACGCTGGCGACGGGGCGGCTGGTGTCGATCCAGTTCCTGCGGGCCACGGCGCGGCGGCTGGAGGCGGGCGATACGCGGCGGATCGACATGACATTCCGGGCGCGGATTGAGCTTTGACATTTTGGCCCCGTGGGGCGGATTCAGGAGATGGATATGACAGTGCAGAATGGCAAAGACCTGCTGATCAAGGTCGATATGGTGGGCGACGGCACCTTTGTGACGGTGGCGGGCCTGCGGGCGACGCGGATCAGTTTCAACGCGGAAACCGTCGATGTGACCTCCTTGGAAAGTGCGGGTGGGTGGCGCGAGTTGCTGGCGGGGGCGGGGGTGAAGACGGCTTCTCTCTCGGGCTCGGGGGTGTTTCGCGACGATTCCACCGATGCGCGCGCGCGACAGATTTTCTTTGATGCCGAGATGCCGTTGTTTCAGGTGGTGATACCCAGCTTTGGCGTGGTCGAAGGGCCATTCCAGATCACCGCGATTGAATATGCCGGCAGCCATAATGGCGAGGCGACCTATGAGATGACGCTCGCCTCGGCCGGGGCTTTGACCTTCACGGCGCTTTGATGGCGAACGCTTATGCCGGGGAAGTGGCGATTGTGCTCGATGGCGTGGCGCATGTCGCCAAGCTGACTCTGGGGGCATTGGCCGAATTGGAAGCTTCGATGGCTGCGGGGTCGCTGGTCGAAATGGTCGAGCGGTTTGAGTCTGGCAGGGTTTCCACCCGCGACGTTCTGGCGCTGATCGTGGCGGGGCTGCACGGTGGGGGTTGGCAGGGCACGGCGGAGCATTTGCGCACGGTGGAAATCGGCGGTGGCCCGGTCGAAGCGGCGCGGACAGCGGCGGAACTTCTGGCGCGGGCGTTTGCTTTGCCGGGTGAAGGATGAAGATGGATTGGCCGGGCCTGATGCGGGCCGGGATGGGCGCGTTGCGACTGCCACCCGCCGTGTTCTGGGCGCTGTCGCCGATCGAGTTGAGGATCATGCTGGGGGCGGAAGCGGCTTTGCCGCCCCTGACGCGGGCGCGGCTGGAAGAATTGGCCGCCGCTTATCCGGATTTCACACAAGGGGCGGACGATGGCGACGGTAGAGGAGTTGCAAGATCAGATAGCGGCGCTTGAGGCCACGCTGTCGGGCACCACCGGCATGGTGGGCGCGTTTGAGGGCGAGCTTTCCCGGATGCGCGAAACCATGGTGTTCACCGGGCGCGAGGTGAATGCGCTGTCGAGTGGCATCGGTGGCGGGTTGCGTCGGGCGTTTGACGGACTGGTGTTCGACGGGGCCAAGCTGTCGGACGCTTTAAGATCGGTGGCGAAATCACTGGCCGATACGGTTTACGGCATTGCGATGAAGCCGGTGCAGAACGCTTTGGGCGGGGCGATTGCCTCGGGTCTTGGCGGGTTGTTAGATGGGATCACGCCATTCGAGAAGGGCGGCAGCTTTTCCCAAGGCCGGGTGATGCCGTTCGCGAAGGGCGGGGTGGTGTCGCAGGCCACACCATTTGCGATGCGCGGCGGGCAGGGCTTGATGGGCGAGGCGGGGCCAGAGGCGATCATGCCGCTGGCACGCGGTGCCGATGGACGGCTTGGGGTGCAGGGCTCGGGTGGCGGCTCGGTGACGGTGGTGATGAATATCACGACGCCCGATGTGCAGGGCTTTCAACGCAGCCAAAGCCAAATCGCAGCACAAGCACAGCGGATGCTGTCGCGCGGCCAACGCAATCGGTGAGGATAAAGCATGGCTTTTCACGACATTAGATTTCCCGCCAGCGTCAGCTTTGGCTCACTCGGTGGGCCGGAACGGTTGACCGAGATTGTCACGCTGGCCAATGGCTTTGAGGAGCGCAATACGCCGTGGGAACATTCGCGGCGGCGCTATGATGCCGGGTTTGGCCTGCGCAGTCTGGACGATGTGGATGCGTTGCTGGCGTTTTTTGAGGCACGCCGCGCCCGGTTGCACGCATTTCGCTGGAAGGATTGGTCGGATTTCAAATCCTGCGGGGCCAATCAGGCGATTGCTGCAACCGATCAGCTGATTGGCACAGGTGACGGTTTGACGCTGCTGTTTCAGCTGAAAAAAACCTATCTTTCCGGCACCGCAAGTTATGTCCGCCCGATTGTCAAGCCCGTGGCCGGCACGGTGATCGTGGCGATTGCCAATGATCCGAAGGTGGAGGGGTTGGAGTTCAGCGTTGATCCTGCAACCGGGACTGTCACCTTCACTACCCCGCCCGATATCGGCGCACTGATCACGGCGGGCTATGAATTTGACGTCCCAGTGCGGTTTGATGCCGATGTGATCAAGACCTCGGTGGCCTCCTTCCGAGCAGGCGAAGTACCGAACGTGCCGATTGTCGAGGTGCGGGTATGAGCGCGCGGCAGGAGTTGCTGGATCATCTGGGGCAGGGCGTGACGACGGTGTGTCGGGCGTGGTTGGTGACGCGCCGCGATGGGATGCGGTTTGGCTTCACCGACCATGATCTCGACCTGAGCTTTGAGGGTCATGTGTTCAAAGCCAGTTCGGGGATGACGGCGCGGACTTTGCAGCAGACCACGGGTTTGGCGGTGGATAACTCGGAAACCGTGGGGGCGTTGTCGGATGTGGCGGTTGAGGAAGCTGACTTGATAGCGGGGCGATTTGATGGGGCCGAGGTACGGTCTTGGTTGGTGAATTGGACCGACCCCGCGCAACGCATCGAACAATTTCGCGGCAATTTGGGCGAGATCAGCCGGGCAGGTGGTGCTTTCAAGGCCGAGTTGCGCGGGCTCACCGATAGGCTGAACCAACCGCAGGGCCGGATATTCCAGCGCAACTGCACGGCGGTGCTGGGGGATCCGCGGTGCAAAGTTGACGTTACCGTGCCGGGGAACTTTGCTGAAACCTCCGTAGGGGGTTTCGATGCGTTGAACCGTTGCCAGTTTGACGGGCTTGGCGGGTTTGCGGATCGCTGGTTTGAACGCGGGCGCTTTGTGGTCACTTCGGGGGCTGCTTCTGGATTGGTTGGGGTGATCAAGTTTGACCGCCTGAGCGGGGCGCAGCGCATCGTTGATCTGTGGCATGATCTGGGCGCGCAGATCGCGATTGGCGATCAGGTGCGGCTGGAGGTGGGCTGCGACCGCATGTCCACCACCTGCCGGGCGAAATTCGCCAACTTCGCCAATTTTCGCGGCTTTCCGCATATTCCGGGCGAGGATTGGCTGGCGTCTTACCCGGTCAGCAACCGCGCCAATGATGGCGGGAGCCTTGGGCGATGACGCCTGCGCTGATTGTCAGCACGGCACGGGCTTGGATTGGCACGCCCTATTTGCATCAGGCCAGCGTGAAATCGGCGGGTGCGGATTGCCTAGGGCTGATACGGGGCGTCTGGCGCGAGGTGATCCGTGCTGAGCCCGAAAGCATCCCGGCCTATTCGCAGGACTGGTCTGAACCTTCGGGTCGCGAAGACCTGCTGGCCGCGGCCCAGCGTTGGTTGATCCAGAAATCTTGCGCCGATGAAGCGCCGGGGGATGTGTTGTTGTTTCGGATGCGCACCGATGCTGTCGCCAAGCACCTTGGCATCGCCGCCCGCATCGGCCCCGAGGCCAGTTTTATCCATGCCTATACCGGCCACGGCGTTGTTGAAACGGCGCTGAGCGATCCGTGGCGGCGCAAGATCGCCGCGCGCTTTGTATTCCCTATAGGAGCCTGAACATGGCCACGATCCTTCTCTCCGCCGTTGGTGCCTCGCTGGGTGCAGGTTTTGGCGGCACCGTACTGGGCCTGTCGGGTGCTGTGATCGGGCGCGCCATTGGGGCGACGGTGGGGCGGGTGATCGACCAGAAACTGCTGGGCACGGGTTCCGAGGCCGTCGATGTCGGCAGGGTTGATCGCTTTCGGGTGATGGGCGCCAGCGAGGGGGCAGCCATTCCCCGGATATGGGGCAGGGTGCGGGTGTCCGGCCAAGTGATATGGGCCAGTCGGTTTCAGGAAAACGTCGTGCAGTCCGGTGGCGGCAAGGGCACGCCAAAGCCCGCCAGCAACAGCTTCAGCTATTCGGCCAGCCTCGCGGTGGCCCTGTGCGAAGGCGAGATCACCCGTGTGGGTCGGATCTGGGCGGATGGCAATGAAATCCAACCCGAAAGCCTGAACCTGCGCGTCTACAAAGGCGATGAAGCGCAACTGCCAGATCCGAAGATCGAGGCGGTTGAGGGGGCGGGCCTGTCCCCCAGCTATCGCGGCACAGCCTATGTGGTGATCGAGAATCTCGATCTGGGGACGTTCGGCAACCGGGTGCCGCAATTCTCGTTCGAGGTGGTGCGGGCCGCGCAAAGCGCCGCTGCCGAGGCACATCCGGGCCTGTCCAAAATCATCCCCGGCGTCTGCCTGATCCCCGGCACTGGCGAATATGCCTTGGCGACCACGCCTGTGCATTATTCCTACGGTCCGGGCAGCAACCGTTCGGCCAACGTCAATTCTGCGACGGGCAAGACCGATTTTGCCGCATCGCTGGAACAGTTGACCGAGGAACTTCCCAACGCAAACGCCGTGTCCTTGGTGGTGTCATGGTTTGGCAATGACCTGCGCTGCGGTTCTTGCCTTGTGCAGCCGAAGGTCGAACAGAAGCAATATGATGGCCAACCGATGCCGTGGAAGGTCGCGGGTCTGACACGGGCGGCAGCACTGGAACTGCCAAAGCTGGAGGGTACTACGGTTTATGGTGGAACGCCTGCGGATCAATCGGTGGTCGAGGCGATCAAAGCCCTGAACGCAGCGGGCAAGGCTGTCACCTTCTACCCGTTCCTCCTGATGGATCAGCTGGCCGGCAATACTCTGCCCGATCCGTGGAGCACCGCGACCTCTCAGCCGATTCTGCCTTGGCGTGGTCGCGTCACCCTGAACCAAGCCCCGGGACAATCCGGCACCACAGACCGCACCGCTGCCGCAAGCACCGAGGTGTCGGCCTTCTTCGGCACCGTCTTGCCCGCACATTTCACCATCGCAGGCGAGACGGTCAACTATTCCGGCCCCAATGAATGGTCTTACCGCCGTTTCATCCTGCACTATGCCAACCTGTGTAAAGCCGCAGGTGGGGTTGCCGCCTTTTGCGTAGGCACCGAGTTACGCGGCCTGACCCAAATTCGCGGCGCGGGTGACAGCTTCCCCACCGTCGCCGCCCTGCGCCAACTCGCCGCCGAGGCGAAAACCATCCTCGGCGCTACCACCAAGATCACCTATGCCGCCGACTGGTCCGAGTATTTCGGCTATCACACCGAGGATAATCTCTATTTCCATCTGGATCCGCTTTGGGCTGACCCCGCCATCGACTTCATCGGCATCGACAATTACATGCCGCTGTCGGATTGGCGCGATGGCGACGGCCACCTCGACGCCCAGTGGGGCGATATCCACAACACCGATTACCTGCGCTCCAACATTGCGGGCGGCGAGGGCTTTGAGTGGTATTACGCCACTCCCACTGATCAGTCAGCGCAAATCCGTAGCCCGATCACCGATGGCGCTTACGGCGAGCCTTGGGTCTATCGACATAAAGATCTGCGCAGCTGGTGGTCCAACTCGCACCATGAGCGCATTGCAGGCGTCCGCGCGGCCACGCCAACCGCATGGATTGCTGGTTCAAAACCGATCCGCTTCACCGAATATGGATGCGCCGCGGTGGACAAGGGCACCAACCAGCCCAATGTCTTCCGAGACCCGAAGTCTTCGGAATCCGCGCTGCCCAAATACTCCAACGGTCTGCGCGATGACCTGCTGCAACTGTCCTATTGTCAAGCCATGCACAGTTATTGGACCGATCCGCAGAACAACCCCGAAGCCTTCCTGTATACCGGTCAAATGGTCGATTTCGCCAACTCGCTGGCTTGGGCTTGGGATGCGCGACCCTTCCCGACCTTTCCCGGCAACAAGAGCCTGTGGTCGGATGCGGCGAACTACGACAAAGGTCATTGGCTGAACGGCCGCGCCTCAAATCAGCCCCTCGCCGCCGTGATTGGCGATATCTGCGATTTGACCGGGATGCAGAATGTTGACCTTGCCCAAGCCCGTGGCATCGTGCGCGGCTACGCGGTTTCTGACGTGGCTTCGGCCCGCGCCGCGCTGCAACCGCTGATCCTCGCCTTCCCAACCGACGTGATCGAGCGTGAAGGTACCCTGCGTTTTCAATCCCGCACTGCGTTGAGCCCGCAAACCCTTGTGCCAGAGTTCCTCGCTATCTCGACCGAGATCGACGGCAGCATTGAGCGTACCCGCTCTGCCGATATTGAAACCCCCGAACATATCCGCCTGACCTTCAACGAGGCGGAAACCGATTTCGCTGTCTCCACCGTTTCGGCCTCATTCCCAGACCGCACAGGCAACGTGGTGTCGCAATCCGAACTCCCCCTAACACTGACCGCCGTCGAGGCCACCGCGATTGCCGAACGCTGGATGGCCGAAACCCGCGTCTCGCGCGACTCTGCCCGCTTTGCGCTGCCAAAATCGCAGCTTGCCATCGGCGTCGGCGACACCGTCAGCATCGCGGGCGAACTCTACCGCATCGACCGCGCTGAATTGTCTGAATTGCAAACCGTCGAGGCCGTCCGCGTTGATCCCAACGTCTACGAGCCCGCCGAAATCAACGTCCCCGCGCGCGGCTGGGTGCCGTTCCAAGCCACGGTTCCGGTCTATCCGCTGTTTCTAGACCTGCCGCTGCTGAAAGGCACCGAAGTTGAATATGCCCCGCATGTCTGTGTTGCAGCCTCACCTTGGCCCGGCGACGTGGCGGTGTGGAGTGCGATTTCAGACGACAGCTACAGCCTGAACACCACGCTCACCCAACCGGCCATCATCGGCACCACCGAAACCATTCTAAGCGCAGCCGAACCGGGCCTTTGGGATCGCGGTGCAACCCTGCGTGTGCGCATCGAATCCGGCGCTTTGTCCTCGGTCAGCGAACTCTCCGTTCTTTCCGGTGCCAACGTGGCCGCCATCGGCGACGGTAGTCCGGCAAACTGGGAGGTGTTCCAATTTGCCAACGCCACGCTCGTCGCGCCGAAAACCTATGACATCGTGCTGCGCCTGCGCGGTCAAGCGGGCACCGACGGCCTGATGCCCGCCACTTGGCCCGTCGGCAGCACCTTCGTTCTGCTCAACGATGCCGTCCAACAAATCAACCTACCACTCTCCGCCAGAGGCCTGCCGCGCTTTTACCGCTTCGGCCCCGCCAACAAGGGGTATGACAGCAGCGCCACCGTTCTTGTCACCGAAAGCTTTGACGGCGCAGGTCTGCGCCCCTATCCCGTTTCGCACCTGCTTGCCACCAAACAGCCCAGCGGTGATCTCGACATCACTTGGCAACGCCGCACCCGAATCGACGGCGACATTTGGCAATCGCTGGAAGTCCCCTTGGGCGAAGACATCGAACAATACAGCGTCAAAATCACCCACGGCCCCACAACCCTGCGCGAAGCCACCACCACCGCGCCGAGCTATCGCTACACCACCGGGCAGCAATCTGCCGACTCAGCCAGCGGCACAGTCACCATTGCTATAGCCCAAGTTTCGCAACGCTACGGCAACGGCCTGTTCCAGACCATCACAACGGCCCTCTAAATGCGCCGCTGCCTTCCTGGCGATTTGTTTGAGGCTGCGGCATTGCTTGCAGCCTCCACCGACCCATCTGCCCTGATCAAAAGCCTGCTCGATCAAGCCGACGCCGCGCACCGCTATGCCAAACGCTTCGGGCGCGCGCATCCGCAATGGGGCAACGGCAGTCTGATGGCCCGTGCGCTTGCCGAGACAGGTCCGCGCCACAATCCACTCCATTCCGCCCGCTTCCTGTCGGCCTTGGCCCTCGTGGCGGGCCAGCTCGCAAGCCGCAAGCGCAACGCCCCCCTTAACCACGGCACGCGCGCGAAATAGCAAATTCCGCCCTTGGCACTGTTGCAAACCAACGCCATATGCTAATCTCTCTGCCAGCAGGAGATATATCATGGCCGAAACCAGCGCTAAAATCAGCCCTCTGGATCCCGTTTGGCGCCGCGTGCGCGAAGAGGCCTTTGACATGGTCCGGGCTGAGCCCCTGTTGGGCGGCCTGATCCATTCCAGCCTGTTGCATCATCCCAGTCTGGAACGCGCGCTCGCCTATCGCTTCTCGCTGAAACTCGCGTCCGGCGAAATGTCCGAGCAAATCCTGCGCGAAATCGCCGATGAGGCCTATCTGTCCGATCCCGAACTCGGCCAATCCGCCCGCGCGGATGTGACGGCGGTGTTTGATCGCGACCCGGCCTGCCTGCGTTTCATTCAGCCGATCCTGTTCTTCAAGGGCTATCAGGCAATTCAAGCCTACCGCATCGGTCATTGGCTTTGGCAGAATGGCCGCAAGGACATGGCCTATTTCGTGCAGATGCGGGTCTCGGAAGTCTTCGGCGTCGACATTCACCCCGCCGCCCGCGTCGGCAAGGGCATCATGATCGACCACGCGCATTCCATCGTCATCGGAGAAACCGCAGTGGTTGGCGACAACGTCTCGATGCTGCATTCTGTCACCCTTGGTGGCACCGGCAAAGAAGACGGCGACCGTCATCCCAAGATCGGCGACGGCGTGATGATCGGGGCAGGGGCCAAGGTGCTGGGCAATATCCACGTCGGCCATTGCTCGCGCATCGCGGCTGGTTCCGTCGTGCTACATGACGTGCCACACAACACCACCGTCGCGGGCGTCCCCGCCCGGGTGATCGGCGAAGCAGGGTGCTCGCAGCCTTCGGTCACCATGGATCAGTTGATCAACGGCGAACTCTAAGCCCTTCAGCCCAAACAAAAAGGCCCACCGAGATCGCTCTCGGCGGGCTTTTTCTATGCCGAACCCTACGCCAGCATCGCCAGCGGGTTCTCCAGATTGTCCTTGATCGCGTTCACCAACAAAGCACCCAAAGCCCCGTCGATCACCCGGTGATCCACCGACAATGTCACCGACATCACTGTACCCACCACCACCGCGCCGTTCTTCACAATCGCCTTGGCGACCCCAGCCCCAACCGCCAAAATCGCCGCATGTGGCGGGTTGATGATCGCATCGAAGTTATCAATGCCGAACATCCCCAAGTTGGAAATCGCAAAGCTGCCGCCCTGATACTCAGCCGGGGCCAACTTGCGATCCCGCGCCCGCTTCGCCAGATCTTTCATCTCAGCCGACAAAGCCGACAAAGATTTCGCCTCGGCATCGCGCAACACAGGCGTAAACAGCCCGCCCTCAATCGCCACAGCCACCGCCACATCCGATTTCTTGAACTGCAACACCCGATCGCCCGCCCAAACCGCATTGGCCGCGGGCACCTGCTGCAAGGCCAAAGCGCAGGCCTTGATCACAAAGTCATTCACCGACAGCTTGACGCCGCGCGATTCTAGCTTCGCGTTCAATTCAGCCCGGAACGCCATCAGCGCATCCAGCTCAATATCGCGGCGCAGATAGAAATGCGGCACGGTTTGCTTCGCCTCGGTCAGACGCGCCGCAATCGTTTTGCGCATCCCATCTAGCTTCACTTCGGTAAACGGCCGATCTGCATAGGTTTTCAGCACGGTTTCGGTCGAAGGCCCAGAAGCCATCGCCGGGGCAGAGGCCACTTTCGCCTCGGCCACAGGTGCCGCCGCACCCGCCACGACCGGAGCCGCAGCACCCGCCTTGGCCGCCTCAACATCCGCCCGTACAATCCGTCCATGCGGCCCAGAACCCTGAACCGAGGCCAAGTCCAGGCCCTTCTCCGCAGCCATCCGCCGCGCCAAAGGCGAAGCAAACACCCGAGCGCCCGCAGCTTTCGGAGCCGCATCCGCAGCCGGTGCAGCAGCAACCGCCGCGACCGGAGCCGCCGCCACCACAGGTGCCGCAGCTTTCGCCGCAACCGGCGCAGGGGCTGCATCGGCGCTTTCACCATCCTCGACCAACACCGCAATCACGGTGTTCACCTTGACGCCAGAAGTCCCCTCAGCCACCAGAATCCGGCCAATTGTGCCTTCATCCACCGCCTCGAACTCCATCGTCGCCTTGTCGGTCTCGATCTCAGCCAGAATCTGGCCGGATTTCACCACATCGCCTTCCTTGACCAACCATTTGGCAAGGGTGCCTTCCTCCATCGTCGGAGAAAGTGCGGGCATCAGAATTTCAATCGCCATCATCCCCTCCTTAACGGTAGCAAACAGATTTGACGGCAGCGACCACGTCAGCGGTCGTCACCAGTGCCAGCTTTTCAAGGTTGGCGGCGTAAGGCATCGGCACGTCTTTGCCCGTGCAAGTCACCACCGGCGCGTCGAGATAATCAAACGCCCGCTGCATGATCGTGCTGGCCAGATGATCGCCGATCGAGCCCACCGGGAAGCCTTCTTCCACCGTCACGCAACGGTTGGTTTTCTGCACCGACGCCAGCACCGTATCGTAATCAATCGGACGCAGAGTGCGCAGATCAATCACCTCAGCCGAAATGCCATCTTTCGCAAGTAAATCAGCAGCTTCCAGAGCATACTTCATGCCGATGCTGAACGACACGATGGTCACATCCGTGCCTTCACGCCAAATCCGCGCCTTGCCGAACGGAATGGTGAAATCCGGCAGATCGGGCACTTCAAAGGATTGCCCATACATGATCTCATTTTCCAGGAAGATAACCGGGTTCGGATCGCGAATAGCCTGCTTCAACAAGCCCTTAGCGTCCGATGCTGAATAGGGCATCACCACTTTCAGCCCCGGGATCGCCGCATACCAAGCCGTGAAATCCTGGCTGTGCTGCGCACCAACCCGTGCCGCCGCGCCATTCGCACCCCGGAACACAATCGGGCAACCCAGCTGTCCGCCCGACATATAATTGGTCTTGGCCGCAGAATTGAGAATGTGGTCAATGGCTTGCAGCGCGAAGTTAAACGTCATGAACTCGACAATCGGGTTCAAACCACCCCAAGCCGCCCCCACCGCGATGCCAGTAAAGCCCATTTCGGTGATCGGCGTATCCACGACACGTTTCGCACCAAACTCGGCCAGCAAGCCTTGGGAAATCTTGTAAGCGCCCTGATACTCGCCCACTTCCTCGCCCATCAGCATCACGTTCGGATTGGCGCGCATTTCTTCCGCCATCGCCTCACGCAACGCCTCGCGCACCGTCATCGTCTTCATCGGCGTGCCTTCCGGCCAATCCGCCGAGGCTTTCGACACCACAGCCACAGATGCCGCAACCGCCGCCGGGGCAGCAACCGCCGCCGCAACCGGAGCCGCCCCTGCGACTGCCGCCACCGGAGCAGGCGCTGCGTCAGCCGACTCGCCAGCCTCAACCAGCACCATGATCGCGGTGTTTACCTTGACGCCCGAAGTGCCCTCAGCCACCAAAATCCGGCCCACCGTGCCTTCATCCACCGCCTCAAACTCCATCGTCGCCTTGTCGGTCTCAATCTCGGCGATGATCTGGCCGCTCTTGACCACATCGCCTTCCTTGACCAGCCATTTCGCCAAAGTGCCTTCTTCCATCGTCGGAGAAAGCGCCGGCATCAATACTTCAACAGCCATGGTGTTCCCCCCTCAGGCGTAAATGTCGGTCCAAAGCTCAGCGAGTGCTGGCTCCGGGCTGGCCTTGGCGAACTCTGCGCTCGCGTTCACAACGTCCTTGATCGACTTATCAATCGCTTTCAGTTCCTCATCCGAGGAAAGCCCGGCATTCAACAGCAGATCGCGGACATGTTCGATGGCATCCTTCTCGGATTTCATCTTCTCAACTTCTTCCCGCGTGCGATATTTCGCCGGGTCCGACATCGAATGGCCGCGATAGCGGTAGGTCATCATCTCAAGGATATACGGCCCCTTGCCGGCCCGGCAATGCGCTACAGCCTTGGCCCCCGCCGCCTGCACCGCCAGCACATCCATGCCGTCGACCTGCTCGCCCGGAATGCCATAAGCCAGACCGCGCCCGAACAAGGTCTCAGACTTGGTCGAGCGCGCCTGCGAGGTGCCCATCGCGTAGTGGTTGTTCTCAATGACAAAAATCACCGGAAGCGCCCACAACTCCGCCATGTTATAAGTCTCGTAAACTTGGCCTTGGTTCGCAGCCCCATCGCCGAAATAAGTAAAGGTCACATTGTCATTGCCCTTATACTTATCCGCAAAGGCCAGCCCCGCGCCCAAAGGCACCTGCGCCCCCACAATGCCATGCCCGCCGTAGAAATGCTTCTCGCGGCTGAACATGTGCATGCTTCCGCCCTTGCCGCGCGAATAGCCACCCTCACGCCCGGTCAACTCGGCCATCACACCATTGGCTTCCATCCCGCAGGCCAGCATATGGCCGTGGTCGCGATACGAGGTGATCCGCTTGTCGCCTTCCTTGGTGCAGGCCTCAAGCCCCACAACCACCGCTTCTTGCCCGATATAGAGGTGACAGAACCCTCCAATCAGACCCATGCCATACAACTGCCCGGCCTTTTCCTCGAATCGGCGGATCAGCAGCATCTCGCGGTAGAACTTCAGCAGTTCTTCCTTCGAGACGTTTGATTTCTCTGGGGCTTTTTTTGCAGCCAACTCGGCATCCTCCCGTCACGCTGTTAAGATGGTTTAGTGTTAAACCATCTATACCGCATCGGAGAAATAACGCAAAACAGAAAATGCAGCGGGGTAGTGGGGCAGGGCGGCTCTGCAAAAACCAGCTCAATCTGAACCGTTCACGGCGCTTAGCTCATCCTCTGTGCTCAAATATCCCCGCCGGAGGCATGCGACACCTCAGCCACTCCATCGTATCAGAAAAGCCCGAAACCTATCAAGAAGTGTAGGGTGCGTGATCTCACGCACCGCGCCTTAACGGATCACAACCTCATCGGCGCGCAGATAGCCCAGCACATCGCGCAACTGTTCATCCAGCAAATCAATGTCGAGATAATCATCCGACAGCCGCTTGGTCAGGTTCTGCATCCGCGCCAGGTCCGCCTGTAACTGATCGCGCTCGGCGCGCAGTTCCACCGCTTCCGCGTTGATCTGCACCCGGCGAAACACGCCGTAATCGCCCTGAATGGCGGCAAAGGCGAAATAACTGCCCAGCGTGAAAGTTGCCATGAAAAACAACATGCCGCCAAGCGCGGGCCGGGATTGGGTTTGGATCATCTGTCTCGCCTCACATCCACCCCTCATGACCGGGGGAGGTTGCAGCCATGATGCCACAAAGCCAAACCCTTGGGAAACAAGAAAATGCGGGCATATCGAAAAACCGAAGGGCGCGCCGGAACCCTGTCCGGCGCGCCCTTCCATTCAGATCGCTCAGGCTTTGCCTTTATAGATCTCAGGCTTTGCCCTTATAGATATCGACCAGCTTGCCCAGCATCGCCAAAGCATCCTCGCGCTTACGCTGGAACGAGTTCCGCCCGATGATCGAGCCATTGCCACCGCCATCGCGAATGGCGCGCGCATCGTCATAAACCGCGTCCGCACCCTTGGCCGCCCCGCCCGAGAACACCACAATCCGCCGCCCCGCAAACGAGGCATCCATGCAATGCTTCACCCGTGCCGCTTGGGTGGCAATGTCGATCTGCTCTTTCTCATAGACCTTCTTCGCCTCAGCCAGCATCAGATGGTCGGTCGACAGCTTGATCTTGATGATATGCGCGCCGAGCAAAGCCGCGATCTGCGCCGCATAGGCCGCCACGTCAATCGCCGTCTCGCCATCCTTGGTGATCGCCTCACCACGCGGATAAGACCAGATCACCGTCGCCACGCCCTTGGCAGCCGCCTCTTTGCGCATCTCGACGATTTCTTCATACATCTCCAACTGCATGTCGGAACCCGGATAGATCGTGAAACCAATCGCCGCACAGCCCAGACGCAGCGCATCATCGACCGATGCTGTCACCGCCTGATTCTTGCCCGCCGTGTCCGACATCAGCGAGTTCGCCGAGTTCACTTTCAGAATCGTCGGAATCTGCCCAGCAAAGGTATCCGCCCCAGCCTCCAGCATCCCCAACGGCGAGGCAAAGGCATTCAGTCCGGCGTCAATCGCCAGTTGGTAGTGGTAATGCGGGTCATAGCCCGCCGGGTTGACCGCGAAATTCCGCGCAGGCCCATGCTCAAAGCCCTGATCCACCGGCAGAATGATCATCTTTCCAGTGCCGCCGAGTTTACCCTCCATCAGCATCCGGCACAGATTGGCCTTCACACCGGGGGTTTCGCCTTCGTAATTGGCAAGGATTTTCTGAACTGCTTTGGTCGCGCGCATCTTATGCTCCATCCGGGAAAGGTCAGTTTGGTGGTAGAAAGCTTCTGGGCGTCGCGCAATATTGGTTGCGCTAACAACGCTTTACCAGCGCTTTTTCAGGAAGATACCTGCCATAAAAGCGACCATTCGGCGCGGGGTGCTCTGGGGAAAGCACCCAAAACAGCTCATGCCCCACCAGTTTCACCCGCGGCCTCTGCATATGCCGCAGCGGGGCCTGCCTGTGCGGTCGGATGTGGCTGCCCAGGCAGGCCCCCCACGGGTGCAGCCTCTGATGTACAAATAGGGCTGACGGCCCGAACGCGCATCGCGCGCAACCCAGCACAGAATATGCCAACGCACCGGGGGCTTCACAGCCGTCCCGGCGCGTCAAATCTTAACGAACCCTTAACGAGACCTGGTTAAGTCCTTGATTTATTATAAACCAAAGCTCTGTCCACGCGTGGACAAGCTTAGCCCAGAGCCGCAACCCCTGGCAGGGTCTTGCCCTCCATCCACTCCAGAAAAGCCCCGCCAGCGGTGGAAATAAAGGTGAAATCCTGCGCAGCCCCGGCCTGATTCAAAGCCGCCACCGTATCGCCGCCCCCGGCGACCGACACCAATTTCCCCTCCTTCGTCAACCGAGCCGCAGCCCGCGCCGCCGCATTGGTGGCCGCATTAAACGGCTCAATCTCAAACGCCCCGAGCGGCCCGTTCCAGATCAGGGTCTTGCAGCCCTCAAACACCTTGGTCAGCGCCGCGACCGTCTTCGGCCCCGCATCCAGAATCATCGCATCCTTAGGGCAATCCTTCACCGCGACGGTTTCATTTGCAGCCCCCGCTTTGAACTCCCTAGCCACCACCACATCAACGGGCAGATGGATCACGCAGCCCGAAGCCTTGGCCTTCTCCACGATCTCCAACGCGGTTGCGGCCATATCCCGCTCGGCCAAGGATTTGCCAACTTCAACCCCTTGGGCGACCAAAAACGTGTTCGCCATCCCGCCGCCGATCACCAGATGATCAACCTTGCCGACCAGATTGCCCAGCAGTTCCAGCTTGGTCGACACCTTCGCACCGCCCACCACAGCCACCACAGGCCGCACAGGATTGCCCAAAGCCGCTTCCAGCGCCTTCAGCTCCGCTTCCATCAACCGCCCCGCCGCCGAGGGCAACAGCGCCGCGATCCCGGCGGTTGAGGCATGCGCCCGGTGGGCGGCCGAGAAGGCGTCATTCACAAACACATCGCCCAATGCAGCCATCTCGGCCGCCAATTTCGGATCGTTCTTTTCCTCGCCCGCATGGAATCGGGTGTTCTCCAGCAGCACCACATCACCTTGCGAGGCCTCAGAAATCGCAGCCTTCGCTACATCGCCGACACAATCCGCCCCGAACACCACCTTGCGCCCCAAAGCCGCCTCCAACGCGCCCTTCACATGAGAAAGACTCATCTCCGCCACGACCTTGCCCTTGGGCCGATCAAAATGCGCCAGCAACACCACCTTGGCCCCGCGGGCGATCAGATCCTCCACGGTCGGCACGATCTTTTCGATCCGCGTCGCGTCACTCACCACGCCGTTTTCCATCGGCACGTTGATGTCCACCCGGGTCAGCACGGTCTTACCGGCAAGGCCCATATCGTCGATCGTCTTCCAGGCCATTGATGCCTCCATAACTGTTTGCAACTGTTTCCGCCGATCTGACGCATTCGTCAACCTAAAGCCCTTCCCCTTCTCCCCACGGATGGTTACTTTCCGCCCCAGATCAAAAGAAGGATGCGCCCCATGGCCGAGATCAAAGACCCGGAAAACACCATCATCATCACCCTGAAGGATGGCGAGGTTGTTCTTGAACTGCTGAATGACATCGCCCCCAAACATGTCGAGCGGATGAAAACCCTTGCCCGTGCAAAGGCTTACGATAATGTCTGCTTTCACCGCGTGATTGACGGCTTCATGGCGCAGACCGGCGATGTCGCCAATGGCAATATGGAAAGTGATTTCAACCTGCGTCGCGCGGGCACGGGCGGGTCAGAGCATCCCGATCTGCCAGCAGAGTTTTCCGGCATTCCGCATGACCGTGGCACCATTGGCGCTGCGCGTTCGTCCAGCCCGAACTCGGCCAACAGCCAGTTCTTCATTAACTTTTCCGACAACCACTTCCTGAACCGCCAATACACGGTCTATGGCCGCGTGATCAAAGGCATGGAACATGTCGATAAAATCACCAAGGGTGAGCCGCCAGCAAACCCGGATCGCATGATCACCGTGCGGGTGGCTGCCGATGTTGCGTAACATCCTCGCAGCTTTGCTGCTGACCGCTGCACCCGCATTTGCAGAAGGCGACGGCCCTGGCCCGAACCTTGTGATTGAGGTTTCCGGTGCGGCCAAGGGGGAGATCGTGATTGATCTCGACACCAAAGATGCGCCGAAACATGTCGCCCAAATCGTCGCCTTGGCGAAGTCGGGGGCCTATGATGGCGTGGTGTTTCACCGCGTGATCGACGGTTTCATGGCGCAAACTGGTTACGTGCAATACGGCAAATCTGGTGGCGATACCGGGCAAGCTGGCATGGGCGGCTCTGGTTTGGCAAACATCCCAGCCGACTTTTCCGGC
>CAYLYV010000085.1:0-20583 GCA_964387655.1 uncultured Cypionkella sp. | reverse complement strand
CTTGCGGCGCTGGCCGTGCTGGCCGGGGCCGTATTCGCGCTTGTTCACCGGGGACTTCGGACGGCCCCAGATGTTTTCGCCCATGCGGCGGTCAATTTTGTACTTGGCAGAGGTGCGTTTTGTCATCTCTGATCTCCTTCTTTAGACGTGAAGGGCGTTGTCCTTTGGCCGAGGCCCGACAGGGTTCTTCTTGCGAAGTCCACCAACACCAATGAAAAGCCCCGGACTTTCATCCGGGACGTAGGGCGGCTTATACAGTCGGCTTAAGCAGAGTCAACCGCCGCAGACCACTTTATGCCGCCAGTTCATGCCGCAGGATGGCGGCTTCCGAGCCCGAGATATTGCGGCGCGCGTAATCGCCGTAAGCGTGCGGGTTTTCTGCGATCTCGGGCAGGATGTTCAGCAGGCCCTCGCGCTGCACCGGATCGACGGTATCGAGGGCGGTGTTGGAGGGGTGGAAGCTTTCGGTTTCCAGCCCATTCGCCCAGACAATGTTATGTCTTTCCAATAGGATATGCACATAGGTCACCTCGCGCAGCGCGTGATCGACGGCGATTGTGGCGTCGTTGACCAGATCTTCGGCGGCGACCAAGACTTCCGAGGTGTTAAACAGGGCCTGCGCGGCGGCCCCTTTGACCAGCATCCGATGCTGCGGCGAGACCAGCAGATCTTCATCGGGGCGGTAAAGGCCCATCGCATTGGCCCGAAACCGGATGGGCCGCAGATGCGGCATGGCGTAGAGCCGTGCGCCGGACATGCGGCGGTGGCCGGTCCACAACACCTGTTGCGGGCCATTGTCGCGGGTCAGGATCATATCACCGCTGCGCAGGTGGCGGATTTGCCGCACCCCGTCCGGCGTGGCAACCCGCGTATCCGGGGTGAAACAGATCACCCCGCCCGCGACGCGCGCCCCTGCCCCGGAATGGGTGCGGTCAATCGCGGTGCGCACCACCCACAAATCCTGATCGCAGGGCGGCAGATCGCCGACCAGCATCAACAGTTGTGCGCCCGTGTCCGGCACCGGAATGATTGTCACGGTGAAGGACTGATGCCCATCGGTGACGATAAAACCCTGATCGGGAAGATCGGGATAGGGATCTTCAGTATGTTCCGGCTTAACGTCGCCACCCACCGCTACACCCACCAAACGGCGCACCATGCGCGCCGCCCGTTTGCGTAAATCCGCCGCCCCTTCAGCCTGTTCCAAAAGTAGCAACCCCTGAGGACCATCGACGCGCACGGCCGCACCCGTCCAGCGCCATGCGGCACCAACGCTCAGTAAGTCCAAGGATGCGGCCTTGAGGCCGTCTACTTCTGTTTGTGACCAAGAGATGACGAACGTGCCCAAAGAGCCCGTTTTCATGCCTGTTTGCCTGCTCGTTTTTTTGTTTCTTATCTGGAAACGTTAACAGAGGGTTAGCCGAATTTCTATGGTAAAAAGGCAACAGATAAAGTGAATGTTGTTTTGTGCATCTTTAGGTTGAGTTGGCGTGCTTCCACCGATTCGGCGTGATCAGAACTTGAGGTTTAGGTTCAATCCGCCCACAAGTTGGCCTTCCGGCTGCTGATCAAATTCTTTGCTCAGATAGCTGACGCCGTAGAACAGCGAGGCCTTCTCGCCCTGCCAATGCACCCCGGCGCGCAGGCGCGAGCGGTCTTCGGTCAGGGTTGCCACGCCATCTGAGGGCAGCAGGGCCGAGTCGAACACCCGCGCGATATCGCCACCCAAAATAAAGCTAACACCTTGATCGCGCGTGCCTTCCACGGCGCGGTAGCGCTGGCCGGTCACGCTGTCGCGCACCATCAGATCGTCGCGGCCGAGCGTGCCGATCACCAGATCGCCGCCAACGCGTACGAAGCTTTCCACCCCGGCCTGCGCCTGCACGAAGGGGCGCAGTTCTGCCCGGTCGCCCAAGGCGAACTTGCGGCCCAGTTCCGCCTCCAACGTGGGGTAGATGCCGTTGCCGATCTGATTATCAATCACCGTCGGCTTCTCCAGCCCGACCATGTTGTGGATCCAGTTCTGGAAATTGCTGATCCCGGTTTGCGGACCAACCAGAACCAGATCGGTGCCAACGCTGATATCAGTGCCGCGCCAGTCGAATTGGGTGTGCAAGCCGAACGACAGCGTGGCGGCGTAGCGGCGGTCTTGTGGCGGTGGCGAGACCAGATCTTCGGGGGCCACAATCTGCGCCGAGCCGCGGAATTCGAGGATTTCACCGGGCGTGGTCGGTAAGCTGCCCTCCCAAGAATAACCCCGGATGCGGCTGACTTGATAACCGCCAGTGCGCCAGCGATCTTTTTGGTCGCCCAGAGCGTCATTGCTGAACATCCGGCCCCAGCCCAGCGTCACCCGATCTTCGGCATGGGCTGGGATGGCTGCGGCAACAGCGGCCGCAATCATCAGGGTTTTGACAAAGTTCAACATTCCGGTCCCCAGTTTCGCGATTATGCGGTGTATCCTGCCACAAACCACGCCTTTTCTTGTATAAATCAACCACCACCTCAGCGGTGCATCTGCTGTTGTTGCATTTGCACTATGGCAAGAAGATGGAAAACATATTCTTAATGTGAAAGAAATTTTGGGGCGAAAGGATGTGCGATGGCCACAGCATTTTACCATGATGAGCGCTGTCTGTGGCATACGGGCGGCGAACAGGCGCTGTTTGTGCCCGCGGGCGGTTATGTGCAGCCGCCTTCGGCCACCGGCTTTGCGGAAAATCCCGAAACCAAGCGTCGTTTCAAGAACCTGTTGGAAGTGGCGGGAATTTGGCCACTGTTGGAGGTGCGCTCGGCTGCGCCTTCCAGCCGCGAGGATTTGTTGCGGGTGCATGCGGCGGCTTATCTGGATCGGCTCAAGGCGATGTCGGACACAGGCGGCGGAAATATTCCACCGCATTTCGCGCCGTTTGGGCAGGGCAGTTTTGAGATCGCCTGCTTGTCGTCCGGGCTGGTGAAACAGGCGGTGGAGGATGTGGTGACGGGGAAGGCGGCGCGGGCCTATGCGCTGTCGCGGCCACCGGGGCATCATTGTTTGCCGGATGCCTCGATGGGGTTTTGCCTGCTGGCGAATATCCCGGTGGCGCTGGAGGCGGTGCGGGCCAAGCGTGGGCCGCTGCGGGTGGCGGTGGTGGATTGGGATGTGCATCATGGCAACGGCACCCAGACGATTTTCTATGACCGCGCCGATACGCTGACGATCTCGCTGCATCAGGAAAACTGCTTTCCGCCCGGCTATGTCGGGGCGGAAGATCGCGGCGTGGGTGCGGGGCATGGTGCAAATCTCAATATTCCGCTGCTCGCAGGCTGCGGTCATCAGGCCTATCTTGATGCTTTCGAACTATTGATCACTCCAGCGCTGCAAGCGTTTAAACCCGATCTGATTGTGGTGGCCTCTGGCTATGATGCATCATGCGTCGATCCTTTGGCGCGGATGATGGCAACGTCCGAGACGTTTCGCGCGATGGCGCGGCAGGTGTTTGGGTTGGCGGATGAGCTGTGTGGCGGCAAAGTGGTGGTGGCGCATGAGGGCGGTTATTCGGACATTTATGTGCCGTTTTGCGGGCTCGCGGTGGTGGAGGAATTGCTCGGCACCCGCAGCCCGGTGATTGATCCGCTGCTGGAGATGTCGGATCTGCAACAGCCGCCCGCCGATCTGATCGCGTTTCAGCGGGTGAGGCTGGAAGCGCAGGCGTCGCGGATTTTCGCCTGATCGCCTGATCACGAAGGTTTTCCGCCCAAGGCAAAGCATACCCTTCCCTGCGCTGGCGCCAGACTGTATCATGCCGCCAGAACGGCCCGAAAAAGGGCGCAAAGGGCAATGGAAACGCCACCAAAAGGTGGGAAAGCGCGCGAAACAATCGCGCAGGGGAGCAGAGCATGACGGGGCTGGCAATGCGACGATTGATGGTGGGGGTTGCGGTGGCGGCGGTCTTGACCGGCTGTCAAGAAGGCAAGGGCCCGCTGGCTGCCAAAGCTCCACCGGATGAGGCGGCGCAGGGGGCGGTTCCAGCCACGTCGAAATCGGTCAAGCTGGTGGATCGCGATGTCGAAGACCCCTCGATTTTCCAAACCACCGATCAGGCCTTGTGGGACGGCCGCCCCTCGCTGGGCGGTGTCTGGGTGGCCTCGCCGGATGCGAAAGACCCCGAGCGGGTGATTTTGCGCAACACGGCGAATGGCAAATTCGTCATCGGCGCGCTGTTCCGGCGCGAGTTGGACAATCCAGGGCCGAAGCTGCAAATCTCGTCCGATGCGGCGGCGGCTTTGGGCCTGCTGGCGGGTGAGCCGGGCAAGGTTTCGGTGACGGCCCTGCGGCGCGAGGAAGCGGCGAAGGCTGCACCGGATGCCAATAAACCGATTTTGGACGCGGCAGAAACTGTGGCGACCGAAACGCTGGACCCGATCCCCGGTGCGGCAGCGGCGGCGATTGACCGTGCAGCGGCGAAGGACGTCAAACCGACCGCGCCACCTATTGCCACCGTGCCCGCCGGGGGCGAACCTGCAGCAGTGGCCCCTGCCCCGGTGGCACCGAAAGCTCCGGTTGCGGGCGGCAAAGGCGGGCTAATCCAGATCGGCATCTTCTCGGTTGAGGCCAATGCCAAACGCGCGACTGATCAACTGAAGGCGGCCGGGATCGCGGCGGATATTCGCGCGGAAACCTCGCAAGGCAAAAGCTTCTGGTCCGTCACGGCGCGCGGCGACAAGGCCCTGATGGGCAAAATCAAGCAGGCGGGATTCAAGGACGCCTATTTCCTGAAAGGCTAAGCCAATGATCTTCCGTTTCTTTTCCGCAGCCGCTGTGTTTTTGATCGGCTGCCTTCCGGCGCAGGCGTTTGAAACCCGTGCGACGGCAGCATGGGTCTACGATGTGACCACCCATACCGTGCTGATGGACAAGAATGGCGAAGCCTCACTGCCGCCCGCGTCGATGTCCAAGCTGATGACGGTGAACATGCTGTTTGAGGCGCTGAAGGATGGCCGTGTCGCGATGGACACCACCTTTGGTGTCTCGGCCCATGCCGTCAGCTTCACCGAGGCAGGTGGCTCGACGATGTATCTGCAACAGGGCGACCGCCCGACGGTGGAAGATTTGATCCACGGCATGATCATCAACTCGGGCAATGATGCCTGCGTGGTGGTGGCCGAGGGGCTGGCGGGCACCGAAGCCGCCTTTTCTGAGCAGATGACGGAGCGTGCCAAGGCTTTGGGGCTGACGCAGTCGACATTTGCCAATGCAAGTGGTTGGCCCGACCCCGGCCAACGCATGAGCATGAAGGATTTGGGGCTGATTTCCGTGCGATTGATCGAAGAATTCCCTGATCTGTATAAGGTGTTTGGTCAGACCGAGTTCAACTATAAGAACCGTGCGCCCGCCAATGCGCACAACCGCAACCCCTTGCTGGCGTTGAATATTGGCGCGGATGGGTTGAAGACCGGGCATACTGAGGAAGCCGGCTTTGGCATGGTCGGATCGGTCAAGCAGGGTGAGCGGCGGATCGTGTTTGCGATCTCGGGCATGGCTTCGGATACCGAACGGGCCGAGGAAGCCGAGCGGATTGCGACTTGGGCATTTCGGCAGTTTGCGCTGAAAACCGTGGTGAAGGCGGGAACGCAGGTGGCGCAAGCGGCGGTGTTCATGGGCGATGCGGACACTGTGGGGCTGGTGCCTGCCGAGGACGTGAAACTGCTGATCCCGGCTTTGGCACAGGATGCTTTGCAGGCGCAGGTGGTGTACACCGGGCCGCTGGAAGCGCCGATTGCCAAGGGGGCCGAGGTGGCGCAACTGGTGATCACCGTGCCGGGCCTGCCCGAGCATCGGGTGGGATTGCTGGCTGAGGCGGATGTGGCGAAGGGCGGTTTTCTCAAACGGCTGACCACCGCCGCCCTGAAGCTGCGGGCTGAATATATCGGCACGCCCGCTAGCTGAATGTCGGGGATTTTCATTTCGTTTGAAGGCATTGACGGCTCGGGCAAATCGACGCAGGCGCGGTTGCTGGCTGAGGCGTTGCGCGCGCGAGGTCTGGTGGTTTGCCTGACGCGCGAGCCGGGCGGCAGCGCCGGGGCCGAGGAAATCCGGCGACTGGTGCTGGAGGGCGCGGCGGATCGCTGGTCAACCGAGACGGAGCTGCTGCTGTTCACCGCAGCGCGGCGCGATCATCTGGAAAAGACCATCAGGCCCGCCTTGGCGCGGGGTGAGGTGGTGATCTCGGATCGGTTTGCGGATTCATCGCGGATTTATCAGGGGCTTACGCGCGGAAATCTCAGCGAAACCGTGGACCGTCTGCACACGCTGATGATCGGGGTGGAGCCGGATTTGACCGTGTTGATCGACATTGACGCGGGCGAGGGCTTGGCGCGCGCCGTGGCGCGGGCTGGCCGCGAAATGCGCTTTGAGGGCATGGGCCTGGGCGTGCAGGAAAAGGCGCGCGATGGGTTTCTGGCGCTGGCTGCGGCACATCCGGCGCGGTTCCGGGTGATTGCAGGCGCGCGGCCGGCTGAGGCGGTGGCCGCAGATGTTCTGGCAGCCGTTCTGGCGCGGCTATGAGCGACGATCTGCCCGAACCCGACCGGATTGAGGGCGCGCCGCATCCGCGCCACACCGCGCGACTGATCGGGCAAGCGCAGGCGGAAGCCACATTTTTGCAAGCGTTCAACGGCACAAGGCTGCATCACGGCTGGCTGATCACCGGGCCGCGCGGGGTGGGTAAGGCGACCTTGGCGTGGCGGATCGCAAAGTTTTTGCTGGCGACGCCGGAAGATGACGGTGGGATGTTTGCACCGCCCCCGCCAGACAACTTGGACATCCCCGAAAGCCATCCGGTGTCGCATCGCATGGCGGCTCTGACGGAGTCGCGGATGTTTCTGCTGCGCCGCGCGCCGAATGACAAAGGGGATCGGCTGCAAAGCGTGATCTCTGTGGACGAGGTGCGCAAGATGAAGTCGTTCTTCGCGCTGTCGGCGGCGGATGGCGGGCGGCGGGTGGCGATCATTGATTCCATTGATGAAATGAACGTCTCGGCCGCCAACGCTTTGCTGAAACTGCTGGAAGAACCACCGGCGCGGGTGACGATCCTGATGATCTCGCATCAGCCCGCGAAGCTGTTGCCCACCATCCGCTCGCGCTGCCGCGAGTTGCGGCTCGGGCCGTTGTCGGCGGAAGACCTGTCGGATGCGCTGACGCAGGCGGGCGGTGATGTGGAGCCTGCGGATCGTGTGGCTTTGGCGGAACTGGCGGGCGGCTCGGTGGGCGAGGCGTTTCGGATGACCAATCTCGACGGGTTGAAGCTGTATGAAACCCTGATCCGGCTGTTTGCCACCCTGCCCCGGCTGGACCGGCCCCGCGCGCAAAATCTGGCCGAGGCGGGGGCTGGCAAGGGCGCCGAAGCGCAGTTTGAGCTGATCGTGACGCTGCTGGATTTGTTCCTGGCGCGGCTGGCACGGGCGGGTACGTTGCAAATTTTGCCACCCGAGGCTGCGAAGGGGGAAGGCGATCTGATCGCCCGGCTGTCGCCCTCGCCCGATCATGCCCGGACGTGGGCCGATGTGGCGCAACATTTGGGGCTGCGGGCGCGGCGCGGCAAGGCGGTGAACCTTGACCCTGCCGCGCTTCTGATGGATATGGTTCTGCATATCAATGAGACGGCGGCGGAGCTCGCCTAGAGGTGTGGCATGGCTTTTGAGATTGTTGACAGCCATTGCCATCTCGATTTCCCCGACTTTCAGGGCGAGTTGCCGCAGATCATCGCCCGTGCGCAGGGGGCAGGGGTCAGCCGGATGGTGACGATCTGCACCAAGCTGCATAATTTGCCAAATGTGCGGGCGATTGTGGCGGCTTATCCCTCGGTGTTTTATGCTGCGGGGGTGCATCCGATGTCTGCGGCGGAGCATCCGCCTGTGAGCGTGGAAGATCTTGTGGCGCTGGCGGCTGATCCGAAATTTGTTGGCATTGGTGAGACGGGTTTGGATTATCATTACACGGCTGAGACGGCGGAGATTCAGCAAAAATCCTTGCGCATCCATATTGAGGCGGCGCAGGAAACCGGGTTGCCGCTGATCATCCATTCCCGCGCGGCCGACGAGGATATGGCGCAGATTTTGGCTGAGGGCATGGCGGTGAAGCCTTACTCTTGCGTGATGCATTGCTTTTCCTCGGGAGAAGCTTTGGGGCAAGCGGCGCTGGAGATGGGGTTTTATCTGTCGATGTCGGGGGTGGCGACCTTCCCCAAATCACAGGAGTTGCGCGATATTTTTGCCCGCGCGCCGCTGGACCGGGTTTTGCTGGAGACCGACAGCCCCTATCTGGCCCCGCCGCCTTATCGCGGGCGGAGGAATGAGCCAGCTTATACCGCTTTCACCGCCAAGGTTGGTGCGGGGGTGTTTGGGGTTTCGGAAGAAGCTTTCGCCGCCGCCACCACTGCCAACTTTGACCGCCTGTTCACCCGCGCGACAATAAAAGCGCAGGCGGCATAATGGCGACGATGCGCTTTACCGTCCTCGGCTGCGGCTCGTCAGGCGGCGTGCCCCGGCTGGGTGGCGATTGGGGTGATTGCGATCCGACGAACCGCAAGAACCGCCGTCGTCGCTGCTCGGTATTGGTGGAGCGCTTGCAAGGCGATGCGATCACGCGGGTGCTGATCGACACCTCGCCCGACATGCGCGATCAGTTGCTGGATGCCGGGATCGGCACGCTGGACGGCGTGGTGTTCACCCATTCACACGCCGACCACACCCACGGCATAGATGATCTGCGCCAGATCGTGTTCAACATGCGCCAGCGGCTGGCGGTTTGGGCGGATCATCCGACGCAAGAGGCGCTGCTGGCGCGGTTCGCTTATGCATTCGTGCAGCCGGAAGACTCGCCCTACCCGCCCATCCTTGATCTGCACACCATTGCGCACGGGGCCTTTGAGGTACCGGGCGCTGCCGGGCCGATCAGCTTCACGCCGATGGTGGTTGATCACGGCTCGATGGAGGCACTGGGATTTCGGATTGGCGGCTTGGCCTATATCCCCGATGTGGTTGCGATCCCCGAGGCGGTTTGGCCGCAGCTTCAAGGGCTTGACTGCTGGATCATCGACGCTTTGCGCCGCAAGCCGCATCCGACGCATGCGCATCTGGCGCTGACGCTGGAATGGATCAAGCGGGCGCGTCCGGCGGGTTCGGTGATCACCAATATGCATCTGGATATGGATTATGAGACGTTGGTGGCGGAACTGCCAAAGGGTGTGACGCCCGCGTTTGACGGCATGGTGCTGACGTTTGAGAATGTCGCATGAGCGCTTTGCTGGACGTTATTCTGCCGGTGTTTTTGCTGATTGGCTTTGGTTATGCGGCGGCGCGGGCCAAGCTGTTCAGTGAAAGTGCGGTTGATGGCGTGATGCGTTATGCGCAAAGTTTCGCGCTGCCGGTGCTGTTGTTCAAGAATGTGGCGACGCTGGATCTGGCCACGGCCTTCGCGCCGGGTCTGTTGATCTCGTTCTATACCGGTGCGGCGGTTTGCTATGCGTTCGGGTTCTGCGTCGCGCGCTTTGGCTTTGGCCGTCCGCTGACGGATGCGGTGGCGATTGGGTTCGCCTGCACGTTTTCCAACTCGCTGTTGCTGGGAGTGCCGATCACCGAACGTGCCTATGGCACCGAGGCGCTGGCGGGGAATTTCGCGATCATTTCGATCCATGCGCCGCTGATTTACACCTTTGGCATCGTGTTCATGGAATGGGCGCGCTCGCGTGAAGCCGACAGCCGCAGTCATGCTGATCTGGCGCGGCAGGTGTTGCGGGGGGTGTTTACCCAACCGCTGGTGGTCGGGCTGATGATCGGCTTTGCGGTCAACCTCAGTGGGTTGCCGCAGCCGGGATTTTTGGCGGCTGCGGTGGATATGATGGCCCGCTCTGGCCTGCCTGCCGCGTTGTTTGGCTTGGGCGGCGTGCTGTTGCGCTATCATCCAGAGGGGGATAAGGGGCTGATTGCAACGGTATGCTTTGCCTCGCTGCTGCTGCATCCGGCGATTGCCTATAGCTTGGGGCGGTTTGGGTTTGGCTTGGATGTCAATGGCTTGCGGTCAGTCACCGTGACTGCGGCGATGGCACCGGGGGTGAATGCCTATATGTTTGCCAATATGTATGGCGTTGGCAAGCGGATCAGCGCCACCGCCGTGCTGGTGGCGACCGGGCTGTCGATTTTCACCTCTTGGGGCTGGTTGCAAATTTTGCCATAGGGGGCCGATTTCCGAAGACGGAAATCGTGTACGAATTCCGTCGCGGAATTCGGTTTAGCGGACGCCGCGCGCGTGGAAGATGAAGCCGAGGAAGTTCAGCAGGATTTGTGCCGCGAGGATGCTGGTGGATTGCGTCGGGTCATAGTCGGGGGCGACCTCGACCAGATCCATGCCGACCACTTCGTGATTTTTGGCAATCGCCTGCAGCATTTCCAGCACTTCGTAATAGAGGAACCCGCCGTGGCTGGGCGTGCCGGTTCCCGGCGCAATCGAGGGGCAAAAGCCGTCGATATCCAGCGTCACATAAACCCGCGCGCCTTTTGGGATGCGGGCCACAACCCCTTCCGCCCCCAAAGCGCGAGCTTGCCGGACTGACAGAATATCAGTGCCCATCGCGCGGGCGGCCTCGTAGCCTTCGCGTGAGGTGGATGAGACGTTGCGGATGCCGACTTGCGTCAGGCCCGTGACATAGGGCTTTTCGGCGGCCCGGCGCATGGGCGAGCCGTGGCCGACTTTCACGCCATGGCGTTCATCGACGAAATCCAGATGCGCGTCGATTTGAAAGATGTGGATATCGCCACGCCCCTCAAACGCCTGAATACACGGGATATTCACCGAATGATCGCCACCGATCACCACGGGCAGTGCGCCTGCCGCCAGCATCGCTTGCACGCCGGTACGGATATTATCGTGGCTGCGGGTGGTGTCGGTGTGGATGATGTCAGCGTCGCCAATATCGACGATGCGGACGGCGGCGGGCAGATAGGTGCAGTCGTCCTCGTGATCATAAGCCCCGGCATGGCCGAAGCTGAACAGGGTGGAGGCCTCGCGCACCGAGCGCGGGCCAAAGCGCGCGCCTGCCCGGAATTGGGTGCCAAAGTCGAAGGGCGCGCGCATCACGGCAACATCGGCGTCGATCGTGGACCAGTCTTCGACGTAAGGGCGCTTGCCGAAGGTCGAGATGCCGACGAATGGCAGGTTCAACCGCCCGGTGTCATAGGTGTTGGCCATGATGGTTCCTAGTGGGGGGTGACGCCGCGCAGCCGTTCAGAACGGCGGCGCAGGAGTTCGACGGTGGCGAGCATGGCGATGGAGACGATCACGAGGATGGTCGCCACAGCGAGGATCGCGGGGCTGATCGCTTCACGAATGCCGTTCCACATCTGGCGCGGGATGGTTTGCTGCTCGGGGCCTGCGATGAACAGCACGGCGACAACTTCGTCAAACGAGGTGACGAAGGCGAACAGCGCGCCAGAGATCACGCCGGGCAGGATCAAGGGCATGATCACCTTGAAGAAGGTGGTGCGTGGGTTGGCGCCAAGGCTGGCGCTGGCGCGGATCAGCGATTGATCGAAGCCCGACAACGTGGCCGTGACGGTGATGATCACGAAGGGGATGCCGAGGGTGGCGTGGGCGAGGATGATGCCGAGATGCGAGTTGGCGAGGCAGCCTTTGGCCGACAGGAACGGCGACAGCAGCCAGCCCAGCCAGTTGTCGGGCGAGATACAGGCGCTGGAGTAGAAGAAGAACAGCCCGGTGCCGATGATGATGATCGGTACGATCATCGGCGAGATCAGCAGGGCCATGATCAGGCGGCGATACGGCATCTCGGGGCGCGACAGGCCGAGGGCAGCGGTGGTGCCCAGTATGGTGGCCAGAATCGTCGCCCACATGCCGATCCACAGCGAGTTTTTCGCGGCTTTCACCCAAGTCGCCTGCTCCCATACCATGCCCCACCATGCGCTATCGCGCACGGCATCGTCAGGGGCGTTGAGGCCCAAGGTCAACAGGGTGTCATACCAGCGCAAGCTGTAACCCGAGGGGTCGAGGGATAACATCTTGTGAGTGAACGAAAAATACGGCTCGACGTTGAACGACAGCGGGATGACGATCAGGATCGGCGCGACCAGAAACAGGAAGATCAGCGCGCAGAGGATGCGGAAGGTGTAATACCAGATGCGCTCCAGCGGCGAGGCATAGACGGGAAGGGCCATGTGTTTCTCCTCAGCCGAGTTTCAAGCGGTCGATGCCGATCAGGCGATCATAGAGCCAATAGAGCAGCAGCACGGCGGCCAGCAGGATCGCGGCCAGCGCTGCGGCCATCGACCAGTTGGCTTTGTTCATGTGGAAGCTGATCAGGTTGGAGATCAGCTGGCCATCCGCGCCACCGACCAAAGCCGGGGTGATGTAATAGCCGACAGCCAGAATGAACACCAAGAGCGAGCCTGCGGCGATGCCCGGCAAGGTTTGTGGCAGATATATCCTGCGGAAGGTGGTCCAACTGGTCGCCCCCAAAGACCGGGCGGCACGAGCGTAGCTGGGCGGGATCACCCGCATCACCGAATAGAGCGGCAGCACCATGAACGGCAGCAGGATATGCGTCATCACGACGATGGTGCCGGTCTGGTTGTAGATCATCCTGATCCGGCCATCCTCACTGAACGCGCCGATCCACACCATCAAGTCATTGATAATGCCCTGCTCTTGCAGAATGGCGATCCACGAACTGGTGCGCACCAACAGCGAAGTCCAGAACGGCAGCAGCACCAGGATCATCAGCAGGTTCGACTTTGCCATCGGCAGAACCGCCAGCAGATGCGCGATCGGGAAGGCCAGCAGCAGGCAGGCGAGTGTGATCACGATCGACAGAACAAAGGTTTTCACGAACAGATAAACATAGATGCGCTGGTTGTCTTCCACCCGCACCAGATTGTCATTGGCGTCGCGCTTCAAATCTGCCGAGACCATGTAGAAATCCGAGGTGTAGGCCGAGGACGCGTTACGCATCGCCACCCAGACCAGCGGATCGCCCCACATCTTATTGCTGGCGATCAACGCTTCCTTGTAGGGCGGTTGCAGCTTTTCAGCCGCCCGCGCCGCCGCTTTGAACACCGAGATGGTGCCGGGCACGGTGTAATTGATCCGAGTGCCCGCAGCGCCCGCCGTTTTGTCCTTTTGCATCTGCTTCAGGTCGGTGACCAAAGCAGCATAGGCGTCTTCGGGAATATCGGCAGTTGCAGGATTCGCGTTGAACCATGCCACCATGGTCGGCGCGTTGGCGGAAAATCCGTCATGGTTGACCGAGCGTTCCAGCATTTTCAGGATCGGCACGATGAAGGTCAGCACCACGAAGGCCAGCAGCGGCAGCACCAGAAAGAAGGCGCGCCATTTTGCCCTGCGTTGCGCCTGCGCCAGTGCGGATTTCAGCGGGCGACCGTCTGCGGTGCGCAAAATTTCGGGGGCAGCGGTCAGATCAACCATTGGTCATCCTTGAAGGCTAGCGGTCTGGATAAACAGCTTGGGCGCAAGCCCGAGGTGAAGCCGGGCGCGCGAAGGGGGAGAAGACCGGGCGCGGCATCAAACCGCGCCCGGAAGTCCGATCAGTTTGCCGCAAGCCATGCGTTGAAGCGGTCGTTCAACTCTGCGTCATGGTCGACCCAGAATTCAAACGACGACCCCAGCGCATTGGCCATGTTCTCAGGCGCGGTCGGAACGTTCGGACCCATCAGGGTCTTGCCGTCTTTGTACATGATCGGGGTGGCGTTGGCCGATTTGCGCGCCGGACCATAAGAGATCTGGGTGGCTTGTGCCTGCATACCTTCGGTCGAGGTGGCGTATGCGATGAACTGCAACGCTTCGTCCTTGTGCGGTGCGCCCTTCGGGATCACATACATTTCGTTTTCATAGGTTTGCGCATCCCAAACGATTTGGAACGGCTTGCCTTCGCCAATGGCGGCGTTGAAAATCCGGCCGTTGTAGGCCGAGGTCATCGCGACTTCGCCGTCTGCCAGCAGTTGCGGTGGCTGTGCGCCTGCTTCCCACCACACCACGTCTTTTTTGATGGTGTCGAGTTTGGCGAAGGCTTTGTCGACGCCTTCCGGAGTCGCCAAGCTGGCATAAACGTCAGCCGGGGCCACGCCATCAGCCATCAAAGCGAATTCCAGAACGGCTTTCGCGCCTTTGTGCAGGCCACGCTTGCCGGGGAACTTGGTCAGGTCGAAGAAGTCGGCGGCGGTTTTCGGGCCTTCCGGGAATTTGGTGGTGTCATAGGCGAAAACGGTTGCCCAGATGTCGGTTGACACACCGCAATCGGTAAGAGCGCCTGGCAGGAAGTCATCGACGGCTGCGACGCCATCAGCGCCAGCGGGCAAAGAAGCCGGATCAATCGGCTCCAGCACGCCTTCGTCGCACAGACGGATCGCATCGGCATATTCCACCGAAGCCACGTCCACGGTGACGTTGCCAGCCTCGACCATGGCTTTGATCGGGGTGGCGGGGTTATCGCTGTCGGTCATCGTCGCGGCGATGCCGGTTTTTGCGGTGAACGGTTTTACATGTGCTTCGGTTTGCGCAGCACCGTAAGCCCCACCCCAAGACATCACCGTCACATCAGCCTGAGCGGCAAATGCGATGGTGGTCAGGGCGGTGGAGAGAACGAGAAGTTTCTTCATTGACGACTCCCAGGTTGGATAAGGACGTTTGTTAAGAGGCCGCGTCCCTGCGGCCGCCCCCTTTGCAGGGGATCACATTGGATCAAGCGCGCGGGCGTCTTGCGGCGCCCAGCCGATCTTGATCTTTTCACCCGGAGCCAGCATGCGCTGACCCAAGGTATTGCGCGATTTGATCACGAATTCATCCGATCCGGCAACACGCAAACGCGTGCGGAACATATCGCCCATGTAAATGAACTCCATCACTTCGGCGTCGATAGTGTGGGCATTGGCGGGCATCGCCTCGGGTTTGTATTCAACGCGTTCGGGCCGAATCGAGACGAGGGTTTTCGCGCCTTTCTCCGAGACGTTCACGGGCGTTGCATCAATCACTTCGCCAGTTTCCAGACGCACGGTGCATTTGCCGTCACCGATGGATTCGATGGTGCCGGGCAGCTTGTTATTCTCGCCAATGAACTGCGCGACAAAACTGTTGTCGGGTCGTTCATAGAGATCAGACGGGCTGGCAAGCTGTTGAATGCGGCCATCGTTGAACACGGCGACGCGGTCTGACATCGTCAAAGCCTCGCCCTGATCATGGGTGACATAGACCACGGTGATGCCAAGGCTTTCATGCAGGTGTTTGATTTCAAACTGCATATGTTCGCGCAGTTGTTTGTCCAAAGCGCCCAAGGGTTCGTCCATCAGCACAAGGCTGGGATCAAACACCAAAGCGCGGGCAAGCGCGATGCGCTGCTGCTGGCCGCCCGAAAGCTGTGCCGGGCGGCGGTTGATGAAGCTGTACATCTGCACCATGTCGAGCGCGCGTTTGACCTTGGCCTCGCGCTCTGCCTTGCCCATGCCGCGCACTTCCAGCGGGAAGGACAGGTTTTCCCCCACCGTCATATGCGGGAACAAAGCGTAGTTCTGGAACACCATGCCGATGCCGCGTTTGTGCGGCGGCACCTCGTTGATATTGGTGCCGTCCAGCATGATCCGGCCATGCGTCGCGGTTTCAAACCCGGCCAGCATCATCAAGCAAGTTGTCTTGCCCGAGCCTGATGGCCCCAACATCGTCAGAAACTCACCTTTGCCAATCGACAGGTTCAGGTCTTTGACGACCAATGACACGCCGTCATAGCTTTTCTGAACGTGCTCAAAAGCGACGAAAGCGTCGTTCGGGCTGGTTGCAACCACGCCAATCTCCCCATGTGTCCGGCAGTTTTCCTGCGCTTGTGCTATACGCTTACGGCAATGGCCTACTGGATGGCAATTCCCGATTACGCAGCGGGAAGGTTGCACGGTCAAACTGGTTCAATCGGGCATTTTGCGCCCTATTTGCCGCTTAGAACGGCAGTTGAGGAACCAAGTGGCAGTCGGATCGGCTGCAAGGTGGGGAAGTCGACCGGGTTAAGGCGTGGATTCAGTCGAAAGGCTTAGCGCTAACTGATTCCCGAACCCGGCCCGCCGACGGGGCTGCAACGCCAAAAGCGCGGGTTCTGGGCGCGCGAAGCACCGCGCTGCGGCCCCCGGGAGCAGTGGCACGCAGCGCGGGCCGTAAAGGGTTGTCAGCGAAGGCGCAGCGGAACGTTCAGCGGATGTGTTGGCAACACCAAGTGGGCAGAGCGCCAAAATCGCGGCGCGCACCGCAGTACGGTCGGTGATCGACAGGGCTGCAAGTGCCATCGCGCCGGGATAGAAGCTTTCCACCATGGCACCCTCTGCCAACAGTAGGGAGTGTTTTGACAGCAGGAGGTGATGATAGCTGATGCTTTGGATGCCCTTTGCCACCCGCACGCGCGGGCTGATCCCGACCAAATGGCGCGCCCGGATCAAAGCCGCAGCTTGCGGCAGATAGACCCCGTGCTGCGGCGACAACAGCAAATCGCGGCGATTGCCGAAGCCGCCTGCGGCCAGACGGATGGGCTGATTCTGCGGTTGGGTCGCCAGATCGTCAATCCGGCGCTGACCATGCCAGAGGACTGGCAGCGCCTGCCCTGCGGCGGTGGTGACCAGATCGCCGACCACTATATCTTCCACCAACCGCTCGCCCCGCGGTGTCAGGATTCGGGTGCCAGCGGCAAAACACGGCACCCCCATGGAATGCAGCATCCCCTGTTGCGCCACCTGCGCCGGGCTGACACCCCCCAACACCACGCTTTCGCCGCCCGGAAACCTCAGCAGCGCTTGGCCGCAGCCATCGTCACTGACGGTGATGTCCCAAGGCCGCACCGGGCTGCCATCGGCGTTGCGCAGGTCCAAGACATCCAGTTGATCTGCGGTATGCCCGCCGCCCAGCGACATATCGAAATCGCTGACAAGATCGTGGCCGCCGCCGCTGTCAAAGGCAAAATAATCATTGCCTGCGCCGCCCGTTAAGCTGTCATCGCCCGCTCCACCGGCAAGCGTATCATTGCCACTGCCGCCGCAGAGCCCATCCGTACCACTCCCCCCGTACAGCCGGTCATTGTCGGCACCGCCGTCCAACGAGTCATTGCCCGTACCGCCATAAAGCTGATCGTCCTGCGCTTCCCCCAGCAGAAAATCATCGCCCGCATCGCCAGACAGCGCGTCATTGCCCAAGCCTGACCAAACAATGTCATTCCCGGCGCCACCGTAGATCAGATCATTGCCCGTCTCAGCCTCAAGCGAATCGTGGCCGACACCGCCGAAAATGCTGTCGTTGCCCGCCCCCCCCTCGACCGTGTCGTTGCCATCATCGCCATAAAGCGTGTCATCGCCATATTGGCCGAGCATGGAATCGTCATTCGCGCCGCCATAGAGCACGTCGCCCAGGTTTGGGCCGTAGGTGACGGTTTGGCTGAGCGCGCCGGTGATCGGCTCCAGGAAATAGCCGTGTTCGTCTTTCAGGATGAAGTTGTTGCTGCTGAGGGTCGAGACGGCATAGGTCTGGCCCGCCGCGATGGTCGCCACCTGATGCGCAGTGCCCTGCGTGTCGATCCAATCCAAAGTGATCGGACCGTCGGCAGAGTTGGTCACTGTCAGCGTCGTTCCCAGCCCCAAAATGCCGCTGGCATAGCTGGCTTGGCTCAGCCATTGGCCATCGCCCAGCAGAATATCGTTGCCGCTGCCGCCATAGAGCGTGTCGGTGCCCTGCCCGCCGACCAGATCATCCAGCCCCGCGCCGCCATCGACCAGATCATTGCCGATGCCGCCCGAAACCGCATCATTGCCATTGTCGCCGTACAGCGAATCCGCGCCTGCGCCGCCATACAGGTCATCATTGCCATCATTGCCGCGGAGGGTGTCGTTGCCCGCAAGGCCCGAGATGCTGTCATTCCAAGCGGTGCCCGTCAGCGAGTCATTGCCCGAGGTTGCAATGGGCATGTTAGTGCGGCCCGATGGATGCGGTTAGCGCAAGGCCAAATCGGGCGATGAGGAATGATGGTAATTCTGGCATGATCGGCCTTGGCTTGCGCAGCGTATTTGTTGCAAAGCTTCAGCCTAAAGTGCAGGTCATAATCGTGCGTTAAGACGCTGATTTTAGCAAAAATCTATGGGATTTCTGGTGAGCCTTTGGCTCAAACCACCTTGCCGGATTGGTGCGGATGAAAAGACTCGAACTTTCACTCCGATTAAAGAACAGCGACCTCAACGCTGCGCGTCTACCAATTCCGCCACATCCGCACTTGATCCGGCAAGGTGGCGGTTATGTAGCCGCACAATGCCACGATGAAAAGGGGGATTCTGCATGGTTTGATCTGCAGGCTCGACAGAGGCGGGTCGCGAGGTTGCATTTCGGCGCTGCCCGGGCCATCTGTGTCGCGACGGATAAGGAACGCGCCGATGAATCCCGTGCAATGGCAGCATCTTCCGGGGCTTGCGCCCTACTTAGAAACCTTGGCCGCGATGGAAGCCCGTGCGGCGGCGATTGCCGCTGGGCAAGCGCCAGAGGCCGTCTGGCTGCTGGAACATCCGCCGCTTTACACCGCAGGCACCTCGGCCAAGTCCGCCGATCTGACTGATCCCGAGCGTTTTCCGGTGTTTCAGGCCGGGCGTGGTGGGCAATACACCTATCATGGCCCCGGCCAGCGCGTCGCCTATACCATGCTGGATCTGAACCAGCGCGGGCGCGATGTGCGTCAGTTCGTCTGCGCATTGGAAAACTGGGTGATCGCGACACTGGCGGAGTTCAACGTCAAGGGCGAACGGCGTTCGGGCCGGGTTGGAGTCTGGGTGGTGCGCCCCGATCTGCCCGCCAACCCGGATGGCAGCCCGCGCGAAGATAAGATCGCGGCCATCGGCGTGAAGCTGCGGCGCTGGGTGTCGTTTCACGGCATCTCGATCAATGTCGAGCCGGATCTGTCGCATTTCTCCGGCATCGTGCCCTGCGGCATCCGCGCGCATGGCGTGACCAGCTTGGTTGATCTGGGCCTGCCTGTCACGATGGCCGATCTGGATGCGGCGCTATCAAAGACCTTTCCGCGATTCTTCCCATAAGCCTCGTCGGTTACCATCCCACCGCCACCACAGATAACCCCCTAAAAGCGTCAGCTATTTTCCGGGCAAATTGCACACAAACCCTGTCGCATCCCCGCGCCACAGCATGAAAATTTGACTCAGATCAAACTCTGACATTGCCCTGCCCGCAGCCTCAAACTAAACACGAAGCTGTAATCCGGTGCGGACACTCTGCGCGCGGACCAGAATGCAACGACAACGGGAGACGCCAATGGCCGACGCAGCCATCCATGGCCACGACCATGACCAACGCGGTTTTTTCACGCGCTGGTTCATGTCGACGAACCATAAGGATATCGGGATCCTCTATCTGTTCACCTCGGGCCTTGTCGGCCTGATCTCGGTGATCTTCACGGTCTACATGCGGCTCGAACTGATGGAGCCGGGTGTGCAGTATATGTGCATGGAGGGGATGCGCTTTGTCGCGGATGCCGCCCGTGAATGCACGCCGAACGGCCATGTCTGGAACACCACCGTCACCGCACACGGCATCTTGATGATGTTCTTCGTGGTGATCCCGGCTTTGTTCGGCGGCTTTGGCAACTACTTCATGCCGCTGCAGATCGGCGCGCCGGATATGGCGTTCCCCCGGATGAACAACCTGTCTTACTGGATGTATGTCGCGGGCACCTCGCTGGCCGTGGCTTCGGTGTTCTCGCCTTCGGAAGGCGGCCAACTTGGCTCTGGCGTTGGTTGGGTGCTTTACCCGCCGCTTTCGATCAAAGAAGGCGGCTATTCGATGGATCTTGCGATTTTCGCAGTCCATTTGTCGGGTGCCTCGTCGATCTTGGGCGCGATCAACATGATCACCACCTTCCTGAACATGCGCACGCCGGGGATGACCCTGCACAAAGTGCCGCTGTTCGGCTGGTCGATCTTCGTGACCGCATGGCTGATCCTGCTGGCGCTGCCGGTTCTGGCGGGTGCCATCACCATGCTGCTGACCGATCGCAACTTCGGCACCACCTTCTTTGATCCGTCGGGTGGTGGGGATCCGATCCTGTATCAGCATATCCTGTGGTTCTTCGGCCACCCGGAAGTGTATATCATCGTGATCCCGGCCTTCGGCATCGTCAGCCAAGTGATCTCGACCTTCTCGCGCAAACCGATCTTCGGCTATCTGCCGATGGTTTACGCCATGGTTGCGATTGGCGTGCTGGGCTTCGTCGTTTGGGCGCACCATATGTATACGGTGGGCATGTCGCTGAGCCAGCAGAGCTATTTCATGCTGGCGACGATGGTGATCGCGGTGCCGACCGGCATCAAGATCTTCTCATGGATCGCCACCATGTGGGGCGGCTCGATTGAGATGAAAACCCCGATGCTCTGGGCGTTTGGCTTCTTGTTCCTGTTCACCGTTGGTGGCGTGACCGGCATCGTGCTGAGCCAAGCTCCGGTCGACCGCGCCTATCACGACACCTATTACGTCATCGCGCACTTCCACTATGTGATGTC
>CAYLYV010000084.1:0-20728 GCA_964387655.1 uncultured Cypionkella sp. | reverse complement strand
TGTAACCTCGGTATCTGCGGCGTGCAGCGGCTCGCCGCAGTGGGAGCATCGGATCTCGGCCGTCGTCGGATGGTCGCATCGGCGATGACGGAGCAGCGCGGGCGGCCCGGCAGTTGGTGCCGTCCATCGATGCTCCTAGGCGCTGATGGCGGGCAGGATGTTGCACAGCTGCCACCCCTTGCCGGTAAGGATGTAGTCGAACCGCTCATCCGGGAATTCGTCGCGCACCAGCGTGCCTTCAGAGTTCCAGCGGATGTCAGCAAAGATGCCCCGGATCGCCAGGTTCATCCGGGCTAGGCCGAAGGTGGTGTGGTTGCGTTCCTGCCCGTAGATGGCAATGTCGGTGGACTGGCCGGAGTGCGCGTCAATGAAGCGTTCAGACTGCACAAAGAAGCCGCCGGTGCCGCAGCAGGGATCGTAGACGCGGCCCTTGGTCGGTTCGATCATCTCGATCATCGTGTCGACCACGGATTTTGGGGTGTAAAACTCACCGCCGCGCTTGCCCTCGCTGCTGGCGAACTCGCCGATGCAGTATTCGTAGATCCGGCCGATCAGGTCGAAATCGCCACGGGTGCCGTCCATTTTCAGATTGGTGAAGAGGTCGATCAACCCTGTGAGCATAGCGCGGTCGATACTCTCGCGACCGAACACCTTCGGCAACGCACCCTTCAGGCTGGCGTTCTCAGCCTCAATCTCGCGCATGGCGTCGTCGATCATCACGCCGATGCGCGGGTCTTTCGACTGCTTCGCCAAATTGAACCAGCGCGCCTTCTCCGGCACCCAGAAGATGTTCTCGGCCAGATATTCGTCCCGATCTTCCGGGTCGGCGTGGGCATCAGCAGTCAGCGTTTTGTGCAGCCTGTCGAATGACATCGAAACATAGCGCAGGAACAGCAGACCCAAGGCGATGTGCTTGTATTCGCCGGCGTCCATAGAGCCACGCATCTTGTCGGCGGCGGCGAATAGGGTCTTCTCAATGCTCAAGGTAACGTCCTTCGTGGTTCGTTTGTTCAGTTCCGGCGTGGTGGAGGTGACCGGGTTGCGGGTTCTCGACATGCGCAGTGGTAAATTCATCCGGTGTCACCTTGGTTTGCATGACGCAATCAAACAAGAGGGTCAGAGCGTGATTGTCGAGAGAGCCCTCTGAAATGACACCCGCGCCAGCACGATCCCTGCCTCCAAAACTGCCACGATGCAGTGAGTGATTGCGCGTATCGGCTCCGCCGAGCCATACCCTCATGTTATCCAGACATCCCTTTCGCGAACATGATCACTGTGTCATGTTAGAAAAAACCAGATTTTCGAACATGTCGAGCGCGACATGTTGCAGACGATCTGGGCGAACAAGTGCGCCCAAGCGCATCGTCAGCTTGCAGTGCCCCACCAGACCCGCGGAGAGGCACGCTAGAGGCCGTTGTGACGTTTAGTCCCTGGGCAGCGCGGCAAAACCGTGGATGCGTCCAGAGACTCGCCCCTGCGTCCTGCGGACGGGGAGTATCGGAGAACATCATGATGGGCTGTAGATGCGCGTTGACGCAAGATTGGCCTTGCGTCATGGTAAGCTGAAATACCGGCAATTGGCCGGACGGCATTTGCGCCTCGCGGATTGGCCCCTTTCAGAAGGGATCAACGCGGGGCGTTTTTATTTGGGGCTGGGCTTGTGAAACGTCACGTTGAACTTGGACTGCTACATTCGCGCTCGGGCAGCTATGCGCTTCTGTCACACGCCAGCCTGACCGGGGCGATGGCAGCGATTGCGGCGATCAATGCCGATGCTAAGATGCCTGTGCGTTTTACCCCCGTGCTGCGCGATCCGGAGGGCAACGCTGATGCTTACGGCCCGCTGTGCGAGGAAATTTTACGCGACAGCACGGCGCGGCATGTGGTGGGCTGCGTCACGTCGCTTAGCCGCAAAGAGGTGATCCCCAGCCTTGAAAAGCTGGACGGCACCCTATGGTATCCGCTGCCCTACGAAGGGTTTGAGGCATCGGATCGCGTGGTCTACACCCATGCCTGCCCCAATCAGCACCTGTTGCCGTTGCTGGATTGGGCACTGCCCGCGCACGGGTGCCGAGTATATCTGACCGGATCCAACTACATCTGGGGGTGGGAGATCAATCGTCTCGCGCGCATGACCATTGTCGAGGCAGGTGGTGCCGTGCTGGGTGAGCGCTATCTGCCGATTGGTGCCACGGATGTTGAGCGGATGATTGATGAGATCCGCGCCACTTGCCCGGATTTCGTGCTGAATTCATTGGTCGGGGCATCGTCCTACGCGTTCTTGCGGGCCTATCACGCACTGGGCCTGACCGATAAGCGGTTCAGCCCCGAACGTTGTCCAATGTTATCTTGCAACTTGACCGAATGTGAGTTGCCTACCTTGGGCGAATCTGCCGAGGGCCTGATCTCGGCAGGACCATATTTCCGCGGCGCAGCGGGCTTGCCCGGCGGCGACTTCGGATCATCGCACGAGGCCGCCAGCTACGCTGCTGTAACCGAACTGGCGCGGCTGCTGGCGTATCACGGGGCTGGGTCGGAAGACTGGCCTTTGGCGCGACTGCTGGCGGGTGCAGGCGGCCCCATCGATGCGGGCACGCATCACACACGTCTGCCCGTGATCATCGCACAAGTGCGCGGTGGCGCGTTCAAAGTGATCCAGCATCGCGGTGACGTGCTTGCCGATCCATTCCTGTCGCAAAATCTTGCCACTCGGGTGCAACCTTTGCGGGTGGTGTCATGAAACGCCAGATAAGTATTCAGCAACTTGGCGGCGCGCGTGCCGTGATTTTGCACCGGCCTCATCTGAACGTGCTGGCGCTGACGCGGCAGTTGCGTGCTATTGGGCTGGTGGTGGACGAAGCTTGGCCGGAACTCGGGCCGCAGGCTTTGGCCGCAGATTTCATCTTTTTTGATGCCGATATGGGCTATGATGGCCAGTTTCCCTGGCCTGCAGGCGAAGCTCCGATGCCGATGATAGCGATGATCGGCTCCGAGGCTCCGGGGCGGATTGAATGGTCGTTGCAGATCGGCGCGCATGCGCAACTGCTGAAACCGATCACCGGAAGCGGGGTCTATTCGGCGGTGCTGATTGCGCGTGATGCGTTTGACCGTCAGAGATCTTTGGCAGCCGAGATCGCCGATCTCCGGCGCAGGCTTGATGAGCGGCAAACCGTCGTGCGCGCTGTTATGCTTTTGATGCAGCGCGGAAAATCTGAAGCCGATGCATATGGCCAACTTCGCCAGATGGCGATGGCGTGGCAGATCAGTTTTGAAGATGCAGCCCGGCGCGTTGCGGCGCGCTATACAGCGGAGGGCGGCGATGACCAGCGCAACCGGGGTTAATTTCGCACCAAAGGGTGCAATGCGGCGGTTGATGGATCGCAAGCTGGCGGTGTTCGGCATGGTTTTGATCGCCATTGTGGTGGCGGGGGCGGTGTTCGCGCCCTGGATCGCACCGTTTGCGCCAGATCAGCAGAATTTTGACGGGCTGACGATTGAGGGCGCGCCGATGGCTCCGGGTGGGGCCTATGTGATGGGGACCGACCTTTTGGGCCGCGATCTGTTCAGCCGCATTCTATATGGCGCGCGCACCTCGCTGTTGATCGGGGTGGTAGCGAATGGGCTAGCTTTGCTGATTGGCACTCTGGTGGGCCTGACGGCGGGGTATTTTCGCGGCTGGGTTGGCTCGGTTCTGATGCGGTTTACCGATCTGATGATGGCGTTTCCGGCACTGTTGCTGGCGATTTGTCTGGCCGCGATCTTTCAGCCGTCGCTGTGGATCGTGGCACTTGTGATCGCCTTGGTGAACTGGGTGCAAACGGCGCGGGTGATTTATACCGAGACGACCTCGCTTGCGACGCGCGATTTTATCGCAGCTGAACGCACCTTGGGCGCAGGCACCGGGCGGATTTTGTTCCGCCATATCCTGCCGCATCTTGTGCCGACGATCATCGTTTGGGGAACTTTGGGGATTTCAACCACGGTGCTGCTAGAGGCCACTTTGTCCTTCCTGGGCGTGGGTGTGCAGCCGCCCACCGCGTCATGGGGCAACATCATCTTTGAAAACCAGACCTACTTTCAGTCCGCGCCATGGCTAGTGTTCATTCCGGGTGCAGCGATCATCCTGCTGGCGCTAGCGTTCAATCTTGTGGGTGATGCATTGCGCGATGTGCTGGACCCAACGCAACGGGGGCGCGCGTAATGTCGACCTATATCCTGCGCCGCCTGCTGCAATCGGCCCTGATCCTGCTGGGCGTTAGCTTTATCACCTTCTTTTTGCTGTTCGTGCTGCCCGCCGACCCGGTGCGCCAGATCGCGGGGCGCTCGGCAACTGCCGCGCAGGTGGAAAGTATCCGGCATGAGTTGGGCCTTGACCAGCCGTTTCTGGTGCAGTTTGGGCAGTATCTGGGCGGGCTGGTGCAGGGCGATCTGGGCCGCAGCTATCTGCAAAAATCCGAAGTCTCGGTGCTGATCGCGTCACGCCTGCCTGCGACCTTGCTGCTGATGGTCGCCGCGATCTTCTGCGAGTTGGTGATCGGGCTTGCAATGGGGATCATTGCCGCCCTGCGCCGCGATACGTTTACCGATCAGGCGTTGATGATGACCTCTTTCGTCACCGTCAGCGCGCCGCAATTCGTGGTCAGCCTGTTGATGCTGTATGTGTTCGCGGTCAAGCTGGGTTGGTTCCCAATCGGCGGCTACGGCACCTTTCGGCATCTGGTGCTGCCTGCGGTAACTTTGGGTATTCTGGGCTCAGGCTGGTATTCCCGGATGATGCGATCGTCGATGATCGACGTGATGCGAACCGATTACATCCGCACTGCGCGCTCCAAAGGCCTCACCCGCGCCCGCGTCGTGCTGGGCCATGCTTTGCCCAACGCCATTTTGCCGATTATCGCGATGATCGGCATTGATATCGGCGTGTTCATGGGCGGCATCGTGGTCGTGGAGAGCGTTTTCGGCTGGCCCGGTATCGGTCAGTTGGCATGGCAGGCGATCCAGCGCATCGACATTCCGATCATCATGGGCGTGACGCTGGTTTCTGCTGTCGCCATCGTGCTGGGCAACCTGCTGGCCGATCTGATCGCCCCGTTCATTGATCCTCGCATTAAACTGAAATGATTTTTCAACTTCAAACCCGCAAAAACACCAACACGACCAACAGGAGACAAATATGAAAAAACTACTCGCCTCCACCGCTTTGATGCTGGCCCTGTGCGGCCCGACGCTGGCGCAAGACTATGTTCCCGATCCGGCGGCCAAACAGGGCGGCTCGATTGTGATGACCTATAAGGATGACGTGGCCACGCTGGACCCTGCGATTGGCTATGATTGGCAAAACTGGTCGATGATCCGGTCTTTGTTCGATGGCCTTATGGATTATGTCCCTGGCACCACAGATCTGCGCCCCGGTCTGGCTGAAAAGTATGAGATTTCCGAAGATGGTCTGACCTACACTTTCCATCTGCGCGCGGGCGTCAAATTCCACAATGGCCGCGAGATGACGGCGGACGATGTGAAATACTCGCTGGACCGCGTAACTTTGCCTGCAACGCAATCGCCGGGTTCGGGATTTTTCGGCTCGATCAAGGGTTATGATGCGATGGTCGGCGGCACCGCGTCCAGCCTTGAAGGAGTCACCATTGTTGATCCTTTGACCGTGAAAATCGAGCTGTCGCGCCCCGACGCCACCTTCCTGCATGTCATGGCGATCAACTTCTCATCCGTGGTGCCGAAAGAGGCGGTCGAAGCTGCGAATGGCGATTTCGGCAAGCTGCCAGTCGGCACCGGCGCGTTCAAGATGAAGGAATGGACGCTGGGTCAAAGCCTCGTGTTCGAGCGTAACACCAATTACTGGCGCGCGGGCGAGCCGTATCTGGACCAGATCACCTACGAATTCGGCCAGGAACCCATCGTCGCCCTGCTGCGCTTGCAAAATGGCGAGATCGACATTCCCGGCGACGGCATCGCGCCTGCGAAATTCGCCGAGGTGATGGCCGATCCGGCGCAGAAGGCGCGCGTTGTGACGGGCGATGTTTTGCACACCGGATATATCACGATGAACGTCACCGCCGCCCCGTTTGACAAGGTTGAAGTGCGCCGCGCAGTGAACATGGCGATCAACAAAACACGCGTTGTGCAGGTGGTGAACAATCGTGCTGTGCCTGCCACACAGCCGCTGCCGCCCGCGATGCCGGGCTATACCAAAGACTATGCGGGCTATCCGTTTGACGTGGAAGGCGCGAAAAAGCTGCTGGCGGATGCGGGCTTCCCGGATGGGTTCGAGACGGATATTTACGCGATGAACACCGACCCGAACCCACGGATTGCGCAAGCGATCCAGCAGGATCTGGCAGCTATCGGCATCAAGGCCAACATCCAGTCGCTGGCGCAAGCCAATGTGATTGAGGCGGGTGGCGCTGGCACTGCTCCGATGATCTGGTCGGGCGGCATGGCTTGGGTCGCGGACTTCCCCGATCCGTCGAACTTCTACGGCCCGATTTTGGGCTGTGCAGGGGCTGAGGCTGGCGGCTGGAACTGGTCGAAGTATTGCAATCCGGAACTGGACAAAGCCGCCGTTGCGGCTGACAGCCTGTCTGACCCTGCCAAAACCGCAGATCGTCTGCAGGCTTGGTCGGATATCTACATGAAAGTGATGGAGGATGCCCCTTGGGCGCCAGTCTATAACGACCAGCGTTTCACCATGAAATCAGACCGGATGGGCGGCGCGGATGCGCTGTTTGTCGATCCGATTGCCACTGTCAACTTTGACTATGTGTATGTGAAATAACATGTGCAAAGCCTGCAACTACACGATCCACGGCGCGCAACACCATTTCGGCTGGGACAATTCCAATCCCCCGGCCGCACGGGTGGAACCGGGCTCTACGATCTTGTTTCAGTGTCAGGATTCCTCTGCGGGCCAGCTTGGCCCGCAGTCGAAACTGGCGGATGTGACATCGCTGGATTTCGGCAAGATCAACCCGGTCTCGGGGCCGATTCATGTCGAAGGTGCCGAACCGGGTGACGCGATCAAGGTCACCATTGAAAGCTTCGCCCCGCGCGTCTTTGACGGGCGCGGCTTCGGCTGGACGGCGAATATTCCGGGTTTTGGCCTGCTCGCCGATCAATTCCTCGACCCCGCCCTGCATGTCTGGAGCTATGATCCAGGCCAGATGGGCCCTGCCCTGTTCGGGCGTGAAGCGCGCGTGCCGCTGAAGCCCTTCGCGGGCACCATCGGCAATGCTTTGGCCGAACCCGGTCTGCATTCGGTTGTCCCACCGCGCCGGGTCGGCGGCAATCTGGATATCCGCGATCTGAATGCGGGGGTGACGCTTTACCTGCCAGTCGAAGTCGCAGGCGCGTTGTTCAGCGTGGGCGACACCCATGCAGCCCAAGGCGACGGCGAAGTTTGCGGCACTGCGATTGAGTCGCCTATGGATGTCGTGCTGACGCTTGATCTGGTCAAAGGTGCCAACCTCAAAACCCCGCGCTTTACCACGCCCGGCCCGGTGACGCGTCACCTTGACGCCAAGGGGTATGAGGTGACAACCGGCATCGGCCCTGATCTTATGGTAGCCTCGCGCGATGCTGTGGCGGGCATGATCGACCTTTTGTGCGCGCAACGGGGCATGGCGGCGGTGGATGCCTATATGCTGGTCTCAACCTGCGGCGATCTGCGGATTTCCGAGATTGTCGATATGCCGAACTGGGTGGTCAGCTTCTACTTCCCGCGCTGTGTGTTTGAATGAGCGCAGAGCTGCGTGATACCGGGGCAGCCCTTGCCCCGGAAGTGCTGTCTGTTCAGGGGCTTACTGTATCTGTGCGCACCCCAGCAGGCGACCGTCCTTTGGTGGAAAACCTGTCCTTCACCCTGCGCCGGGGGGAAACCTTGGCGATTGCGGGGGAAAGTGGGTCGGGCAAGTCGATCACCTCGCTGGCGATCATGGGCCTGCTGCCACCGCCTGCGGTGCGCATCACGGGCGGCAGCATCCGCTTGGGAGATACTGATCTGGCCAGCTTGCCTGAAGCGCAAATGCGGTCCTTGCGCGGCACGCGGATTGCGATGATCTTTCAAGAGCCGATGACCTCGCTGAACCCGGTGCTGACGGTTGGCGCGCAACTGACCGAAGCGATCCGCGCCCATACCAACGCCAGCCGTGCCGATGCGCGCGCGCAGGCGCTGGCCGCCTTGCAAGCCGTGCGATTGTCGCAGCCCGAACAACGCCTGAAGCAATACCCGCATGAATTGTCGGGCGGGATGCGCCAGCGCGTGATGATCGCGATGGCGCTTGCCCTGCGCCCCGAGGTGCTGATTGCAGACGAGCCGACAACGGCGCTGGATGTGACGGTGCAGCGCGAGGTTTTGGACCTTTTGCGCGATTTGCAGCGCGAGTTTGGCACCGCCATCATCCTGATCACCCATGATATGGGCGTGGTCGCCGAAATGGCCGACCGGGTTATCGTGATGAAATCGGGCCAAGCGGTGGAAGAAGCCAGCACCCGGCAAATTTTCGCAAGCCCGCAAATGCCCTACACCAAAGACCTGCTGGCCGCCGTGCCGCGCATGGGCATGGGCAAGCCGCGCCCCGAAACCCCAACCGATACCGTCGCCAGCCTTTCCGATGTCGTGGTGCGCTTTCCGCTGAAAGGCGGCATCTTGGGCCGCACCATCGCCCAGGTTCACGCCGTGGAACATGTCAGCTTTGACATAAGGCGCGGTGAGACCTTTGCGCTTGTGGGCGAATCCGGTTGCGGGAAATCGACGATTGCCAAGGCGATTGTGGGCCTTGCCCCGCACCAAGGCCGCATTGAAATCGCAGGCCAAAGCTTTGCCGATCTGGACGCGGCGGGCCAGAAAGCGCTGCGCCGCCGGGTGCAGATCGTGTTCCAAGACCCGATGGCGGCGCTTGATCCGCGCATGACCGTGGGCACGCTGATTACCGAGCCGTTGTTGATCCACGGCATCGGCAACCTGGCCTCACAACGCGCCAAAGCGGCGGAATTGATGAGCCGGGTGGGGCTGACAGAAGATCAACTCGACCGCTATCCGCACGAGTTTTCGGGCGGCCAGCGCCAGCGCATCTGCATCGCCCGCGCGCTGGCGCTGCAACCCGATCTGATCATCGCCGACGAATCCGTCTCGGCCTTGGACGTGTCGGTGCAGGCGCGGGTGCTGGATTTGCTGCAAACCTTGCAGCGCGAATTCGGCATCGCCTTCCTGTTCATCAGCCACGATATGGCGGTGGTCGAGAATATCTCGGACCGCGTGGCTGTGATGTATCTGGGTCAGATCGTAGAAACCGGCACTCGTGCGCAGGTGTTTGGCAACCCGCAGCACCCCTACACCCGCCGACTGATCGACGCCGTTCCAGTGCCCGACCCCAGCCACATCCGCACCGCTATGCCGCGTTTGGCGGGCGAGGTGCCCAGTCCGGTGCACGTCTTTGGGCAAGGCCCGGCGCGGTTGGTCATGCGCGACATTGGTGATGGCCATCTCGTTGCGCAACAGGCATGACACTTCGGCGAATAAACGCGCTTAAGTGCATGACTAGTTTCTAAAGCGCCTCGCCAGACGCACGGAGAGGCACTGTCGAAGGCTGCTGCGCCGATTAACCTAGGTCGGACTGCATATCCGCGGATGCGCCCAGTGACTCGCTCCTGCGTCCTGCGGGCAACCCAAGCCGTGCATATATCTAAGTCTGCGCACTGTTTCCTACAGTGGCCGCGAACTCGAGGCTCCGGAGGTGTGCAAAAAGCAAACCACCGACCTTCAAGCTTTTTTGGTAGTCAGTTCATAGAAGGGCATCACCTGGATAACTCGCGATCTTGCGAGAACGGTTACGTCGCCATAATCATCGCCTTTGGTTTTTGACGCATGACCGCAAATAGCGTCCATAACTCGATCAGATGATCCAAGTTCACGACCGACTGTTTTGAACCTATGCCGAAAAGCGTGGTTGGGCCAAAGCCCTTCTGGCACCAACTTTAATTCTTGCAGCCACTCCCCCAGAGAGTTCGCAAGCCGCTTCGCAGATGCACGTTGCTTGGCAAGATCAGATGATGGTGAACGCGAAAAAAGCGGGCCATCAGGGCAGGATTCAACAAAGTCCAGAAAGCCTTCATCTATGATCTGCCTATGGATTGGCACGTCACGATAACCACCTGCTTTCACCGTCCCAGCGTCGGGTGTGATGCGCAGAACGTGGATGTCACCAACCTTCCGAAAATCCTCTTTGCGTAACTGTGTCATTTCCGAAACACGCGCGCCCGTGAAAGCGCATAGGATCGGCACCCACCGCTTTGCTGCGGTCGAGGCCGGGTGCTCGCGGATAAGGCCGTTGATCCACTCTAACGGCTCATAGTTGCGGGATGCGTTGATGACGGCTGTAGCCTCGTCATCAGTATAGCCTTGTTCACGGCTTAGCACCCTCTTTGGCTTACCTTGCGATACGTCGGCAGCGACGTTCTCAGGGAGTTTTCGGTTTTTGCGCGCCCACTCAAGCAGCGACTTCAGGGCTGACAAGTAAATGTCGCTCACGGTCTTAGGTGCCAGCGGTATTTTAAGAAGATGGTCGCGCCAATCGCTGATCTCGGCCCAAGTCAAGCGGCGGGCGTCATCGTGCTTCACAAATTTGATCAGGCTTTCGATCACGGGTTCCTGCCGTTTGCCGCCGTCCTTCTGGCGTCCTTCAAACTGCCGTGCAGCGATGTAATCTCTGAACAGATCACGAATCGGCACTCTCGGCTCTGGCTCGTCTGGTGGTGGCGACGCGTTGGCGATCAGGGGATGGGTCGCGATTCCTGTGAAGTCGCCATCATCGCGTTCTACGGTGCGTTCCAGCGCCTCGTATTCAGACACGCACAGGGCGCGCGCGACGGTGCGCCACTCTGCTGTGCCGAACTCTGCGGTGGTGTTGCCTAGGTAACGATATTTACCGACACGCCAGCCAACGAGTTTCAGCAGCGCATCATCGCTAAGTTTGCCCGCCATTCCGTCGCGCAGGTCTTGAACCAAATCCTCGTCAACATAGCCCACACTCGCAAACCTGCTATCCTCTCGCAGGGCGTCATCCTCGGTCAACCGGGTCTGGTAGTTGTGCACCGCGATCTGGGCGGGTGACAGGGGGTATCTGCCCAACTGCGGCGCGGGCTGCACTCCTAGCGCCACCCCTGCCCCGGCTATGACTCCACGGCGCTCGGCGAGGGCGATCTGGTGCTGTAGCGCAGCGACCGCACCGGGCAGCAGCTTTAGGGATTGGCGGTAGTCAGCACCGAGAGCCGTGCGCAACTCCGTCTTGCCATCTATGAAGGCGCGCAGGTCTTTCGGAATCACAAGGCGCGCAAAGTAGCGGCCATCGCGATTCAGCATGTGTCTGACCTTGCCCGCCACTGTGTCACCCTCTCGTTTGTAACGTGATTTGTAACACCAAAACGTAAAAACCCCTTGTTTTGCAAGGGGTTTCTTTAAGATCAATGGGTTATGATGGTGGGAGATAAGGGATTTGAACCCCTGACATCGTCGATGTGAACGACGCGCTCTACCACTGAGCTAATCTCCCGTTGGCGCGGTGTTTAGCTGGCTTCGCTGGCCGCTGCAAGGGCCTCTCCGGCATTTTTACCGGGCTTCTTTTCGCCACCCCGGCGGAGTTTCAGCGTCAGGATCTGCCCCGCCGCATCCGACTTCTGATTGGCGATCCGCAGCCGGCCCAGCGGCGGCAGGATCAGGGTTTCGCCCGCTTCCAAAGCCTTGCCAAGTTCGGCCAACGTCGCCTCAACAATCGCGCGCACGTCTTTCTTGTTCTGATCCGAGGCCGCAGCCACCCGGTCAATCAGGTCTTTCACTTTCATCATCGCCACGACTTTTGCGCCGGACTCGGCGATTTCCACAACTTCGTTCATGCTTTCCTCTTTGACTTGCGGCTTGGCCGCGACGGCGGCGATCTTCGATTTAACGGCAGCGCGAGGGGCTGGTTTCGCGGCAGCCTTGCTGGCGGTTGCAGGCTTGGCCGCCGCTTTCGCTGCGGGTTTCGGCGCAGCTTTGCTGGTTTTTGCAGCTGCGGGTTTCGTGGGCATCGACGCTCTCCCATTGGTTCTTGTTTTGAAACGACCATAGAAGATAATTTCTGAACGGGAAATCAATACCTGCCGAATCTTCGCAAAACCAAAGCCTGCGGGGCATAAATGCACAAAGGCGCGAGGTTTCCCCCGCGCCTTTGCTGAACTTTTAAACCGCTTAGTGGGCCAAAGATGCCGGGGGATTTCCCGTCGACAAAGCCCGCGCAGCAGCGGCGGCTTCCTCGGCGGCTTCGTCCCATTCCACCGGCTCTGGCTGACGCACCAAAGCCTGTTTCAGCACTTCGCGCACATTGGTCACCGGGATGATCTGCAAGCCCTCTTTCACGTTGTCCGGGATCTCAATCAGGTCTTTTTCATTCTCAGCCGGAATGAACACCGTCTTGATCCCACCGCGCAACGCCGCCAGCAGTTTTTCCTTCAAGCCACCAATCGGCAGTGCATTGCCGCGCAGGGTGACTTCGCCGGTCATCGCAATATCCTTGCGCACCGGGATGCCGGTGATCACCGATACGATCGAGGTCACCATCGCCAGACCTGCCGACGGGCCGTCTTTTGGCGTCGCCCCTTCCGGGACGTGAACGTGAATGTCCATCGTCTCAAACTTCGGGGGCTTCACCCCCAACTCGGGGCTGATCGAGCGCACGAAAGAGGCTGCTGCTTCGATGGACTCCTTCATCACATCGCCCAGCTTGCCGGTGGTCTTCATCCGGCCCTTGCCCGGCAACCGCAGAGCTTCGATCTGCAACAGATCGCCGCCCACAGATGTCCAGGCCAGACCCGTCACCACACCGACCTGATCGGTTTGTTCCGCCAGACCATAGTGATAGCGTTTGACGCCAAGATAGCCTTCCAGCTTGTCCTCCGTCACCTCAACCACCTTGGCGGTTTTCTTGACGATCTCGGTCACAGCTTTGCGTGCCAGCTTGGCGATTTCGCGCTCCAGATTCCGCACCCCGGCTTCCCGGGTATAGGTGCGGATGATCTCGGTCAAAGCGCCATCGGTAATGCTGAATTCGCCCTTCTTCAAAGCGTGCCCAGCGATTTGCTTTGCCACCAAATGGCCCTTGGCGATCTCGCGCTTTTCGTCCTCGGTGTAACCCGACAGCGGAATGATCTCCATCCGGTCGAGCAACGGCCCCGGCATGTTGTACGAGTTCGCCGTGGTGATGAACATCACGTTCGACAGGTCGTATTCGACCTCCATATAGTGATCGACGAAGGTCGAGTTTTGTTCCGGGTCCAGAACCTCCAACATCGCCGACGCCGGATCGCCGCGGAAATCCTGCCCCATCTTGTCGATCTCATCCAAGAGAATCAACGGGTTGGTGGTTTTCGCCTTCTTCAGCGCCTGAATGATCTTACCGGGCATCGAGCCGATATAGGTCCGCCGATGGCCGCGGATTTCCGACTCGTCACGCACGCCACCCAGAGAAATCCGGATGAACTCCCGCCCCGTCGCCTTCGCCACAGACCGCCCCAGCGAGGTTTTCCCCACACCCGGAGGGCCAACAAGGCACAGGATCGGCCCTTTCAGCTTGGTCGAGCGCGCCTGCACCGCCAGATATTCGACGATGCGTTCCTTGACCTTTTCCAAGCCATAGTGATCGGCATCCAGCACCTTCTGCGCCGCAGCCAGATCTTTCTTCACGCGGGAAGACACGCCCCACGGCACCGACAACAGCCAGTCGATATAGTTGCGCACAACGGTCGCTTCCGCAGACATCGGCGACATGTTCTTCAGCTTTTTCAGCTCGCCCTCAGCCTTGTCCCGCGCCTCTTTCGAGAATTTGGTGGCCTTGATCCGCGCTTCCAGTTCGGCCAATTCATTCTGGCCATCCTCGCCATCGCCGAGTTCCTTCTGAATGGCCTTCATCTGCTCATTCAAATAATACTCGCGCTGGGTGCGCTCCATCTGAGACTTCACCCGGGTCTTGATCTTTTTCTCAACCTGCAGAACAGACATTTCGCCCTGCATCTGGCCGTAGACCTTCTCCAGCCGCTCGGCCACGTCCAAGGTCTCCAGCAGGTCCTGCTTCAGACCCACGTCCACGCCCAAGTGGCCTGCCACCAAATCGGCCAACCGCGCAGGCTCGCGGGTTTCCGAGACGGCCGACAAAGCCTCCTCGGGGATGTTTTTCTTGATCTTGGCGTAGCGCTCAAATTCCTCGGCAACCATCCGCACCATCGCCTCGGCGGCTTCCTTATCGCCGGGCAGTTCAGCGAGACGCGTCGCCCGCGCTTCAAAGAAGCTGGGGTTTTCGATGAATTCGGTGATCTTCACCCGCGCCTTACCCTCAACCAGCACCTTCACGGTGCCATCGGGCAGCTTGAGCAGTTGCAGCACATTGGCCAAAACACCAATCTGGTAAATGCCATCGGTCGCCGGGTCATCAACGGAAGGGTCGATCTGCGACGACAGCAGGATCTGCTTGTCATCCGCCATCACCTCTTCCAACGCCCGCACCGATTTTTCGCGGCCCACAAACAGCGGCACGATCATATGCGGGAAGACCACGATGTCACGCAGCGGCAGAACCGGGTAGCTCGTGGCGAGAGTATCAGTCATATCGCGTTCCTTATCTGGCAGGAAAGCCATGGCCCCGGTGATCGGCAGCGTGGAGGCTTTCCCCTTCGGACTATGTATTTGGGTGTGGCAAGCCCGGCTGTCAACCACTGCATCTGGGGCAATCATGCGCCCGTGATCTGGCGGGGGCAAGTGCAGAATGGCGCGCATTTGCCCCGCCACTTTAACCCCGTGCGAGGCTTCCCGCGTTTCAGATCGGCTCGATATCACCCTCAGATCGCCGAGCATGGAACTCAGCGACAAACCCCGCCAGCCGCCGCGCCGCAATCGCATCGCGCAACCCCTGCATCAGTACCTGATAATAATGCAGATTATGCCAAGTCAGCAGCATGCTCGCGATGATTTCGCCCGATTTGAACACATGGTGCAGATAGGCGCGGGAGTAGTTTGCGCAACACGGGCAGCCACATCCCTCATCCAACGGCCGCGGATCATCCATATGTCGCGCGTTCTTGATATTGACCTGACCGCGATGCGTCCAAGCCTGCCCCGTCCGGCCCGAGCGTGACGGCAATACGCAATCCATCATATCAATGCCGCGCTCCACCGCGCCAACAATGTCATCGGGCTTGCCGACCCCCATCAGATAACGCGGCTTATCCGCAGGCAGCATCCCCGGCGCGTAATCCAGCACGCCAAACATCGCCTCCTGCCCCTCGCCCACCGCCAAGCCGCCCACCGCATAGCCATCAAAGCCAATCGCCGTCAGCGCCTTGGCCGATTGCTCGCGCAAATCCCGCGTCACCCCCCCCTGCATGATGCCAAACAAAGCATGGCCGGGCCGGTCGCCAAACGCATCGCGGCTCCGCTGTGCCCACCGCATCGACAGCGCCATCGACTTCGCCACCTCAGCATCCGTCGCAGGCAGCGCCGGACATTCATCGAAGCACATCACGATGTCAGAGCCCAAAAGCTTCTGAATCTCCATGCTGCGTTCCGGCGAAAGCATGTGTTTCGATCCATCAATATGGCTGGAAAACCGCACACCTTCTTCCGTCAGCTTGCGCAAGGCGGCCAGACTCATCACCTGAAACCCGCCCGAATCCGTCAGGATCGGCCGCTCCCAATTCATAAACCGATGCAGCCCGCCCAAATGTGCGATCCGCTCCGCCGTAGGGCGCAGCATCAGATGATAGGTGTTGCCCAGCAGAATATCCGCCCCGGTGGCGCGCACCGATTCCGGCAACATCGCCTTCACCGTGGCGGCGGTGCCCACCGGCATGAAGGCAGGCGTGCGAATTGGCCCACGCGGCGTGTGGATCACGCCCATGCGCGCCGCGCCGTCAGTCGCCTGTAAATCAAAGCCGAATTTTGTCATGCTGGACCCCTGTAAGCGTTGCCCTTCTGCGGGAATCCGGGCAGAAAGTGAAGGGGGATGCGCGCCCAAGCCTAAGCCTGCCCGTGGAAAGTACACATGTCCGAGACGCCTGCCCGCCCCGCCCAAACGCGCCTCACCGCCGAAACCCGCCGCAAGCACATCGCCGAAGCCGCTTTGCGCGCCCTGCAAAGCCATGGCCACGCAGGACTGACCGCGCGCAAGGTCGCCGCCGAAGCGGGCCTGTCGCTCGGCCATCTGACCTATCACTACAAAGACATGGCCGCAGTGCTTTCTGCCGCCTTCCGCCTCGCCGCCGATCAGGTGCAAGAGGCCGGACGTCGCGCGCTGATCCAACCCGGCGGTACCCCATCGGAACGGCTTGACCGCTTTCTGCGCGCAGGCTTCACCACTGACCTCATGACCCCCGCCCACCTGCGCCTGAAAATTGACCTGTGGTCCGCCGCCCTGACCCAGCCCGAAATCGCCTCGATTGAGCGTGCGCTTTACGACAGCCACCGCGACGCATTAGAGCGTCTGCTCGACCGCATGGCCGCAGGCTACGCCTACGAGCGTATCCCCGCCGTCGCCGATCTGATCATGGCCACCCTCGACGGCCTCTGGCTCGACTGGCTGCGCCGGGGCGATGAATTGGCGGTGAAAAACGGGTTAGACGGCTGCGTGCTGTTCGCGCGGCTAAGACTCGGCGGCAACTGACAGCCCCCAAAACGAATTTCAAAGCAAGCCGAAATTCGGGCGCGCCCCGCACGAAACTCGCTAAAAATTACCTAAAATTTGCTTTCAGACTGGCCTAAATATCCCCGCCGGAGGCTCCCCACAGCCCCGCCAAAAATACCGACTCAAAGCCAACCCGTTAAAAATCCCTTAACGCATCCACGTCAACACATTGATATAAATAGATTAAAAAAGGTCCCGAGTTGGGACCTCACGCCACCTTGCTCGGAAACCGGCTTTCAAACCATTTGAACAGCAGCACGATCAGCGCCGTGATCGCCATATAGGTCACCGCCAGCAACAACAGCGGCTCATAGACCACCAAAGTATCGCGCCGCACCCGTCCGGCCACATCATAAATATCCATGATCGTGATCGTCGAAATCAGCGGCGTCGCTTTCAACTGCAACACCGTCTCACCGCCGATCGTCGGCAACACCCGCTGCACCGCCTGCGGCAGCCATATCCGCCGGAAGATCGTAAAGCGCGGCATCCCCATCGCGCGGGCGGCCTCTAGCTGGCCATGCGGCACAGATTTGAACGCGCCGCGCAACACCTCACCCTCATAGCCCGCCACCGAAAGCGACAGTGCCACCACCGCATAGGGCCAGGCCTGCCGCAGGATCGGCCAGAACGCAGAGTCCCGGATCCACGGGATCGACGGGAACAACGACCCGATCCCGTAGTACAAAAGCCAAATCTGCATCAACAACGGCGTGCCCCGGATCACCGAGCAAAACACCCGCGCGGGCCAAGCCAGCCACCGCGGCCCCGCCGCCTGCACAAAGCCAATCGGAATCGCCAAAGCAAAACCGATCACCATCGTCACCACCAGCATCCAGATCGTCTGCCATAGCCCACGCGCGATCATCGACTGATATTTCGGGTTCGCCAGCCAATCCCACCGCAGCGCATAGGCGCACCACGTCACCAGCGCCACCGCAATCGCGATCATAATCACCCGGCGCAGGTTGAGAAAATCGCGCATCAGCCCCTCGCGTCGCGTTGACCACGGCGCGCGACTTTCTCAAGCCGCCCGAACAGCAGGATCGAAATCAGCGAGATCGCCATATAAAGCGCCATTGCGGCGCCATAAAACGTGAAGAACGCCTTGGTGGTGGCCGAAGCCTGAAACGTCGCCTTGGTCAGTTCGGTAAAGCCAATCACCGCCAGCAGCGCCGTATCCTTGGTGGCGTTCAGCCACAGGTTCCCCAAACCCGGAATCGCGTTTGAGGTCATCAGCGGCAAGGTGATCCGCCGGGCCAGCATCACCGGCGACATCCCCATCGCCCGCGCGGCCTCGATCTGGCCATGTGGCACCGCGAGGATCGAGCCGCGCAATACCTCGATCTGATAGGCCCCCTGCACCACCGCCAGCACCACCACGCCAGTGATGAATTGCGGCAGGTTGATCCGTTCATAGCCCAGACCCAGCATCACCTGGTTCAGCAATGCAGGCACGGCATAATACAGGATCAGGATCAGCACCAGTTCCGGCACCGCCCGCACAATCGTGGTGTAGACAGCGAGCAGGTCTTTCGCGACCGGCCCGCCGTAAAGTTTGCCAAACGCCCCGGATACGCCAATGCAAAACCCAATCGCGTAGGCGCCAAGCGCGATCATCAGGGAATTGCCAAAGCCCCAAAGCAGGGTTGCCCCCCAGCCGCAATCGCCAAAGCCAAGCAGGGTCAGGCTGGAAAGCTGTGCGGGAGGGGGGCAGATCATCAGTTTGCGGGGCCGTAGATGTCGATGCTGAAGTATTTCTTGGTGATGGCGTCGTATTCGCCGTCAGCACGCACATCTGCAATTGCCTTGTTCAGCGTCTCTTTCAGCGGATCGCCCTTACGCAGACCAAAACCGACACCACGGCCCAAGATAGCCGGATCGTCCGCCACGTTGCCGACGTTTTCACAGCAAGCACCCGGTTCGGTTTTCAGGAAATCGGCGACAACGATCGAATCGGCGACAACTGCATCAATCCGGCCAGCCGCCAAATCCTGATAGGATTCATCCGAGGTCTGGTAGCTTTTCAGCTCTGAATCCGGGAAATGCGCCTGTACATAGGCCTCCTGGATGGTCGAGACCTGCACGCCAATGATCTTGCCGTTCAGCCCCTCAGCCGTGGGCAGGATGCCCGAGCCTTTGGCCGCCATCACAGCGGTCGGGGTGTTGTAATATTTGTCCGTGAAATCAATACTCTTTTCGCGTTCTTCATTGATCGACATTGACGACATGATCACGTCAATCTGTCCTGCAGTCAAAGCGGGAATGATGCCGTCCCACGCGGTGGGTGTGATCACGCAATCGAGTGCTGCTTTTTTACAAACCGCACCCAGAAAATCAATCTCCCAGCCGACCCAGTTGCCACTGGCGTCGGGCGAGGTGAAGGGCGGATAAGGCTCGGCCGCGACGCCGATTTTCAGCGGGGCGGCAAGCGCAGCCGTGCCAAACAGCATCGACACAGCGGCCGCGATGGCTAGTTTCTTCATAGTTAATCCTCACAAGTTGGTTTAAATATCCGCGTTAACCCACGGTTTTCAGGAACTGTTTTAGTCTTTCAGATTTCGGCGCCCCGAACACTTCGGCAGGTGGACCTTGTTCTTCGATCAGACCGTTGTGCAGATAGATCACATGGCTTGCGACCTCGCGGGCGAATTTCATCTCATGCGTGACCAGCACCATGGTGCGGCCTTCATCGGCCAGACCGCGAATAACTTGCAGCACCTCACCGACCAGTTCGGGGTCAAGCGCAGAGGTAGGCTCGTCAAACAGCATCGCCCGGGGTTCCATGCACAACGCTCGCGCAATCGCCGCGCGCTGTTGTTGGCCGCCCGACATATAGGCCGGATAGGCACCCTCTTTTTCCGCCAAACCGACCCGTGCCAGCAGTTTGCGCGCCCGTGCCTCGGCCTCGGCACGCGGCAGTTTCAGCACATGCACCGGCACTTCGATCAGGTTTTCCAGCACGGTTTTATGGGTCCAGAGGTTAAAATTCTGAAACACCATGCCAAGGCTTTGCCGCAGCCTTTCTAACTGGCGGCGGTCCGAGGGCGTGCCATCGGCGCGCATCGCCACCGCCTCGCCGCCGATCTCAATACTGCCACTCGAGGGGGTCTCCAGAAAGTTGATGCAGCGCAGCATTGTGGATTTGCCCGAACCCGAGCCACCAATGATCGCCACCACGTCGCCTTCACAGGCGGTCAGCGATACGCCTTTCAACACCTCATGGGTGCCGAACGACTTGTGCAGCCCAGCCACACGAATTGCGATGGGCTTTTCAGCCGTAGTTCCCTGAATCGGCATGTGTTTCCTGCCGTTATGATTTCAGCCATCAAATGCGCCGCCCCCGAATTGTGCAAGCGAATAATTCGGCTGTTGCTCGGTGGCATCGGTGAAATCCGTGTGATTACGCGGAAAAACAGGGCGAATGCGGGTTTATTCAGCGCAGCACGCGCCTTAGCGGCGTGCCGCGAGGGCATCAGCCAGCAGGCCGCGCACCAGATCGGGCGGCACGTCTTCCGCCACGAAAGCCTCACCAATGCCGTGCGCAAGGATGAAGCGCAGCTTGCCGTCAATCACTTTTTTGTCTTGCCCCATCAGCGCCAGCAGCGCATCGGCCCCCGGCAGATCGCCTTGGATGTCGGATAGATCGGTTTTCATTCCCATGGCTTTCAGATGCGCGCGCACTCGGCTGGGGGCTTCTTGCGAACAAAGATCAAGCCGTTGGCTAAGTTCAAATGCCAGAGCGCAACCGATGGCGACACCCTCGCCATGCAACAGCCGATCTGAAAATCCGGTCGCCTTTTCAAGCGCATGGCAGAAGGTGTGGCCGAGATTGAGCAAGGCCCGCTCGCCTTCTTCCGTCTCATCGCGGCTGACAATGCCGGCCTTCATTTCGACCGAGCGGGTCACCGCATATTGCCGGAAACCAATATCGCCCTGCGCCATCGCCGGAGCATTCGATTCGAGCCAATCATAAAACCGGGCATCGCCGAGCAACCCGTATTTCACCACCT
>CAYLYV010000083.1:12108-20803 GCA_964387655.1 uncultured Cypionkella sp. | reverse complement strand
CTTTGCTATGCGCGCCAAGCCTGCACATTCAGTGCAACTCTAACTTAGGAAGGTGGTGACAACCACATGCAGGTCAGCGTCCGCGACAATAACGTTGAGCAAGCGCTTCGCGCTCTCAAGAAAAAGCTCCAGCGCGAAGGCGTGTTCCGCGAAATGAAGCTCAAGCAACATTTCGAGAAACCCTCCGTCAAGAAAGCTCGCGAATCCGCCGAAGCCGTGCGCCGTGCGCGCAAGCTCGCCCGGAAGAAGCTTCAGCGCGAAGGCGGGATGTAATCTTCGGATTGCAGCTACGTTAGCGACACTGGAGGAGCGATCCTCACCCCGATTGACCCCCGCCCTTCACTGGTCGGGGGTTTTTCTTTTCGCGTATTATTGCGGCACTTCGCCTATACTGCGGGCATCTTGTGCGTATTCAACCACAGCCGCGCCTGTTCGCAGCAATGGGGCAACCGAAAGCGGGCGGCGGCGTTTAGCTGGAAACGATCACAGCGAAAGGGCTGTCTATGCTTATGAGGTTTGGCTACGACATCTCTGTGTCCTGTGCTGGGGAAACGCCGATGATCTGCATGATGTCGGTCCGCGATGAGCTGCGAGAGGCGTTGCGCCTGCAATCGGCGATGGTGACGACGCCAGAGGTGCCGACGACGGTGTATCGCGATCTGTTCGGTAACACCTGTCGGCGGATGGTGGCGCAGCCCGGCCTGTTCAGCTTGCGCAGCGATTGCACGATTGAGGTCAGCGGTTTGCCCGATGCGGTGCAGCCGTGGTTGCGGCCGACGCCGCTTGCGGACCTGCCGGATGAGGTTTTGATCTATCTGGTCGGCAGCCGCTATTGCGAGACCGATAAACTGAGCCAGATCGCGTGGGATATGTTTGGCCATATTGCGCCGGGCTACGGCCAAGTGCAGGCGATTTGTGATTATGTGCATCGCCACATCCGGTTTGATTATATGAACGCGCGGGTGACGCGGACGGCCTATGAGGGCTGGCAAGAGGGCACCGGGGTCTGCCGCGATTTCGCGCACCTGGCGATCACTCTGTGCCGCTGCATGAACATCCCGACGCGCTATGTGAACGGCTATATCCCGGACATTGGTGTGCCTGTCACCGGGCCGATGGATTTTGCGGCCTGGATGCAGGTTTACTTGGATGGCGGCTGGCACACGTTTGATCCGCGCAACAATGTGCCGCGGATTGGCCGGGTTGAGGTGGCTTACGGGCGGGATGCGGCGGATGTGCCGCTGATCCACTCGTTCGGGCCGCATGTGTTGCAGAAGTTTCAGGTCTGGGCGGATCAGGTGGCCGAGTAGGTGCTGAGGGAAGGCCGCCCACCCGCAATGCAGGTGGGCGGATTTTTTTAGCTGGCGACTTCGGCACCGTCGTTGCGCTGGATCGCCACAACTGCGGGGCGCGGCAGGCCGCCTTCTTTGAAATCGGGCCAGAGCGTTTCGACCTTATCGAGCGTCTCGGCGTTCTCGGCCGGATGCTGGACCGAGATGAACAAGGTGGTGCCGTCCGGGGTGAAGCAGGGGCCAGAGGCTTCGGCCCCAATCGGGCAGGCGAACAGCAGTTTCGGCAGACCACGCGCCGGGCCTTCGGTATCAACGCCGTAAACCCCGTCAGCGATGTCGAAATCATTGGCGCCATCGGTGGACACGAACATCCGGCCTTTGGGATCGAAGGTCAGGTTGTCGGGATTCACGAACCAGCCGTTCTCGGAGGTATCCGGGCTGAAGGTGGAGCCTGTCGCCGGGTCTTTCGGGTTGCCCGCCAGCACGAACAGATCCCAGCCGTATTTCTCGGCGGTGTGGTCGGCATCCATGCCTGCGCCGCCCGGTGGGATCATCTCGACGATATGGCCCCACAGGTTTTCCGGGCGGGTGTTGGCGGCGTTCAGCTTGTCTTGCGTGATTTTCTTGTTCTTGGTCATCACCGCATAGACGCGCCCCGTCACCGGGTTGGTTTCCATATCTTCCGGGCGGTCCATCGGCGTGGCCCCCAGCAGATCCGCCGCCAGCCGTGCCTTGCGCACCACATCGGCCTGATCGGCAAAGCCCGCCTCGGCGGTCAGCCCTACGGTGCCGTGGACCAGCGGCAGCCATGTCATGCTGCCATCGGCATCATAGCGCGCCACCGAAAGCGTACCCGCATCCAGCAAATCCTTGCCCGAGGCCGGGTTGGCGGGGTCGTATTTCGCCTCAGTCACAAAGCGGTAGACGTATTCAAAGTAATCGTCATCGCCCATGTAGACCACAACGCGACCATCCTTGTTCAGCACAACGGTCGAGGCTTCATGCGACATCCGGCCCAAAGCAGTGCGTTTGACGGGGGTGGAGGTGGCATCATAGGGGTCGATCTCAACCACCCAGTCGAAACGGTTCGGCTCGTTCGGTTCTTTGCTCATATCGAAGCGGGTATCGAACCGCGCGCGGCCATAATAATCCGAGCCGTCATAGCCGTAGCGTTCCAGTGCCGCGGCGTCTGGGTTGCCTTCGGTGGAGCCGCCAAAGGTATCCGACGCGCCTTCCTCACAGGTCAGCACGGTGCCCCACGGCGTCACGCCGCCCGAACAGTTGTAGGTGGTGCCCTTGGCCATGGTGCCGGTCGGATCGTAGGTGGTTTGCAGATGCGCGTTACCAGCGGCAGGGCCAGAAATGGTCATCGGTGTCTCCAGCGTGATGCGGCGGTTCAGCGGGCTGTCTTGCACCACGCTCCAGACGCCATCTTTACGGAGGATTTCAACGATGGAATGACCGATCGCCATATTGCACAGCGCAACCTGCGCTTCGGTCATCTGCGCGCCCGCGTCATCTTCGGTCATGTCAGCGAACATCACGTTGGGCGAGACATATTCGTTGTTCACGCAGAGCAAGCCGTGATCCGAGGTTTGTGAGCCGCGCGGCAGCGGCATGAAGGCGATGTAATCGCAGTTATAGCCGAATCGGTCGGCCTGTGCGGCTGCGTCGATCTTGGCGGGGTCAAAGGCGTCTTGCCCGGCCTTCATCGCATCGCCCCAAGCGACCACGACATCGGCTTTGTAGCCTTCGGCGACGTGGTGCATCTTGTCATAGATGCGGGTCAGTTCGCTGAATTGCAGGCTGGATTGCGCGGATTTTGCGTAGGCTTGGGTGGAAAACAGTGAGCCGACAAAGCCTTGCGCGGCAACCGCGCCAAGCGTGGCCCCGGCACTTTTCAGAAAGCTGCGGCGGGAGCGGTCGGCAATGATGTCGCGCATCGGGGTGTTGCTGGCGCGGCTGTGCGGCTGTTCAGGGGTCTTGGTCATGACTGGAGATTCCTCTGGCTGTGCAGCGTGAGGCTAGCGTGGGCATGTAACGCGTGGGTGATGGCGCTTTCGGGATCAGACCGCGAGGGCCGTGGTTTTGACCACGGTGCGCAACGCAAAACTGGATTGCATCTGGCGCACGCCGGGCAGGCGGCTGAGGTGCTGGCGGTGGATGCGGGCGAAATCTTCGGTGTCTTCGGCCATGATCTTGATCAGATAATCGGCGGTGCCGGCCATCAGGTGACATTCCAGAATGTCGGGGACTTTCGCGACCTCGCGCTCGAACGCGTCGAGCAGGTCTTCGGCCTGAGACTGCAGGGTGATCTCGACGAACACGGTGGTGGGTTTGCCCATGCGGCGGGTGTTCAGCAGGGCGACATAGCCGTCGATATAACCCGCTTCCTCGAGCAGTTGCACGCGGCGGTGACAGGCAGAGGGCGACAGGTTCACCCGTTCCGACAGATCGGCGTTGGTGATGCGGCCGTCTTTCTGCAAGACCCCCAGAATGCGGCGGTCGGTGGCGTCAAGATCAGCGGGCATGGTGGAAATCTTTCTACGGGGGGCATTTCTTCGCAGAATCTACCACGGATGCCGTGGGGCGTCATTAAAGTTTCAAAACATTTGCAACGGATCAGGTTCAAGCTGGATCTCAGGGACGCAGAGTCCAACAGGGAGAGAGCAAATGAAAATCGGATGTCCGAAGGAAATCAAACCGCAAGAATTTCGTGTTGGCATGACGCCGAACGCCGCGCGTGAAGCGGTGCTCGCGGGTCATGCCGTGATGATTGAGACCGGGGCCGGCAATGGCGCGGGCTTTACCGATGCGGATTACATCGCGGCGGGGGCCAACATTATTGGCACCGCCGAGGAGGTTTTCGCGGCTGCTGACATGATCGTGAAGGTGAAAGAACCGCAACCGGTGGAGCGGGCGCGGTTGCGGCGGGGGCAGGTGCTGTTCACCTATCTGCATCTGGCCCCAGACCCGGATCAGACGCGGGATCTGCTGGCGAGCGGCGCGACCTGCATCGCTTATGAAACGGTGACGGATGATCGCGGTGGGTTGCCGCTGCTGGCGCCGATGTCGGAAGTGGCGGGACGGTTGGCGCCGCAGGTCGGGGCCTGGACCTTGCAGAAGGCCAATGGCGGGCGCGGCGTGTTGATGGGCGGCGTGCCGGGGGTGTTGCCTGCCAAGGTATTGGTGATTGGCGGCGGCGTGGTGGGCACCCATGCGGCGAAGATTTCGGCGGGCATGGGTGCGGATGTGACGGTGCTGGACCGCTCGGTGAACCGGCTGCGCTATCTGGATGATGTGTTCGGCGGGCAGTTCAAATGCGGCTATGCCGATGCGGCGACGACGATTGAACTGGCGCGTCAGGCCGATCTGATCATCGGGGCGGTGCTTATTCCGGGGGCGGCGGCTCCGAAACTGATCTCACGCGCGCAACTGGCCGAGTTGAAGCCGGGGGCGGCCTTGGTGGATGTCGCGATTGATCAGGGCGGGTGTTTTGAGACTTCACGTGCGACGACGCACCAAGACCCGATCTATGAGGTCGACGGGATCATGCACTATTGCGTGGCCAACATGCCGGGAGCGGTGGCGCGGACTTCGACCTTGGCTTTGGGCAATGCGACGATGCCGTTCATGCTGGCTTTGGCCAACAAGGGCTGGAAGCGGGCCTGTGCGGATGACAAGCATTTGCTGGCGGGGCTGAACGTGCATGCGGGCAAGTTGACCTATGCAGCGGTGGGCGTGGCTTTGGGGCTGCCGACGATCTCGGGGCTGGACGCATTGTCGATCTGAAACTGGGTGCGTCTGCGGCGGGCATCGAGCCCGCCGCAGACGCGCTGCCGGGTTTGCGATATGAGCTTGGACGCATAGAAAAGGCCCCCGGAGTGATGGGGGCCTTTCGCGTATCGTTTGTCGGATCGGGTTACTTTTTCACCGCGATGAGGATTTCTTTCAGCACGTCCAACTCGGTCGGGCCAAGCGGCACCGGCGGCGCTTCGGGCTTTTTCGGCATCAGTTTGTTCATGGCTTTGACCAGCATGAACACCACGAAGGCGATGATCAGGAAGTTGATGATCGCCGTGATGAAGGCCCCATAGGCAAAGACGGCAGCACCGGATTCTTTGGCTGCGGCCATGTTCGCCGGGTTGGTCCCCGACAGGTCGATGAACATGTCGGAGAAATTCACCCCACCCAAAATCAAGCCGATGACCGGGTTGATCAGATCGCCGACAAGGCTGCTGACGATCGCAGTGAAGGCTGCGCCAATGATGATACCCACGGCGAGGTCCATCACATTGCCCTTCATGATGAAGGTTTTAAACTCATTGATCATTTTTGCGTCCCTTGGTTCCGCCATTTCGGCGTGATTAGGTGTCTGCGATGGCGCATGACCCGGACACTATGTCACAGGTTTTGCAATCTGATCAGGGGGAATTTTTCACGTAACGTGAACAATTCCGGAGAATCCAGAGGTTTAGGCCCGAATTCGGGCTGGTTCACTCGCCGTAGGGCACCCAGATGGTTTTCACCTCGGTGGCGGCGCGCAGGAAGGCGCGGCCCTCGCCTTCGGTGATCCAGTCGCGGGATTGGCCGCCGTTGACCCAGGTGCGCTTGATGTTTCCGGCGGATTCTTTCTCGATCAGGGTGGAGAGGTTGCTGGAGGAGAAGCTCCAGACCGCATCAATATCGCGGTGGCCTGCGAGGGGTTTGGCGAGTTCGGTGTGCGCCCCGGTGACGATATTGACCACGCCTGCGGGCAGGTCAGAGGTGTCGAGCACTTGGTAGAAATCGGTGGCGGCGAGCGGGAACGGCTCGGACGGCACGAGGATGCAGGTGTTGCCCATCGCGATGGCGGGGGCCATCAGCGAGATCAGGCCCAAGAGAGGCGCGTCATCGGCGCAGAGCGCGCCAATGACGCCGCAGGGCTCGTTCATCGCCAAAGCCACGCCGCGCAGCGGGACGGATTTCACAGCACCGTCGAATTTATCGGCCCAAGCGGCGTAGGTGAACAGCCGGGCGATGCTGGCCTCAACCTCGGCTTCGCCGGAGCGCCCAGTCAGGTCGCGCAGGCGGTTCGCGAACTCGACAGCGCGGGCGGAGAGGTTTTCGGCGATGTAGAACAGGATTTGCGCGCGGGTGTGGGCGGTGGTTTTGGCCCAGGATTTCGCGGCATGGGCGGCCTCGACCGCGTTGCGGATGTCTTTGCGGTTGCCAAGGCCCGCGTGGCCGAGCAGCTTGCCCTTTGGCGACCAAATGGGAAGCGAATAGCCGCCATCGGGGCGGGCTTGCTTGCCGGCGATGTAGAGTTTGGCGGTGCGGTCGATGCTGGAGGCTTCGATGATGGCGGGGGGCTCGAAGGGTTTTACCGGGTTCAGCGGTTTGCTGGCGCGGATGGGTTTGAGATAGGCCAGCAGCCCTTCCCATCCGCCTTCGCGACCAAAGCCGCTTTCGCGCACGCCGCCGAATCCGGCGGCGGCGTCGAACAGGTTGGTGGCGTTGACCCAAACTACGCCCGCCTTGATTTTGGGGGCTACGTCGAGGGCGAGGTTGATGTTCTCAGACCAGAGCGTCGCGGCGAGACCGTATTTGGTGTTGTTGGCGAGATCGACGGCTTCGCTGGGGGTGCGGAAAGTCATGGCTACCAGCACCGGGCCGAAGATTTCTTCCTGCATCAGCGTGGAGGCGGCGGAGAGCCCGGTGATCAGGGTGGGCGGGTAGAAGCAGCCTTCGGGGACGGCGCAGGCGGCCTGGTAGGTTTCGCCGTCTTTATTGGTGTCCACCAGACCCTTGATCGTGGCGAGTTGCACCGGGTCAACGATGGCTCCAACGTCGATGCATTTGTCCAAAGGATCGCCGAGGCGGAGGCCATCCATTCGACGTTTCAGCTTTTCGTAGAAGCGCTCGGCGATACCTTCTTGGATCAACAGACGGCTTCCGGCGCAGCAGACTTGGCCTTGGTTGAACCAGATCGCATCGACGAGGCCTTCGATGGCAGAGTCGATATCGGCGTCGTCGAACACGATATAGGGGGATTTGCCGCCCAACTCCAAAGTCAGGGCTTTGCCCGAGCCTGCGGTGACTTCGCGGATCTTGCGGCCCACGGCGGTCGATCCGGTGAAGGCGATTTTGTTGACGTCGGGGTGGTTGACGAGGGCCGCGCCAGTCTCGCCGTCGCCGGTGACGATGTTCAGCACGCCTTTCGGCAGGCCCGCCTCTCGGGTCAGTTCGGCGAACAGCAGCGCAGTCAGCGGGGTGTATTCGGCGGGTTTCAGCACCACCGTATTGCCTGCGGCCAGCGCCGGAGCGACTTTCCATGCCAGCATCAGCAGCGGGAAGTTCCACGGGATGACGGCTCCGCACACACCAAGGGGCGCTTGGCCGGGCAGTTCGGCGTCGATCAGCTGGGCGAGGCCTGCGTGGTAATAGAAATGGCGGGCGACCAGGGGGATGTCGATGTCGCGCGATTCGCGGATCGGCTTACCGTTGTCCATCGTCTCCAGCACCGCGAGCAGGCGGGAATGTTTCTGCACAAGGCGCGCGAGGGCGTAGAGGTATTTCGCCCGCGCATGACCGGGGAGTTTCGCCCATTTCGGCTGGGCGTGGCGGGCGGCTTTCACCGCTGCATCCACGTCAGACGCGGTGCCTTGGGTGATATGGGCAAGCGGTTTGGCGGTGGCGGGGTTGCGGGACTCAAACGTCTCGCCGGGCTTGGTGAAGGCGCCGTCGATCCAGTGGCCGAAGCTTTTGTGCTTGCTCAGCCACGCCAAAACCTCGGCATTGCTTTCGGGGGCGGGGCCATATGCCATGCTGTCGAAAATCTCGCGGACGGTGGGCTGGGTCATGGCGTTGTCCTTTGACGGGGCGGCAGGCTTTGGGCGGGAATATGTGAGGCTGGTGTGCGCCTCCGGCTAGCCGGAATTCTAGAGTTCCGGCCTGGATATTTGGACCAATGTGAAATTATTAGGGCGGGCATAAGGTTAGCCCATCGCGTGGCGGTTGGACGCCGAGTATTGGCCGGTCAGGTGGTGCTCCAACTGGCGTTCAATATCGCCAAGCAGAGACGATGCGCCGAAGCGGAACAGGTCGGGCTGCAGCCACGGATGGCCAAGTTCGTCTTTCATCAGCGCCAGATACAGCAGCGCGTCTTTAGCCTTGGCAATGCCGCCCGCGGGTTTGTAGCCGACCTTGATGCCGGTGCGGTCCTGGTACTCGCGGATGCAGCGGATCATGGTGAGGGTGACGGGCAGGGTGGCGTTGACGGGCTCTTTCCCGGTGGAGGTTTTGATGAAATCTGCCCCCGCCATCATGCAGACGAGCCAGGCGCGGGCGGCGTTGCGCAAGGTTTGCAACCCGACCGAGGCAAGGAGCCCGTTGACATTCGCTGGCCCACAGGCGGGGCCCTC
>CAYLYV010000083.1:4952-12098 GCA_964387655.1 uncultured Cypionkella sp. | reverse complement strand
GAGCTGGGTGCCGAGCGAATGCAGCAGGTTGCCGACCTGCATCGATGTCTGGTGGGTAAAGCTTTGCTTGAAGCCGTCGAGGGCGACGAGGCCATCGCGATAGCCGTCCTGGTAGCCCGACTGGCGGGCCAGGTGGAGCTGTTCGGCCAACTGCTCGGCCGGATTGTTTTCGGGTGCCTGGCTCGGGGGGGCTTCGGGCACGGGCGGCGGCGGCCCCACGCCCGACCCGTCGCCCGGGGCCCAGGGGGCGGGAATCTCGCGCATCTCATCTTACATCGCTTGCCCGTTTCCGGTCAGCACATGGCGGCGGGAGATCACGATGTCGATTTCTTTCGCCCCGGCGCGGACGGATTCACCGATTTCGGCGATGCGCAGGTGGTAGGGCGAGAGGCCAGCGGGAAAGCCAGTAGAGACAGCGGCGACGGGGATACTGGTGCCTTCCAGCGCGCGGACCGCCGTGCCGACCATTTCGTGATAGACGCAGACCGCCCCGGTGGTCAGGCCTTGCAAGCCCAGTTTGTCGAGCATCCACGGGGCGACGGGTTGGCGGGCCTTGGCACACAGCCGTTTGACGCGGCCTTCGGTGTCATCGCCGGACAGGGTGGTAAGGTCGATCAGGCTGATGGCTTTGAGCAGCCACGCCGCTTGAAACTCTTTTTTAACCGAACGTCTGCCGCCCAAGGTATTGGCGCGTCGCTCGATGGCCGAGGTGTTGGCTTGCACGCCCGCCACCCAATCCAGATCCAGCGTCATGCCGGGGTTGCGGGTGTGGGTCAGCGTCGGCAGTTGGGTTTTGGTCTCGGTCAGGGTTTGCATCGGAGCCTCACCTAAAGGGGTGTGGCCAGAGTGCGCGGGGAAGGCCGGGGTGGCAAGGGGGCTGTTGGGGTATCTGGGCGGGATTTGACCGATAGGTTAAATCCGGGGGTTTAAGGCTTGGGTGGGGTCTCACCCGCCCATGGGGCTTTGGTGCCTGTCGGCGGCAGGTTGGGGCGGCTGAGGTGGCGGTGCGCCTTGGCCAGCATCAAGCCTGACAGCGGCGCGGTGAGGAACAGGAAAGCGGCGACCATCACGCCTTGCCAGCTGGCAGTTCCGGTTTGCCACAGCAGGGTAAGGGCGGCGGCGATCAGCGAGGCTCCGACGCCGACGGTGGTGGCTTTGGTGGGGGCGTGCAGGCGTTGCATCGGCTCGCGTAGTTTCAGCAGGCCAAAGCTGCCGATCAGACCAAAGCTGCCGCCGATGATCAGCAGGGCGGAGATCAGGATTTCGACGGCAAGGCTCATTCGATGATCCCCCCGCGCAGCAGGAATTTGCAGAAGGCGATGGTCGAAATAAAGCCGGTCATCGCCAGCAGCAGGGCGGCGTCGAAGACAATTGTGGAGTGGGTTTGCACGCCGTAGAGCACGATCAGGGCGATGACGTTGATCACCATGGTATCGACCGTCAAGATGCGGTCGGGCATCGTTGGCGCGGTGGCGAGGCGGATCAGGTTGAGGATCAGCGCCAGTGCAAAGCAGGCGATGGCGAAGGTGAGGGCATAGGTCAGCATCAGCGGAAAATCCTTTGCAACCGGGTCTCATAGCGGGATTTGATCTCGGCGCGGGTGGCGTCGGGGTCAGGCGCGTGCAGGGCGTGGATCAGCAGCGCTTTGTTATCGGCAGAAAATTCGGCGGTCAGCGTGCCGGGGGTCAGGGTGATGGTGCCTGCCAGAAGGGCGATGGCTTCGGGGCAGGGCAGATCGACGGGAACGCTGATCCATGCGGATTTGATCTGCGATGTCGGCATGAACAGGATGATGCGGGCGACTTGGATATTGGCGACGATCACATCCCAGAGCACCAGCGCAACATAGCTGATCAGCCGCAAAGGGTGGCGGATTTTCGGGCGGCCCGGCCAATAGGTTTGGGTGGCAAGCGGGATGATTGTGGCAAGGATCGTGGCCATCAGCAGGGAGTTCAGCGACAGGCCGCCCGCGAGCAGCAGCCAGGCGAGGAACAGGGTGGCGGAGAGCATCGGGTGGGGGAAGATGCGGCTCATTCGGTGCCCCCGAGTTGGTTGGCGGCGATATAGGCGGTCGGGTGGTGCAGGGCTTCGGCGGTCAGGGTCAACCCGTCGGTGATCGGGCCTGCGGCGATGGTCAGCGCGGCGAGGGTGGCAAGGCAGATCACGACGGCGGCTTTGCTTTGGGGCGGGGCTTCGGTGCCGGGGGATTTCCAGAACAGGTCAGACCCCTGCCGCGCAAAGCCGATCATGGTGAGCAGCGAGGCTATGAGGATGGCTGTCCATGCGATTGCATCACCGCGCAGCGCATCCAAGATCAGCAGTTTGCCGACGAAGCCCGACAGCGGCGGCATCCCGGCCATGGCGATGGCGGCGGCCATGTAGAGCGCGGCGGTGACCCCGTCGCGGCGGCTGCGGGTCAGGTCTGCGATCAGGAACAGCGCGGCGGTCGCGAGGGTGGAGTGCAGCAGGTAGTAGAGGGCGGCGCTGGTGGCTTCTGGGGTGAAGGCCGAGACCGCCAGCAGCAGCGTGCCCATCGAGCCGATGGCGGCGAAGGCGATCTGGCGGGGCAGGCTGCGGGTGCCGAGGGTGCCCAAGGCTCCGATGGCGATGGTCGCAAGGGCGGCGGGGTAGAGCAGGCTCGCCAGGAGGGTGGTGGTGGCGGGCAGGTCGGTGGGGAACACCAGAGTGCCGAAGCGGATCAGCGCGTAGGCCCCGACTTTGGTCATCACCGCGAACAGCGCGGCCACCGGGCCGGGGGCATTGGCATAGGTGCCGGGAAGCCAGAATTGCAGCGGCACCAATGCGGCCTTGACGGCAAAGACCAGCATCAGCAGCACAGCCGCCACGCGGATCAGCGCGGTGTCACCCGCCGGGATTTCGGGCAGTTTCTGCGCAAGGTCGGCCATGTTCAGCGTGCCGGTGGTGCTGTAGATCGTCGCCAGCGCGAACAGGAACAGCGTCGAGCCAAGCAGATTGTACGCGACATATTGTACGCCGGCGCGGATGCGGGCCTCACCTCCGCCATGCACCATCAGACCATACGAGGCGATCAGCAGCACCTCGAAGAACACGAACAGATTGAAGGCGTCGCCGGTCAGGAAGGCTCCGTTCAGGCCCATCAGTTGAAACAGATACAGCGCGTGGAAATGGCGGCCTTTGGTGTCCCATCCGGTGCGGATCGTGTGGATCAGGATGATCAGGGCGAGGCTTGCGGTCAGCAGCAGCATCAGCGCCGAGAGGCGGTCCAGGGTGAGGGCGATGCCGAAGGGGGCGGGCCAGTTCCCTAGGAAATAGGCTTGGGTGGGGGCTTGGATCAGCGTGAGGGCAAGGGCCAGCAGGGCTATGGTGCCAAGGATCGAGATGGCGCGTTGGGCGTTCAGCGCGTTGCGGGCGAACAGGATGATCGCCCCCGCAAGGATGGCGGGCAGAATCACGGGCAGGATCAGCAACTGGCTCATGGCTGATCCTTTGGGTCGGCATCGGTATCAATACGGTCGTGGCCTGCGGTCAGGTAAGACCCCAGCGCTAGGATCACCAGAACGGCGGTCATCCCGAAGGAAATCACGATGGCGGTCAGCACCAAGGCTTGCGGCAGCGGGTCGGTGTATTGGCCATTCTCGCCGATGATCGGGGCGGCGTTCAGTTTGATGCGGCCTGAGATGAAGATGAACAGGTTCACCGCATAGGACAACAGCGACAGGCCAAGGATCACCGGGAAGGTGCGGGCGCGCAGCATCAGGTAAAGGCCGCAGGCGGTCAGGGTGCCGATGGCCGTGGCGATCAGGATTTCCATCAGCGGGCCTCCTGCGGTTTTGCCAGACGGGCGAGGGCGTCCAGCGCCAGCATCACAGCGCCCAACACGCAGAGGAACACGCCGAGGTCGAACAAGGCGGCGGTGGCGAGTTCGAAATCCTGCAGGGGGGGCAGGTGCAGGTGGGTGTAATTCGACGTCAGGAATGGGCGACCGGCAAGGAACGAGCCGACTCCGGTGGTGCTGGCCACCAGCACGCCTGCGCCGATCATCGCGTGATAGGGGATGCGGCTGCGGGCGGCGGCCCAGTCTTGGCCGCTTGCGATATATTGCAGGACAAATCCGATTGCAAAGACGAGGCCCGCGACAAAGCCGCCACCGGGTTCATTATGGCCGCGCAGGAACAGGTAGCAGCCGACCAGCATTGCCATCGGCAGGATCAGCCTTGTGGCGGTTTGCAGCATGATCGGGTGCGGGTCGCCTGCATCGCCTGCGGTTTGGTCGGGGCGGACGGCCCATTTGGTTTGCAGTAGGCTTTCGGTCAAAGCGAAGATCAGCAAAGCGGCGATGCCGAGCACGATGATCTCGCCAAAGGTGTCGTAGCCGCGGAAGTCGACGATGATGGTGTTGACGGCGTTGTGGCCCCCGGCTCCGGGCAGCGATTGTGCAAGGTGGAAGGCCGAGATCGGCGGGAAGATCGCCTCGCGGGTCAGCAGGGCATAGGCGAGGGCGGCGGTGGCCGCGCCTGCGCCGAGGGCAAGGGCGGCGTCGCGGAGTTTGCGCAAGGTTGCTGGCTTGCGTGGGGTGGTTTTCGGCAGGAAGTTCAGCGCCAGCAGCATCAGGGCGACGGTGACAACCTCGACGGTGATCTGGGTCAGCGCAAGGTCGGGGGCGGAGAGATAGGCGAAGCCCGCCGACAGGATCAGCCCGGCGATGCCAACCAGCAGCAGCGCCAGCAGGCGTTTGCGGTGCAGGAAGGTGGCGGCGATGGCGGCGGTGATCAGCAGCGCAAAGCCCACGGCGGGGGCAGCGGCGATGGGGGTGAGGGCACGGCTGCCGGGCAGGCTTTCGGCGGAGTGGTAGGCGTAGAGGCCGAGGGTGAGGATGGTCAGCAGCGCAAGGCTGAAGGCGCGCGACAGGCTGCCGTTGTGCAGTTTCTCGGTGAGGATTTGGGCGGCTTGGGTCAGGGCGGTGAGACCCGCGTCGAAGATCGCTTTGGCTTCCGGTTTCGGGGTGGCGTCCCAGATCCGGCGCAGGGCGGGGTAGAGGCCGAGGGAGATGAGGCCCCCACCGATGGCCGCAAGCGACACCCAGAGGGCGGGCGTTTCAAGCCCGTGCCAAAGCGCGATATGGGCATGGATTGGCGCGCCTGTGGTGGCAGAGGTGGCGGCATCGACCAGCCATCCGGCAAGTGGCATGGGGGCGAGGCCGATGGCAATCACAAGTAGGGCAAGGATCGCGGGGGGTAGCCAGAGACCGGGGGTGGGGTCGTGCGGTTGGTGCGTGTAAGTGGGGGTGGGGCCGAGGAAGGTGTAGGTCAGGAAGCGCAGCGAATAGGCGACCGACAGCAGCGCGGCGAGGGTCGCCAGCACCGGGATGATCCACGGGGCAGTGTGGGCGGCTTCTTCCAGCATCATCTCTTTCGACAGAAAACCGTTCAGCGGCGGGATGCCTGCCATCGACAGGGTGGCGATAGTAGCAAGGCCGAAGGTGATCGGCATGGCGCGGCGCAACCCGCCCAAGGCGCGGATATCGCGGGTGTGGGTGGCGTGATCGACGATACCCGCCAGCAGGAACAACGCGGCTTTGAAGGTTGCGTGACAAATGATGTGAAAGATCGCGGCGGTCGCAGCGGCTTTGGTGCCGAGGCCGAGCAGGAAGGTGATCAGGCCAAGATGGCTGACGGTGGAATAGGCAAGGATGGCTTTCAGATCATCCTTGAACAAAGCGACTTTGGCGGCGAAGGCCATGGTGATCAAGCCCGCGCTTGTGACAATCCAGAACCACTCCGGCGTGCCAGACAGTACCGGCCAGAGGCGGGCGAGCAGGAACAACCCGGCTTTCACCATGGTGGCCGAGTGCAGGTAGGCCGACACCGGGGTCGGGGTGGCCATGGCGTGCGGCAGCCAGAAGTGGAACGGGAATTGCGCCGGTTTGGTGAAGGCACCGAGCAGGATCAGGATCAGCGCGGGCAGATACAGCGGGCTGGCTTGGATGGCGGCTTTCTGGGTCAGGATGGTGGAAAGGTCATAGCTGCCGACGATATGGCCGAGGATCATCAGGCCTGCGATCATCGCCAAGCCGCCCGCGCCGGTGGTGGCAAGCGCCATCCGCGCGCCTTGGCGGGCTTGCGGAAGATGGCTCCAGAATCCGATCAAAAGGAAGGACGACAGCGACGTGAGTTCCCAGAACACCAGCAAAAGCAGGATGTTGTCGGACAGCACAATGCCCAGCATCGCGCCTTGGAACAGCATGAGGTAGGTGAGGAAGCGGGCATAGGGCTCGGATGGGTCGAGGTAAAAGCAGGCATAGGCTTGGATCAACAATCCGATGCCTAGGATCAGCAGGGCGAACAATAGGGCGAGGCCGTCGAGCCGGAAATTTGCATTGAGGCCAAGTGCGGGGAGCCAGTTGATCTGGGTGGTGAGGGTATCGCCTGCCATGATCGCGGGTAGGTGGTACAGGATCAGGGCGAGGGCGGTGGCGGTGAACAGCGCGACTGTCAGGGTGGCGATGCCGCGACCGAACCGTTGAGTCAGGGCCGGGGTCAGGGCAGCGAGGAAGGGCAGAGCGGCGATCAAGGCAAGTGACATCGGTTGCCCTTCCGGCGCTGGGTGGCAAACCGCAGTTTGCTGGACTGCGGCGGAATTGGGGGTTTCACACCCCCACGGCCTGATGTGCGAAGAGCACATCCCGCCTTCCCCCGTGGGATATTTGAGCAGAGAGGATGACCCTAAGGGGGCGGCCTATCTGGTTCAAAGGTAAGGATTTTGCTGCCGGGATCAAGATGAAAGCGGACGGTCGGGCGATGGCTGGTTCGGTGGGGATGGAGCTGGCCTTGACTGGGGGGCATTTTTGGCGCACCGCAAATGGGGATTCACACCCCCAAGACCTGGTTTGGGAAGGGCACCCCAGGCCTTCCCCCGGGGGCTTCAGGCGACCGGCGCGCAACAGCAGCTCCTCCTCGGAGGGCGGGGACTCGTCCTCGGGCGTCAGGTCCGGGCGTTGCTCCTCCGCGCCGTCCTCCTCCGTCTCCGCGTTGGCCAGCACGGGCTGCGACTCCGCGGGCGCCGCCGGCTTCGCCACCTGGGCCAGGGGGGCGAGGTCCGCCACGTAGCCCTGGTCCTTCAGCCGGCGTCCGGCCTCCTCGATGCGCGTGACGACGAGCTTGCGCA
>CAYLYV010000083.1:0-4942 GCA_964387655.1 uncultured Cypionkella sp. | reverse complement strand
GGGCGATGGCTGGGTGGGCGGGGCAGGCGCTGGGCTGGACTGGGCGGCATTTATGGCGCCCCGCAGATGGGGTCTCACACCCTCAAGGCCTGATGTGCGAAGGGCACATCAGGCCTTCCCCCGTGGGATATTTCTGCGCAGAGGATGACAATTTTAGGCAAATTGTAGGGAAATGAGTGGGGTTCGAGGCTCAGCCCTCACGCCCCGCCGCGTTCTGGTCGATCAGGTAGCGTTGTGACAAGGGAATCGCGGCGGCCCCCAAAGCGCGGGCCTGCGCGCCGAGGCTGCCTTCGCGGATCAGCGGGGGGTCGATGCCGTCGAGATCCAGCGCGTGCAATGCGGCATGGGTGCGGCGGGTGATTTCGGCGCGAATCTCGGTGGGCATCCAGCCGTCGATCATCACGGCCTCAATTTCCAACAGCGAGGCGGCGGTGAGCGCCGCCCAAGCCAGACCATAGGCGGCCTGATCCATCCAGTCGGACAGGATCTGCGGCGAGACGTTCCAGTGTTCATGCTGTTCGAACAGATGGTCGGAAGGCTCGCCCGCAGCCTCCATCGCCGCGGCGAGGGTGGACATCGAGGCGGCGGAAATCAGACGGTCCATCTTGCCATCGCGCCCCGGCACCGGCATCGGGCCGACACCTGCGGCATTGCCAGAACGGCCCAGAAACAACTGGCCGTTCAGCACCAGCCCGCCGCCGACGAAATAGCCGAAGTAGAAATACAGGAAATCCTTTGGCCGCTCGCCGGTGCCGAACACCAGTTCCGCGCCGCAGGCCGAAGTGGCGTCGTTTTGCACATAGACCGGCAGCCCGGTGACGGCGGCGAGTTCGGCCTGAATGTCGGCGTGCCGCCAAGCCTCCATATCCGCCTTCGGCGCACCGATCAGTTGCACCCAAGACCACAGCTGAAATGGCATCGCCACGCCCATGCCGCTGATCCGGGCGCGCTCGGGTGCCGTCAGGGTGGCGATCACTTCCGGCAGGGTGCGGGCGACGAAATCCACCACGGCGCGGGGTGACGGGTATCGGTAAATCTGCCGCTGGGTGGCGCGCACCCGACCCATGAAATCGACCAGCGTCAGATCCACCGACCGCCGCCCGATCTTCAGCCCTAGAAAGAACGCGCCCTCGGGGTTGAGAAACATCGGCACCGAAGGCTGGCCGATGCGACCGCGCTGGGGTTCGCCGCGCAGCAACAGGCCGTCACGTTCCAATGCGCGCATGATCACCGATACGGTTTGCGCCGAAAGCCCGGTTTTGCGCGCGATGTCGGATTTCGCAAGCCCGCCCTGCTGGCGCACCAGTGACAGCACCAGCCGCTCGTTATGATCCCGCATCCCCGATTGGTTCGAGCCGCGCAACCCGAGGTCGTCGCTTGGTCGCTCTGGAAGAAGTTCAGCGCCCGAGGGCATAAGGGGACCTATTGTGTGGCAGAGGCAGGCAGGGCGGCCTTGCGCAAGATGACATTGGCGAAAAGTTCGGCTTCCGAGGTGGCAATGATGGCATAAGCCGCCTTGATGCGCGGGTAAAGCTGATCGCCACTGAGCGGGGTCAGGGTGAAATGCTGACCGCAGGTGTGGCAGAGATCATCCAAGCCATGATGGATGACGCCGCGCTGGGCAGGATCATTGTGCAGGCTAGAGCGGAACGCGGCCTCGACCGGCAGGATTTTCAGCACCGCGCGCAGCATCGGCATCAGCAAAATCCCATCAGCGCGGATCAGCCGGCGGGCATGTTCGGCGGCGGGATAATTGCCATCGACCAAAGCGATCTCATCGCCATGTCCCATCGCCCGCAACGCGTGCAGCAACTCTGGCCCCAGCAAGGGAGAGATTCCGATCAGCATGAATGACAGCCTCCCCCCGAGGAAAATCAACGATTCCACAGGCTGTTTTCGCCCGCATTGGACGGCAGACTGCGGCTTGGCGGCGGTGCTGTCAATAATAAATCACTCTGATTTATTTATCTTGACGCAACAGGGGGAATCAGGCCATGTAACGCCATCGCCGGGCAGGAGAAGCTCTTGGCGAAACGCTTTCGACAGGGGAATAAACCCCGAAATCCTTGGGAGGACGACCAATGACATTCACCACCAAAGCCCTGCTGGGTGCGGCTGCGATTGCGCTGATGGCGGGATCTGCTTCGGCGGCTGATCTGGCTTGCCTGATCACCAAAAACAACACCAACCCCTTCTTCGTCATGATGAAAAAGGGTGCTGAGAAAGCTACCGCCGATGCGGGCATGGATTTCCAGGCCTATGCCGGTGAGAAAGACGGCGACGCGGCCCCGCAGATCACCGCGATTGAAAACTGTGTCGCCGCTGGCGCCAAAGGTATCCTGATCACGCCGTCGAACGACTCGGTTGGACCGGCCCTGAAAGACGCCCGCGCCGCTGGCATTCTGGTGATCGCGCTCGACACGCCGCTGGCCGATGCCGAAGCGCAGGACATGACCTTTGCCACCGACAACTTCCAGGCTGGCCTGCTGATCGGTCAATGGGCTGCCGCCACCTTGGGCGACACCTCCAAGGCCAAGATCGCGATGCTGGACATCAACAAAGACAACATCTCGGTTGACGTGCAGCGCGACACCGGCTTCCTGAAGGGCTTCGGCATCGAAGTGCCGGATCTGGCTGTGATGGGCTCGGAAACCGATCCGCGCGTGATCGGCCATGAATCCTCGGACGCGAACCCCGAAGGCGGTCTGCGCGCGATGGAAACCCTGCTGGCAAAAGACCCGGATATCAATGTGGTCTACACCATCAACGAACCGGCGGCTGAAGGCGCTTACCAAGCGCTGAAAAACGCTGGCAAAGAAGCGCAAGCGATCATCGTTTCGGTTGACGGCGGCTGCCCCGGCGTGGCTTCGGTCAAAGGCGGCGTGATTGGCGCGACTTCGCAGCAATACCCGCTGCTGATGGCGTCGAAAGGCGTCGAAGCCATCGCGGCCTTCGCCAAAGACGGCACCAAACCGACCGCATCCGAAGGGCTGACCTTCTTCAACACCGGCGTCAACCTTGTCACCGACAAGCCCGCCGCTGGCGTCGAGTCGATCGACAGCACCAAAGGCACCGAGCTCTGCTGGGGCTGAACCGGGCCGTTTGATCAAGCGGCTTGATTAACAGAGGGGCGGCTTTACAGTCGCCCTTCTTCTTAAGCGAAACCTGATGCGATGGGTTTCGAGGATCATCACCGGAGGGGAAGCCGAAGCGATGAGCACAGATGCAGCACCAACCAAAACCATTTCCGACTTTGAGGCGACGCTGACCAAAGCCGATACGGCGGTCGCGGCCTTTGAGCGGGACGATAAATCTTTCATACCCGTGTTGCGCGGCTATCTGCGCAACTATCCCACCATGATCCCGGCGCTTGTGCTGCTGATCTCGGTGATCTGTTTCAGCGTCATCGCGCCGCGGTTTCTGGGCATCGGCGCTTTGTCGACCGTGCTGAAACAGGTCACGGTGACGGGCTTTGTCGCCTTGGCGCAGACGCTGGTGATCCTGACAGCGGGGATTGATCTGTCGGTCGGGGCGATCCTTGTGGTCTGCTCGCTGATCATGGGCAATCTCGCGGTGGTTACGGGCTTGCCCGTGGGGCTGGCGATCCTGATCGGGTTGTTCTTTGGCGGGTTGATGGGCTTTATCAACGGCGTGCTGGTGGCCAAGGTCAAACTGCCGCCGTTCATCGTCACCTTGGGCACGCTGTCGATCTTCAACGCGCTGAAGCTGTGGTATTCGCAGTCGGAATCCATCCGCAACGTCGATATTGACGCCAAAGCCCCGGCTTTGCTGTGGTTCGGCAAAGGTTTTAACATGGGCGGCGCGTCGATTTCTTACGGCGGCATCACCCTGATCTTGCTGGCGGCGGTGCTGTGGTATGTCTTGAACCAAACCTCTTGGGGCCGCCATGTTCATGCGATTGGTGATGACCCTGATGCGGCAATGCTCTCGGGGATCAAGGTTAGCAACACGTTGATTTCGGTCTATGCCGTGGCGGGTCTGATCTGCGGTTTCGCGGCCTGGATCGCGATTGGCCGGGTGGGGTCTGTCTCGCCCATCGCGTTTGATACGGTGAACCTTGGGTCGATCACCGCTGTGGTGATTGGCGGCACCTCGCTGTTTGGCGGGCGCGGCTCGATCATCGGCTCGGTGCTGGGGGCCTTCATTGTGGGCGTGTTCAACACCGGCCTGTCTTTGGCCGGGGTGGACGATTACTGGCAGATGTTCGCGGCGGGTTGCCTTGTGATCATCGCCGTTGCTTTGGATCAATGGCTGCGGAGGGCTTCGCAATGACCACGGGTACTCCTATCCTGCGCGCACGCGGGTTGATGAAACGCTATGGCACGGTTGTTGCCATGAACGGGGCCGATTTCGACCTGAACGCAGGCGAGATCGTCGCGGTGATCGGCGACAACGGCGCGGGCAAATCCACCTTGATCAAGGCGTTATCGGGGGCTGTGACCCCTGACCATGGCACTATTGAGTTGGACGGCCGCCCGGTGCATTTCCGGGGGCCAGAGGATGCCCGCGCCGAAGGCATCGAGACGGTCTATCAGAACCTTGCCATGTCCCCGGCTTTGTCGATTGCCGGCAATAATGTTTTTGGCCGCGAATTGCGCCAGCCCGGTTTTATGGGGTCTGTGCCGCGCCAGATTGACCGGCCCCGGAAGGGGAAATTCGCGCGGGATAAGGCGGCGGAACCCCGCCCGGTGGCCATCCCAAACCTCCCACAGGCGGGCGGAAACCTGGCCGGGGGGGCCCGTCCGGTGGCCATTTTCGCCCGGTTTTTGGCTTCGCGGCGGTACCGGTCCAAATCTCTGGTGAATTTCCGGGCCAGGCGGAGCATAGCACCGCTGGCCCGGGCGCTGCGGGCCGGAGGCCGCTTGTTCGGAATTCACTCCCACGGGCAGGATCCGGGGCTGGAGATCATCCAGTCGGTCTG